>JAGQZT010000053.1 GCA_020435335.1 Flavobacteriales bacterium | reverse complement strand
CAATGATGTGTGGATCTGCATTGAAGAATAAAGATGTACAGGCAATGTTGGATATGGTAATGGAAATTTTACCTTCGCCACTGGATACGGAAGCTATCGAAGGGATCAACCCTAAAACAGATCAGCCTGCTTCCAGAAAACCATCTTACGATGAGCCTTTCGCTGCCCTGGCATTTAAAATTGCTACTGACCCTTTTGTTGGTAGATTATGCTTTACCAGAGCTTATTCAGGATCACTTCCTGCAGGTTCTTATGTGTTGAATACCAGATCAGGTAATAAAGAAAGAATTTCAAGAATTTTCCAAATGCATGCAAACAAACAAAACCAAATTGAAGAATTGGGTTGTGGTGATATTGCTGCTTTGGTAGGATTTAAAGATATTAAAACAGGTGATACCCTTTGCGATGAGAAACATCCGATCGTATTGGAGTCTATGGACTTCCCGGATCCGGTAATCGGTATCGCCATTGAGCCTAAAACTCAGGCCGATGTGGATAAGTTAGGTATTGCCTTAGGTAAACTGGCTGAAGAAGATCCGACCTTTCAGGTTAAAACGGATCAGGATTCAGGTCAAACCATCATCAGTGGTATGGGTGAGCTTCACCTGGATATCATCATCGACCGTCTGAAAAGAGAGTTTAAGGTGGAATGTAACCAAGGTGCTCCTCAGGTTGCCTACAAAGAAACCATTACCGGTTCTGTAGAACACAGAGAAGTGTACAAGAAACAATCAGGTGGTCGTGGTAAATTCGCTGACATCGTTGTTAGAATTGAACCTGTTGCCGATAAAGAAAAAGAAGGACTGGAGTTCGTTAACGAAATTAAAGGTGGTAACATTCCTAGAGAATTTATCCCTTCAGTTGAGAAAGGTTTCAAAGAAGCAATGGGTACCGGTGTATTAGCTGGTTATCCGGTAGATAGTTTGAAAGTGACATTGTTGGATGGTTCTTTCCACGCGGTCGATTCAGATCAGTTGTCGTTCGAGATTGCCGGTAAAATGGCTTACAGATCGGCGTTGCCAAAAGCTAACCCTGTTTTATTGGAGCCAATCATGAAATTAGAAGTGGTTACTCCGGAAGAAAGCATGGGTGATATCGTAGGTGATTTGAACCGAAGAAGAGGTCAGGTTGAAGGAATGGACGACAAAGCCGGTTCTAAAGTAGTTAAAGCGAAAGTGCCGTTGTCCGAAATGTTCGGTTATGTTACTGACCTGAGAACCATGTCATCCGGTAGAGCAACTTCTACCATGGAGTTCTCTCACTTCGATGAGTGTCCAAAGAATATTGCTGAAGAAGTAATAGCAAAAGCAAAAGGAAAAGTAGAAGCTTAATAATAGATAGCATGAGCCAAAAAATTAGAATTAAACTGAAATCTTACGATTTTAACCTGGTTGACAGATCAGCCGAGAAAATCGTGAAAACTGTTAAAGGAACAGGTGCAGTAGTAAGTGGTCCGATTCCATTACCAACGCATAAAAGAATCTTTACAGTATTAAGATCTCCACACGTTAACAAAAAATCAAGAGAGCAATTTCAATTGTCTGCTTACAAAAGATTAATCGATATCTACGGTTCTTCTTCCAAAACTGTAGACGCGTTGATGAAGCTTGAGTTACCAAGTGGTGTTGATGTGGAAATCAAAGTGTGATGCACTTGAGACCATTTTAAAAAAGTAAAAATTAATTTAAAACTAAAGTAAAATGCCAGGATTGATTGGGAAAAAAATAGGTATGACTAGCGTTTACAGTGCCGAGGGTAAAAATTTACCATGCACGATTATCGAAGCTGGTCCTTGTGTTGTGACACAAGTCAAAAAGGTGGATACCGATGGTTACGACGCTGTGCAATTAGCTTTTGGAGATAAATCAGATAAGAATACTCCTAAAGCGTTACAGGGTCACTTTAAAAAAGCAAAAACTACCCCTAAAAGAAAAGTAGTTGAGTTTCAAGATTTCGAAGAAGAAAAGAACATCGGTGATGTTGTTACCGTTGAGCTTTTCGAAGAAGGAGATTGGATCGATGTGATCGGTACCTCAAAAGGTAAAGGTTTTCAAGGGGTTGTAAAAAGACATGGTTTTAGAGGTGTTGGTGATGCTACGCACGGTCAGCACAACAGACTGAGAGCTCCGGGTTCTTTAGGTGCAGGTTCTACTCCTTCTCGAGTTATGAAAGGAATGAAGATGGCCGGAAGAACAGGTGGTGATCGGGTTAAAGTTCAAAACCTGCAGGTAGTTAAAGTTTATTCCGATAAGAATTTATTGGTTGTAACAGGATCCATTCCTGGAGCAAAAGGTTCTTACGTATTAATTGAAAAATAATAGGGGGAACAAAACATGGAATTAGTTGTAAAAAACATAGAAGGAAAAGATACCAAAAAGAAGGTAACCCTTGATACGGCCATCTACGGCATCGAGCCGAATGATCATGCGATCTACCTGGATGTGAAACAGTATTTGGCCAACCAAAGGCAAGGTACGCATAAAGCCAAAGAAAAAGGCGAAATCTCTGCAAGTACCCGAAAGATCAAAAAACAAAAAGGTACAGGTACTGCCAGAGCAGGTAGTTTGAAAAGCCCCTTGTTTAAAGGTGGAGGTCGTGTGTTCGGTCCTAAACCAAGAAATTACGGGTTTAAATTGAACACCAAACAAAAACAACTGGCCCGTAAGTCTGCGCTTTCTTATAAAGCAAAAGACGGTGCTATCGTGGTGTTGGAAGATTTTTCATTCGATGCTCCACAAACCAAGAAGTACACGGAAATGCTGAAGAATTTAGGAGCTGCTGATAAAAAATCATTATTGGTGCTGTCAGATACAAATAAAAATGTATATTTGTCGTCCCGAAATTTGAAGGGGGCAAAAGTTGTAACAGCTTCTGAAATAAACACTTATGATTTAATGAACGCTTCTAGTGTTATTTTGGCAGAGGGATCGATTGAAAAAATTGAAAAAATTTTAAAGTAAATAAGTGATGGATGTAATACTAAAACCAGTTGTGTCTGAGAAGATGACTGACCAAAGCGAGAAGTTAAATCGTTACGGTTTTGTTGTGAATCAGGCTGCCAACAAGATTCAGATTAAGAAGGCTGTAGAGGCTACTTATGGTGTTACTGTGGAAGCTGTTAATACCATTAATTACGCCGGGAAATCCAGATCAAGATTTACCAAAGCCGGATTGATCAAAGGCAAAACAAACAAGTATAAAAAAGCAATTATAACCGTTGCAGATGGAGATGTTATAGATTTTTACAGCAACATATAATCAAGCAGAATATTAACTATACGGGGGCTCCAACCCTCTAAAGATATAAACAAAAATGGCAGTAAGAAAATTAAAGCCTACCACACCGGGGCAAAGACATAAGATTGTTAGTGATTTTGGCACTATTACCGCATCTAAGCCCGAGAAAAGCCTTGTAAAAGGAAAATCAAAATCCGGAGGAAGAAACAACGACGGAAAGATGACCATGCGATACATTGGTGGTGGTCACAAACAGAAACTTCGTTCAGTAGATTTCAAAAGAGATAAAGACGGAATTCCGGGTATCGTTAAGTCTATCGAATACGATCCGGGAAGAACGGCGCGTGTAGCCCTTGTTTACTACAAAGACGGGGATAAAAGATACATCGTGGCTCCTAACGGCCTTCAGGTTGGTCAGGAGATCCTTTCAGGAAAAGACGCACAACCGGAAGTTGGTAACACGCTTTTCTTATCCGATATTCCACTCGGTACGGTAATCCACAACATTGAGTTAAGACCAAAGCAAGGAGCTAAAATGGCTCGTAGTGCCGGTTCTTATGCGCAACTAACCGCTAAAGACGGTAAATACGTTGTGGTAAAATTGCCTTCCGGCGAAACAAGATTGATTCTGGCTACCTGTAAAGCTACTATCGGTTCGGTATCAAATGCCGAGCACATGCTGGAGCGTTCTGGTAAAGCCGGTAGAAGCAGATGGTTAGGTAGAAGACCTCGAGTAAGAGGTGTTGTGATGAACCCTGTGGATCACCCGATGGGTGGTGGTGAAGGTAGAAATGCCGGAGGTCACCCAAGATCCAGAAAAGGTATTCCAGCTAAAGGATACAAAACCAGAGCTAAAAAGAAACATTCAAGTAAGTATATAATTGAAGGAAGAAAGAAATAAGATATGAGTCGTTCATTAAAAAAACCACCATTTGTACATTACAAGCTTCAGGCTAGAGTTGACGATGCTCAACAAAACGGTAAAAAAGCTGTAATCAAAACCTGGTCAAGAGCATCCATGATTACTCCTGATTTCGTAGGATTAACCATCGCTGTTCATAATGGAAATAAATTTATTCCGGTTTACGTAACGGAGAACATGGTAGGACACAAACTCGGTGAGTTCGCTCCAACCAGAAACTTCAGAGGCCACGCCGGGAAAAAAGATAAAGGAAAAAAATAAAATAGTTAACCATGGGTGCTAGAAAAAGAAATAGAGCAGAACAAACGAAAGAAGCGAATAAATCAATCAGCTTCGCTAAATTGAACAATTGCCCGACTTCTCCTAGAAAGATGAGATTAGTAGCTGATATGGTAAGAGGTGAAGACGTGTTCAAGGCATTGAGCATTTTACAATTCAGCCCGCAAGACGCTGCTCGCAGATTAGAGAAATTGTTAAAATCAGCCATCGCTAACTGGGAAGCCAAAAATGAAGGTGAACGACCTGAAGATAACAATTTAGTAGTTAAAGAAATTAAAGTTGACAGTGCTAGAATGCTTAAAAGAATTCAGCCGGCACCACAGGGTAGAGCTCACAGAATCAGAAAGAGATCGAACCACGTTACATTAATCGTAGATAGCATAAATTAAGATATGGGACAAAAAGTAAATCCAATTTCAAACAGATTAGGAATCATCAAAGGATGGGATTCTAACTGGTATGGTGGAAACGACTATTCAGCTAAGATCGTTGAAGATTATAAGATTAGAAAATACTTAATGGCTCGTTTACACAAAGCCAGTGTTGCTAAAATTATCATCGAAAGAACGTTGAAACTGATTACCGTAACTATTAATAGTTCACGACCAGGTATCATCATCGGTAAAGGTGGTCAGGAAGTAGATAAACTGAGAGAAGAGTTAAAAAAGATCACGAAGAAAGATGTTCAGATCAACATCTTCGAGATTAAAAGACCGGAATTGGATGCCAAACTGGTTGCCGATAGCGTGGCAAAACAAATCGAAGGAAGAATCTCCTTCCGTAGAGCTGCGAAAATGGCAGTAGCCTCTACCATGAGAATGGGTGCCGAAGGAATCAAAGTACAGGTTTCCGGACGATTAGGTGGCGCTGAGATGGCAAGAACAGAAGGATATAAAGAAGGAAGAATCCCATTGCATACCTTCAGAGCCGATATCGACTACGCATTGAGCGAAGCACACACAACCTACGGTAGAATCGGTGTGAAAGTATGGATCTGCAAAGGAGAAGTTTACGGTAAACGAGACCTGTCTCCAAATGTGGGTCAATCAAAAGGCGGAAAAACAAAAGGTGGAGCTGCACCTGAAGGAGGAAGAAGAAGAGGACCCGCTAAAAGAAAATAAGTTTAGAATACAAGATCATAAAATAAGAAACGATGTTACAACCGAAAAGAACGAAGTTTAGAAAAATGCAAAAAGGGCGCATGAAAGGAAACGCCCAACGAGGAAATCAAATTGCATTTGGATCGTTTGCCATCAAATCCATGGAAGAGTGCTGGATGACTGCCAGACAGATTGAAGCTGCAAGGATCGCCGTTACCAGATACATGAAAAGGGAAGGACAAGTGTGGATCAGAGTATTTCCGGATAAGCCGGTAACCAAGAAACCTGCAGAGGTAAGGATGGGTAAAGGTAAAGGAGCTCCAGAACTTTGGGTTGCTACCGTAAGACCAGGTAAGATCATTTTCGAATGTGATGGTGTGCCGTTGGATATTGCTCAGGAAGCAATGCGTTTGGCCGCTCAAAAATTACCGGTGAAAACTAAATTTATTGTAAGAAGAGATTACGAAGGTAAATAGGAATAACTATGAAACAAGTAGATATTAAAGACCTTTCGGTTGACGATTTAACTGAAAAATTATTAGAGCAACAAGAACTGTTGTCCAAGCTGAAACTGAACCATGCCGTTTCTCCAATCGAGAACCCGATGCAAATCAGACAGGCAAGAAAAACAGTTGCCAGGCTAAGTACTGAATTAAGAAAAAGAGAACTTCAAGCCAAATAACATACTTGAAATGGAAACTAGAAATTTAAGAAAAGAAAGAATAGGGCTAGTAGTTAGCAACAAAATGGACAAGTCTATTGTTGTTTCGGTTGAAAGCCGTAAAAAACACCCTATTTACGGAAAATTTGTTAAATCAACAGCTAAGTTCATGGCTCATGACGACAAAAATGATTGCAACATTGGTGACAAAGTGAAGATCATGGAAACCAGACCTATGAGCAAAAACAAATGCTGGAGATTAGTTGAAATCATTGAAAGAGCGAAGTAATTATGATACAACAAGAGTCAAGATTAAAAGTCGCAGATAATAGTGGAGCCAAAGAAGTGCTCTGCATTAAAGTGTTGGGCGGATCCAAAAAGAGATACGCTTCAATCGGCGACACGATAGTAGTTACTGTAAAACAAGCGATGCCAAGCGGTAACGTTAAAAAAGGTGCAGTTCACAAAGCCGTAGTGGTGAGAACCAAAAAAGAGATCAGACGTCCTGATGGTTCTTACATCCGTTTTGATGACAACGCCGCAGTAATTTTAAATGATGCAGGAGAAATGAGAGGTACACGTATCTTCGGGCCTGTTGCCAGAGAATTGCGTGAAAAAGAATTCATGAAAATCGTTTCATTGGCTCCCGAAGTACTTTAATCAATAGATAATATTTAGTTATGGCTAAGCTACACATAAAAAAAGGAGATACCGTAATGGTTATCGCAGGCGAATCGAAAGGAGCTCAGGGCGTGGTAAGAAAAGTTTACCCGGAAAGCCAGAGAGCTATCGTTGAAGGCAGCGACATCAAACAATTGTCACGCCACACGAAACCGAATGCCGCTAATCCAGACGGAGGTATCATTAAAGAAGAGGCTCCCATCCACATCTCTAACCTGATGGTGATCGACCCTAAAACAGGTAAGACCACACGGGTTTACAGAAAGAAAGATGACAATGGGAAGTCAGTACGTTACGCTAAATCAGGGGAGGTAATATCATGAGCTATACACCTAGATTAAAAACACAGTACAGAGAGGAGATCGTTCCTGCATTAAAAGAGAAGTTCAACTACTCTTCCATCATGCAAGTACCTAAGATTCAAAAAATTTGTTTGAATCAAGGTGTGGGTGACGCAGTTACCGATAAACGTTTGATCGAATCAGCTGTTGAGGAAATGACCATCATTACCGGTCAGAAAGCCAATGTAACTTATTCCAAAAAGGATATCTCTAACTTCAAGTTAAGAAAAGGAATGCCTATTGGAGCCAGAGTAACATTAAGAGGTGATAAAATGTATGAATTCCTGGATCGTTTGGTAGCCGTTGCTCTTCCACGTACACGTGACTTCAGAGGAATCGAAACCAAAGGTTTTGACGGAAGCGGAAACTATACCCTGGGTATCAAAGAACAAATCATCTTCCCGGAGATCGATATCGATAAAGTGAAGAAAGTTAGCGGAATGGACATTACCATCGTTACTTCTGCTCAAACCAACGAAGAAGGGATGGCATTATTAACTGAATTTGGTTTACCATTTAAGAAAAAATAAACGATATGGCTAAAGAATCAATGAAAGCGAAAGAGCGCAAAAGAGAAAGAATGGTTGCGCAGTATGCAGAAAAAAGAGCTGCATTAAAAGCTGCCGGTGACTGGGACGCGCTCCAAAAATTACCTAAGAACTCTTCTAAAGTTAGATTACACAACAGATGTAAATTAACCGGAAGACCAAGAGGGTACATGAGACAATTCGGAATTTCCCGTGTTACTTTCAGAGAAATGGCTTCTGAAGGGTTGATCCCAGGAATAACTAAAGCAAGTTGGTAAGAAAAATATTTTAAAAGGATTAATCATGACAGATCCAATAGCAGATTATTTAACTAGACTAAGAAACGCGGTAAACGCAGGTCACCGAGTGGTTGATATACCTTCTTCGAACATCAAAAAGGAAATGACCAAAATTTTGTTCGAAAAAGGCTACATCTTAAACTACAAATTCGAAGAGGATAAAGTTCAGGGTAACATCAAAATCGCCTTGAAATACCACCCGAAAACGAAAGTGTCGGCCATTACCAAATTAGAACGAGTTAGTAAACCGGGATTAAGAAAATATTCCGCATCGGCAGAAATGCCTCGAGTAATTAACGGATTAGGTATCGCAATAGTATCTACCTCTAAAGGTGTAATGACCGATAAAGAAGCCAGAAACGAAAACGTTGGTGGAGAAGTATTGTGCTACGTTTATTAAAAGTAAAGAGTTATGTCAAGAATTGGAAACGCACCGATAGAAATCCCTCAGGGAGTCGATGTACAAATCGAAAAAACGAAAATCACTGTGAAAGGCCCTAAAGGGGAACTGACTCAGGGTTTTGATTCTAACGCCATCAACATCAAAGTTGAAGACAATCTGTTGACTGTGGCTAGAAATTCGGAGCAAAAAGACCATAAAGCAAAACACGGTCTGTACAGATCATTGTTCTACAATATGGTAGAAGGTGTTTCTAAAGGGTATACCGTGAAACAGGAATTGGTTGGTGTGGGTTACAGAGCCTCTAACCAGGGTCAGAAACTGGAAATGGTACTGGGTTTCTCTCACGATATCGTGTTTGAATTGCCAGACGAAGTGAAAGTAACAACAGAATCCGAAAGAGGTAAGAACCCGGTGATTACGCTGGAATCTCACGACAAACAATTGATCGGACACGTTGCCGCTAAATTGCGTTCACTGAGAAAACCAGAACCTTATAAAGGTAAAGGTATCCGATTCGTTGGCGAACAAGTTAGAAGAAAAGCCGGTAAATCAGCCGCTAAATAAAAAATCATAATAAGATAGAGATATTATGGCACTAAGTAAAAGAGAAAGAAGAATCCGAATTAAAAGGAGAATCAGAAAGATCGTTAAAGGTACGAACGAACAACCGCGTCTTACTGTATTCCGAAGCAACAAAGAGATCTATGCTCAGATCATCAACGATGAAACAGGTACAACCCTTGTTGCCGCTTCTTCTGTAAATAAAGACGTGAAAGCGAAAGGTTCCAAATCCGAAGTAGCTTCTATCGTAGGTAAAACAATTGCTGAAAAAGCAAAGAAAGCCGGAATTGAGAAAGTTGCATTCGACAGAAGTGGATACTTATACCACGGAAGAGTGAAAGCATTGGCAGAAGCAGCTCGTGAAGGAGGTCTTCAATTTTAATTTGATAACAATTGTATTATGGCAAAATTAACTGCACAAAGAGTAAGAGCTACTGAAGCTGAGTTAAAAGACAAACTGGTTGCTATTAACCGTGTAACTAAAGTTACCAAAGGTGGTAGAAACTTCAGTTTCTCAGCAATCGTGGTTGTTGGAGATGAAAACGGCATCGTAGGGCACGGATTAGGTAAAGCAAACGAAGTAACCGAAGCCATCACCAAAGGAATTGATGTAGCGAAAAAGAACTGCATTAAAGTTCCCGTAATTAACGGAACTGTGCCTCACGAACAAACCGGTAAATACAGCGGTGCTCGTGTTTTTATCAGACCTGCTGCACACGGTACCGGAGTAATCGCCGGTGGTGCGATGCGTGCTGTCTTTGAAAGTGTTGGAATTACCGACGTACTGGCAAAATCAAAAGGTTCTTCAAACCCTCATAATGTTGTTAAAGCAACTTTGGATGCCCTGTCTCAATTGAGAGATGCTTACACCGTGGCTGATCACAGAGGAGTGGATTTAGACAAAGTATTTAACGGATAAACCTAGACAGAAATGGGAAAAGTTAGAGTAAAACAAATTAAAAGTACGATCAAACAACCGGCTCGTCAAAAGAAAACAATGACAGCATTAGGGATCCGAAAAATGAATCAGGTGGTTGAACACGAAGCAACTCCTCAAATCCTGGGGATGATCGCTAAAGTGAACCACTTAGTTACAGTAGAAGAAGTTAAATAAGCATATTTAAACTAATTATAAGATGAACTTATCAAATTTAAAACCTGCGGAAGGTTCAACAAAACAGCGTAAGCGAGTAGGTCGTGGTCAGGGATCAGGTAGAGGCGGAACCTCTACAAGAGGGCATAAAGGTGCTAAATCCAGATCAGGATACTCTAAAAAGATTGGTTTCGAAGGTGGTCAAATGCCTTTGCAACGTCGTGTTCCTAAATTTGGATTCAAAAACATCAACAGAAAAGAGTTCAAAGGGGTTAACCTGGATACTTTACAATTGTTAGTTGACAATAAAAAAGTAAAAGCAATCACCAAAGAAGTTTTAGTAGAGAACGGATTGGTTGCTAAAAACGACTTAGTTAAAATTTTAGGTCGCGGCGAATTGAAAGCCAAAGTTGACGTTACTGTCGATGCTTTCTCTAAATCTGCCCTGGCTGCTATCGAAAAAGCAGGTGGTAAAGCCACTGTGATCGGTGCCCAGGAAGAAAAACCTGCCGCTAAAGCAAAAGCTACTCCTAAAAAAGAAGAAAAACCGGCTGAAGATAAAGCTGAAGACGCTGAATCAAACGAAGGTTAATTTAAAAGATGAAGAAACTTTTTCAAACCATAAAGAACATCTGGAGTATTGAGGATCTGAGAGCTCGGATCATTACGACTCTTAGTTTGTTGTTAGTATACCGGCTGGGTTCCTTCGTGGTGCTTCCGGGTGTCGATTCTGCGGCACTGGAAGCAGCTAATGCCACCAAAGGTTCCGGCGGATTACTTGAGCTGATCAATATTTTTGCAGGTGGTGCTTTCTCAAGAGCATCTATTTTTGCTTTAGGGATTATGCCTTATATCTCCGCATCAATTGTGATCCAATTGCTCGGAATGGCTATTCCTTATTTCCAACGTCTGCAAAAAGAAGGGGAAAGCGGAAGAAGAAAGATCAATCAGATCACCAGGGTACTGACTATCGCCATCACCGGCTTCCAGGCTCCCGGTTACATCGCTTCCCAGATCACGAACAATCCGGGTGTGGTACTCGACTCAGGACCGCTATGGTGGTTCTCAACCGTGTTGCTGCTTACTACCGGTACCATCTTCGTGATGTGGATCGGAGAGCGGATCACCGAAAAAGGAATCGGAAACGGAATCTCTTTACTGATCATGATCGGGATCATCTCCAAACTGCCTTCTTCATTTGTTTTTGAATTCAGTTCAAGAATGAGTGTGAGCGGTGTGGGTGGACCAATCGCTTTATTGATCGAGATCGCCTTCTTATTACTGGTAACGATCGTAGCGATTTTGCTGGTGCAAGGTACACGTAGAATTCCGGTTCAGTATGCGAAAAGAATCGTTGGAAACAAACAATACGGAGGAGTTAGACAATACATTCCGTTAAAAGTGAATGCAGCCGGTGTAATGCCGATCATCTTCGCTCAGGCGATCATGTTCGTGCCCATGACTCTGGCCAGCTTCGGAGAAAGCGGTGCATCATCCTGGGTGATCACAACCTTCAGCAATCCGTACAGCTTTGCGTACAACTTAACATTCTTCCTGATGATCGTTGCGTTTACTTACTTCTATACGGCAGTAACTGTAAACCCGAATCAGATGGCTGATGAAATGAAAAGAAACGGTGGTTTCATTCCGGGAATCAAACCAGGAAAGAAAACAGCCGAGTTTATAGATAACGTGATGTCCAGAATTACGTTGCCGGGCTCTATGTTCCTGGCCGTTGTGGCAATTCTACCTGCTTTCGCCTTTTTAGCCGGCGTGAATCAGGCTTTTGCTTACTTCTACGGAGGAACATCGTTGCTGATTATGGTAGGTGTGATCCTGGATACGTTACAACAAATAGAAAGCCACTTGTTAATGCGTCACTACGACGGGTTAATGAAGTCCGGAAGGATCAAAGGTAGATCCAGTACCGGAATGGGAATGGCCGGATAATTTGTTTGAGGAGATGGGTAAGATCTACTATAAGACGGATGAGGAGATTGAATTAATTAGAGAAAGTTCTTTGCTTGTTGGAAAAACTTTAGCTGAAGTTGCAAAACGGATCGAACCGGGTGTTACTACCCAGGAGTTGGATCAGATGGCTGAAGAGTTCATTCGGGATCATAAGGCGATACCCGGGTTTAAAGGCCTTTACGGCTGCCCGAGTACATTGTTATGTTCCGTAAACGAAGCAGTCGTTCACGGCCTGCCAACCAAAAAACCATTAGTAAATGGTGATATCGTATCGGTAGATTGTGGCGTGCTCATGAATGGATTCTATGGTGATGTGGCGTATACGTTCCAGGTTGGTGAAGTGAAAGAGGAAGTTAAAAAACTCTTGAGAGTCACTCAGGAATGCCTGCAACGGGCCATCGATGCTGCTGTAGCCGGAAACCGGTTGGGAGATATCGGGTATGCCGTTCAAAGTCATGCCGAAGCCAATGGTTATGGCGTAGTACGCGAACTGGTCGGACACGGTCTCGGAAGAGAATTGCACGAAGAGCCTCAGGTGCCGAATTACGGTAAACGGGGAAGCGGACCGCAACTGAAAGAAGGAATGGTCATCGCCATTGAACCCATGATTAACATGGGAACCAAAAACGTGAAGCAACTGGATGATGGCTGGACCATTGTAACTACCGATGGGAAACCATCCGCTCACTTTGAGCACGATGTGGCCATCCGGAAAGGAAAAGCAGAAGTTTTATCAACACACGAACTGATCGAAGAAGTGTTAAGAAATAAAAAAGGATAAAGAATAAATGGCAAAACAAGCGTCTATAGAGCAAGACGGAACAATAATCGAAGCATTGTCTAACGCCATGTTTCGGGTTGAGCTGGAAAACGGGCACATCATTACAGCCCACATTTCAGGGAAAATGAGAATGCACTACATACGTATTTTGCCAGGTGATAAAGTAAGATTGGAAATGTCTCCTTACGATTTAACCAAAGGGAGAATAACATTTAGATATAAATAATTCCTGAACAGGAAAAAACTATAGAAAGATGAAAGTAAGAGCATCATTAAAAAAGAGAAGTGCAGACTGCAAAATCGTGAGAAGAAAAGGTCGTTTGTACGTGATTAACAAAAAGAACCCAAAGTTTAAACAAAGACAAGGATAGTCTTATTATATAGTAATTGATTATGGCAAGAATTGCAGGTATAGATTTACCAAAACAAAAAAGAGGAGTTATCGGATTAACTTACATTTTTGGTATCGGACGCTCTACAGCTAAAAACATTTTGGCCGAAGCTGGTATTTCTGAAGACAAGAAAGTTCAGGAGTGGAATGATGATGAATTGGCAAAGATCAGAAAGATCATCGCTGATAATTACAAAACAGAAGGTGCTCTTCGTTCTGAAGTTCAATTGAACATCAAACGTTTAATGGATATCGGGTGTTACAGAGGTGTAAGACACAGAGCTGGCTTACCACTGAGAGGACAACGAACCAAAAACAACTCCAGAACCAGAAAAGGAAGAAAAAAGACAGTTGCAAACAAAAAGAAAGCAACTAAATAATAAATAAAGTTTATTCCGTATCAAGTACGGAAGCTAAAAGTCTATAAAATGGCAAAATCGAACGCTAAGAAGAAAAAGAATGTAAAAGTTGAAGCTTATGGTGAAGCTCACATTCACGCTTCTTTTAACAACATTATTATCAGCTTAACCAATAACAACGGTCAGGTGATCTCCTGGTCGTCTGCTGGTAAAATGGGATTCAGAGGCTCTAAGAAAAACACACCTTATGCTGCTCAGGTAGCTGCTGAAGATTGTGCAAAAGAAGCTTTTGAAAACGGCTTACGTAAAGCTAAGGTTTTTGTAAAAGGTCCTGGTAACGGAAGAGAATCCGCAATCAGAGCAATCCACAACAGTGGTATTACCGTTACGGAAATCGTAGATGTTACACCATTACCACACAATGGTTGTCGTCCACCGAAAAGAAGAAGAGTTTAATAAATCAAGTAAAACCTGAAGGGGAGTATAATTATCGAAGGATACATTGACCTTAATTCATAATTTCCCGTTCACTAAATTTTTAAAAAATGGCAAGGTACAGAGGTCCCAAAAGTAAAATCGCAAGAAAATTCAGAGAGCCAATCTTCGGTCCTGATAAGGTTCTTGAAAAGAAAAATTATCCTCCGGGGCAACATGGTCCCATGAAAAGGAGAGGAAAGCAATCTGAATACGCTATTCAGTTAGCTGAGAAACAAAAAGCAAAGTACACTTACGGTATTTTGGAAAGACAGTTTTCCAACTTGTTTAAAACTGCTTCCAGAAAGAAAGGTATTACCGGTGAGATCTTATTACAAATGTGTGAGTCTCGTTTGGATAATATCGTATTTCGTTTAGGTATTGCTCCTTCGAGAAGAGGTGCCAGACAATTGGTTAGCCACAGACACATCACCATCAACGGTAAGATCGTAAACATTCCTTCTTATCAGGTTAAAGAAGGCGATGTCATCGGTGTTCGAGAGAAGTCAAAATCACTGGAGTCCATTACCGCATCCCTTGCGGCTAATCCATCGAAATTCGATTGGTTGGAATGGAACGATGCTCAAATGTACGGAAGGCTTATTGCAGCTCCTCAAAGAGAACAGATTCCTGAGAATATCAAAGAACAGTTAATCGTAGAGCTTTACTCTAAATAATCATTTTAAAAAGAACAAACTATGGCAATATTAGATTTTCAAAAACCGGATAAAGTAATTATGATCAGTTCTGATGATTACTTCGGTACTTTTGAGTTTCGTCCGCTAGAACCAGGATATGGTATTACAGTTGGGAACGCTTTAAGAAGAGTTTTGTTAAACTCCCTTGAAGGTTATGCTATCACTTCTATAAAAATTGAAGGAGTAGATCACGAGTTTTCTACAATTAAAGGAGTTGTTGAGGATGTTACACAAATCATATTAAACCTGAAACAAGTAAGGTTTAAACAACAAATCGAAGAAACCGACAGCGAAACATTGATCTTAACTGTTGGTGGCCAGGATAAATTAACAGCCGGTGATATCGGTAAATTCACATCTGCTTTTCAGGTGCTGAACATCGATCATGTGATCTGTAACATGGAAACCTCTGTGAAATTACAAATGGAATTGACTATCGGAAAAGGTAGAGGTTATGTTCCTTCTGAAGAGAACAAAGCTAAAGATGCTGCCGTAGGTGTTATTCCAATCGATTCGATCCACACCCCGATCAAAAATGTGAAATACAACATCGAGAACTACCGGGTAGGACAAAAAACAGATTACGAAAAATTGGTTTTCGAGATCACAACCGATGGTTCCATCCATCCGAAAGATGCTTTAACTGAAGCCGCTAAGATCTTGATCCACCACTTCATGTTGTTCTCTGATGAAAGAATCACCCTCGAAACTGAAGAGAAATCTGCAGTGGAAGACTTTGATGAGGATTCATTACACATGAGACAGTTGCTGAAAACCAAACTGGTTGATATGGACCTGTCCGTTAGAGCATTGAACTGCCTGAAAGCTGCCGACGTAGATACGTTAGGTGACCTGGTTCAGTTTAATAAAAATGATTTGTTGAAATTCAGAAACTTCGGTAAGAAGTCATTAACTGAATTAGATGAACTAGTTGAAAACAAAGGCCTTACTTTCGGTATGAATGTAGCAGCCTACAAATTAGATAAGGAGTAAAAAGATGAGACACGGAAAGAAAATTAACCATTTAGGTAGACAGGCTTCTCACAGAAAAGCCATGTTGGCCAATATGGCTTGTTCTCTTATCGAGCATAAAAGAATCAATACTACTGTTGCCAAAGCGAAAGCTTTACAGAAGTATATCGAGCCACTTATTACAAAATCAAAAACCGATTCTACTCACTCCCGTAGAGTAGTATTCAGTTATTTGAATGATAAAAATGCCGTTACTGAATTGTTCAGAGAAGTTTCTACGAAAGTAGGCGACAGACCTGGAGGCTACACCAGAATTCTTAAAACCGGCTTCAGATTGGGTGATAACGCACAAATGTGCTTCATCGAATTGGTAGACTACAACGAAAATATGTTGAAAGACTCCAAAAAGAAAACATCCAGAAGAAGAAGAGGTGGTAAGAAATCCGATGATACTGCCGCTTCTGCTGCCGCAGCTCCTGAAACTGCTGTAGAGGCTACGGAAGCTGAAACTAAAGCTGAAGTTGTTGAAGAGGCTCCTGCAGCCGAAGCAGCTCCGGAGGCCGAAGCAAAAGCCGAAGAAGCTCCTGCTGCCGAGGAAAATGAAGCAAACAAAGAAGACGATTCAGAAGAAGAGAAAAAAGAGGAATAACCTTTGATAACTTTTTTAGAAAAATAGGAAAGGATAAAGTAATTTTACTTTATCCTTTTTTTATGCTTATAATCTCCTCATGAGAGGGGTGTCCCCAAGGGACAGGGTGTGTTTAACTATAGAGAAAGTACAATGACAAACGAAGAAAACAAAGCGATTTTAATCCTGGAAGACGGAACGGTAATGTACGGCAAAGCAGCCGGAATGAAAGGAACTACCACCGGTGAAATTTGTTTTAATACGGGTATGACCGGCTATCAGGAGATCTTTACGGATCCTTCCTACTACGGCCAGGTCATCACCATGACCACCTCACACATCGGAAACTATGGTGTTGCCGATGAAGAGATCGAATCCGATAGTGTGAAAATTTCCGGACTCGTTTGTAAGAAGTTCTCCGATATGTTCTCCCGTGCCGGAGCCAGCGGCTCGCTGCAAGCCTATTTTGAAAAACATAACATCGTGGCCATCTCCGATGTGGATACCCGCATGCTGGTTCGCCACATCCGCGATAAAGGTGCCATGAACTGCATCATTTCCTCCGAGAACTTTGATGTGGACGACCTGAAAAAACAACTGGCACAGGTGCCTTCCATGGCCGGCCTGGAACTCTCCTCCAAAGTATGTGCGAAAGAACCTTACTTTGCAGGCGATGAAAACGCTGAACACCGTGTAGCGGTCCTCGACCTCGGTGTAAAAAAGAATATTCTGCGCTGCCTGACCGAAAGAGGGTGCTACCTGAAAGTGTTTCCGATGGATGCATCCTATGATGAAATGATGGCCTGGAATCCGAATGGTTTCATGCTGTCCAATGGTCCCGGCGACCCGTCCGTGATGCCGGCTCAGATCGAAACCGTGAAGCGAATCGTGAATTCCGGCCTTCCGGTATTCGGTATCTGCCTCGGACACCAGATTCTGGCGCTCTCTCAAGGGTTAACCACCTCCAAAATGTTTAACGGTCACCGCGGGTGCAACCATCCGGTAATGAACCTCGAAACAGGTAAAGGTGAGGTAACCTCCCAAAACCACGGGTTTGTGGTGGATACGGCTTCTGCCGAAAGCAATGCGAACATCGTGATCACCCACAAACACCTGAACGATGATACCCTCGCTGGACTTCGTTTAAAAGACAAGCAGGTGTTCTCCGTGCAATATCACCCGGAAGCATCTCCGGGTCCGCACGATTCGAGATACCTCTTCGATAACTTCATCGAGAACATCGTGAAAAGTAAAACATTAGTTTCAGCATAAATAAAAACCCGCAAACCAGCGGGTTTCTTTTTGTTTGTCGGCGAAGCCGCTTTTTTATTACCTTTGTCACATGGACAGCCAACAAGTAAAATGTTCCTTTTGCGGACGAACCAAAAATGAAGTCGATGTGATGATTGCCGGTGTTACCGGTCACATCTGTAATCATTGTATCTCTCAGGCACAAAACATTGTGAAGGAAGAGATTTCCGGCAAAACGAATAAAACCCTGTCCGACCAGATTCAACTGCTCAAGCCGAAAGAAATTAAAGCTCACCTCGATGAGTACGTGATCGGCCAGGATGAAGCTAAAAAAGTCCTTTCCGTTGCCGTATACAATCATTATAAACGATTGATGCAGTCGAACGAAACCGACAAGGAAGTGGAGATCGAGAAATCCAACATTCTGCTGGTGGGCGAAACCGGAACAGGTAAAACCTTATTGGCTAAAACCATTGCCCGTATTCTGCACGTTCCTTTCTGCATTGCCGATGCCACCATTTTAACCGAAGCCGGTTATGTGGGGGAAGATGTGGAAAGCATCCTGTCGCGTTTGCTGCAAGCTGCCGACTACAACGTGGAAGCTGCCGAAAGAGGCATTGTGTTTATTGATGAGATCGATAAAATTGCCCGTAAAAGTGATAATGCTTCCATCACCCGGGATGTAAGTGGTGAGGGTGTTCAACAAGCCTTACTGAAACTACTCGAAGGTTCTGCTGTGAATGTTCCGCCTCAGGGTGGGCGAAAACACCCGGAACAAAAACTGATTACCGTAGAGACCAAAAACATCCTGTTTGTATGCGGAGGAGCTTTCGACGGGATTCAGCGTAAAATTGCGAACCGGTTACGCACTCAGGTGATCGGTTACAAATCGGCTGAAAAAGAAGAAGTAGATGAAAATAACCTGTTGCAATATATTTCTCCGCAGGATGTGAAGGCTTTCGGGTTGATCCCGGAACTGATCGGTCGTTTGCCGGTTCTGTCGCATTTGGACCCGCTGGACGGAGAAGCCCTGAGACGAATCCTGACCGAACCGAAAAACTCCATCATCAAACAATACATCAAGCTGTTCGAAATGGATGGCATCAACCTGAGCTTCGATAAAGGCGTATTCGATTTTATCGTGGAGAAAGCTGTAGAATACAAACTCGGTGCCCGTGGTTTGCGTTCCATCTGTGAAGCCATTATGCTGGATGCGATGTACGATTTACCTTCTGAGAGTAATGAGAAGGAGTATAAGATCACCTTGCGTTATGCAAAGGATAAGTTCAAGAAATCCAAGATCAGCAGCCTGAAGGTGGCTTAGGATTCCAAGCTTTTTTACTTTTCACAGAGGGTGGGGAATCTAAATCCGTTATTTTAGTATCATGAAACGATCACTTATTACCCTGTTCCTGATAGCTTCAAGCCTGGTTTCATTCGGGCAGCTCTTCAGTGTTTCCGTGCCTTACAAGTACATCAGTAAAGATGTGACCTACGGCATGTTGCACGAATTCATCCAGATCGATAATTTATCCGGACAGCCTTTACCCATGCGCTGGATCGGCCACATCGGCGGGGTACTGGAATGCCCGAACGGCTGGGGCTATGGCGTGACCGATCCCGATTCGGCTTATGCTGTACTCAATGATCTCGATAGCGCCGATTTCATCTTATCCGATACCAATACCACCAACAACAAGATCATCATTTCTGTGGCACACAATGGGATCATCGGTAATTGTGAAGTGACCTTCGACATCTTCGCACTTTCCGATCCGAATACGGTAACGACCATCGGGTTTAATATTTCGGTAACAGCGGCCCCCACGGCTGTGGAAGAAGTAAGCATTCGCCGCAAAGGGTTGATCTACCCGAATCCGGGAAATGGTCAGTATCAGCTCCTCGAAAAAGCACTATCGATAGCTGTTTATGATGCGAATGGCAGGCTGGTGTTATCCGCTTCCGGAAACCAGTTCGACCTGAGCGATCAGCCCAACGGACTCTACCTCGTGCAGCTGACTACTGCTTCCGGGGAGTTTTCGACGCAACGGTTGGTTAAGGAGTAAGATTAGGGTTTGAACACTGCATTGATCTTCTCAATATACCCCAAAATGTCTTCTTTTCCGGCTTTACCGGCAGCGGAAGTCGTAAAGGTCTTCGGGATCTCTTCCCACACTTTCAGCATCTCTTTTTTGTAGGCCAGCAAATTCTTGTTCAACTTGGAACTGGTCAGCTTGTCGGTCTTGGTAAAGACCATCGAAAACGGAATGCCCTTCTCGCCCAGCCATTCCATAAAATCCAGGTCAATTTTCTGAGCCGGTAAACGGCTGTCGATGAGCACGAACAGGTTCGTCAGGTTTTCCCGGTGCAGGATGTAATCGGAAATGAAGGCTTCCCATTTCAACCGGTTCGATT
The DNA here is from genome assembly GCA_020435335.1 of Flavobacteriales bacterium. Lineage (GTDB taxonomy): Bacteria > Bacteroidota > Bacteroidia > Flavobacteriales_E > Vicingaceae. The sequence goes on along the minus strand of JAGQZT010000053.1, from coordinate 39,989 downwards.
TGGACGTCTGCGCATAACCGTATCCGGGTAAATCCACCAGGTACCATTCGTCGTTGATGATGAAGTGGTTAATGAGCTGTGTCTTCCCCGGTTTTCCGGATGTTTTGGCCAGTTTCTTATGGTCGGTGATGTAATTGATCAGCGAGGATTTACCCACGTTCGAGCGACCGATAAATGCATACTCGGGCTTATCCGGTGCCGGACATAGCTCGGGTTTGGTGTTGCTCATTACGAATTCGGCTGTCTTGATTATCATCTTTTCTTGTCATGCCGACCAACGCGGAGGCATCTTCTTGCTCAATTAACTAATAATTGTCATCCTGAGTTCATCGAAGGATAGCCAATTGTGCTATACCTATGCTAACTCATCCCCCAAAACTACACAATAAAATCAACTCAATGGAGCTGCCAGGTTGAGGGATTTTTGATTTTGTCAGTTCGCGTGTCACAAGGTGATGTGCCGAGAACAAAAAATCAAAAATTGTAAAATCTTTCGGGGAAGAAGTCGACTTCAAAACACATCGTATGTTCTTTTTCTCCCACCCGTTCAACGATCGTATTTCCGCTTCATGTGCAACATTTTCAGGCGAATACCGTTAAAAGTTATCAACAAAGTGGTAGAAAGTGGTAGAAAGTGGGAAAAATTGAGCTATCTTTACCCTTTAAATCAAGCCATTGGTGCGTCTTGGCGCATCGTAAATAATTGATAATTAGCAGTTTGTAGTGACAAATTTTATCGGAGAATACGAATGTAAACTGGATGTCAAAGGGAGGTTAATGCTTCCTTCGGGTCTTCGGAAACAGCTCGATGCAGCTTCCGAGGAAAAGTTCGTTATGAACCGTGGCTTTGAGAAATGTTTGGTGCTTTATCCCAAGAACGACTGGAAATACATCAGTGAGGAAGTGAATAAGCTGAATCAGTATGTGAAGAAGAATCGTGAATTTATTCGCTATTTCTATCGTGGTGCGACCGAAATGGCGCTGGACGGCACGGGTCGTTTACTGTTTCCGAAACGCATGCTTGAGTATGCCGGAGTGGAAAAGGAAGTGGTGTTATTTGCTTACGGCAATCGCATTGAGGTCTGGGACAAAGAAACTTACAACGGATTATTGACAGATGAGCCGGATGAATTTGCGAACCTGGCCGAAGAAGTGATGGGTGGTTCAAAAAACCAGGATGAAGAAGATGTATCATGATCCGGTTTTACTAAAAGAATCTGTTGACGGATTGAATATTAGCGGGGACGAAGTGTGTGTGGATGTAACCTTTGGGGGCGGTGGCCATTCCAAAGAGATTTTGAAAAGACTGAATGACAACGGGAAGCTGTTTGCTTTCGATCAGGATCGCGATGCCGAAGCGAATGCTCTGAACGATCAGCGCTTCCAGTTGGTGCAGCAGAACTATCGTTATTTGAAAAACTACCTGAAATTCTACCGGGCGATACCCGTAGATGGAGTCCTGGCCGATCTGGGAGTCTCCTCGCATCAGTTCGATGAGGGCGGGCGTGGCTTCTCGATCCGTTTTGATGGTCCGCTTGATATGCGGATGAATCAAACGGCCGACTTAACCGCGGAACATGTGGTGAACGACTACGAGGAGCAGGATCTGATCCGGATTTTCAGGGAATATGGTGAAGTGAAGAATGCCGGGAAGCTGGTGCATGAGATCATGGGGCGAAGAGGCATGGGAAGAATCACGACCACGCAGGAACTGATCGAAGTCATCGAGGTTTGTGTGCCGGAAAAACTGAAGAACAAGTACCTGGCTCAGGTGTTTCAGGCTTTACGGATCGAAGTGAATGATGAGATGGCGGCATTGAAGGAGATGCTCGAGCAAGCATACGAGGTGTTAAAACCCGGCGGGCGCTTGTCGGTCATTACTTACCATTCGCTCGAAGACAGACTGGTGAAGAACTTCATCCGGAAAGGAAAGTTTGAGGGGGAATTGGAAAAGGATTTTTACGGAAATCCTCAGGTGAAGTTCAAAGCAATAAACAGAAAACCAATACTTCCGACATCGGAAGAATTAAATAAAAACAACAGGGCCAGAAGTGCAAAACTTCGGGTAGCCGAAAAATTATGAAAAGTAGTGTTTGGTTGATAGTTCATGGTTGTCAGTAATTACATGAGGCAAGCAAAAACCAAAACCAATAACCAGTAACAAGCAACGAGAGTTGAATACATTAAAAGAAGAAAAAAAGGCAAAAGAATCAAAGGAGCCGAGCAAGGTTTCCCGATCCCTTGCCTCCGTATTTTCCGGAAACTTCTTGTCGAGCGACAATGTAGTCAAACAACTACCCTTCATATTTTTCCTCACTTTTCTCGGAATTCTATACATCGCCAACGGCTATTACGCACAACGTACCGTTCGTGAATTACAGAAGGTGAATGATGAACTGAAAGCCCTGCGCTCGGAGTACATCACCATCAAATCCGACCTGAATTACAACAGTAAACAATCGCAGGTAGCACAGGCTACCGAACCATACGGAATAAAGGAGTCGACGGTGCCGCCAACCAAAATCGTGGTAACACCCGATGAAATGAAAAAAATAGCAGTAAGCAACTGATGAAAGGAAGCAAAAATACCATCTTCTCCAGGATTTACCTGATCTACGGGATGATCACCTTGTTTGCTTTGATCATTTTCGGGCAGACCGTGAACATTATTTTCTTTCAGGGTGATGAATGGGTGGATAAGCAGAAGCAGCTGACCCGTAAGTTTCGTGAAATCGAAGCAGTTCGTGGGAATATCTATGCGTCCGACGGCAGTTTGCTGGCTACTTCCATCCCGAAATACGAGGTGCGTTTCGATCCGAATGCCGAAGCGATCAGTGATCAATTCTTTATTGATCATGTTGATTCATTGGCCTTTAAGCTGTCCCAACTCTTCAAGGATCGCACTCAGCAGGAATACCTGATCGATCTGAAAACGGCCCGTAAGAAAGGAGAACGCTATCACCTGATCAAGCACAATGTGAAGTACACCGATCTGAAGACGCTGAAAACTTTCCCGATCTTCAATAAAGGGCAGTACAAAGGTGGGTTGATTACCGTTCAGCAGAATAAGCGGGAACGTCCATTTAAAATCCTGGCTGCCAGAACCATCGGTTACGAACGCGAAGGCATCAAACCTGTAGGGTTGGAAGGAGCCTATACGAAAGAGCTGAGCGGCGTAAAGGGTTCCATGATGATGCAGAAGATCGCCGGTGGCGTTTGGATGCCGATCGAGGAAGAAAACGGAAAAGAACCGGAAGATGGGAGCGACATCTATACCACCATTGATGTAAACATTCAGGATGTGGCTGAAAACGCTCTTTTAACTCAATTATCATCTCATCAGGCTGATCACGGTTGTGTGGTACTCATGGAGGTGCCTACCGGAGAGGTGAAAGCCATTGCCAACCTGCAACGCGGTAAAGACGGCAGCTATTACGAAAGTTACAATTACGCCATCGGTGAAAGTACTGAACCGGGTTCTGTATTCAAGCTGGCCTCTTTAATGGCTGCTTTTGAAGACGGTTATCTCAATCTGGATGATATGGTTGATACGGAAGACGGCACGACCAAATTCTATGATGCAACCATGCGGGATTCTCACAAGGGAGGATATGGTGTGATTTCCATCAAAGAATCGTTTGTAAAGTCATCGAATGTGGCGATTTCCAAAGAGATCAATCGGGTTTATGCTGAAAAGCCGCAGGATTTTGTGGATAGACTCTACCGGATGAGCCTCAATAAAAAGATCGGAGTTGAAATTGCCGGAGAAGGAACACCATTCATCAAGAGTACCGATGATGATTCGTGGTCGGGGATTACCATGCCATGGATGTCGATCGGCTATGAAGTGCAAATGACACCGCTTCAAATTCTGACCTTCTACAATGCGGTGGCCAACAATGGTAAAATGGTGAAGCCCAAGTTTGTGAAGGAGGTTCGTAAGCGTGGTAAGCTGGTGAAGGAACTGGACACCGAAGTGATCAACAGTTCGATCTGTTCCAAAAAGACCATTGCCATGGCGAAAGAAATGCTCGAAGGCGTGGTGGAAAACGGTACAGCCAAGAATCTGAAGAATTCCGTGTATAAGATTGCCGGAAAAACCGGTACGGCTCAGATCGCCAACGAGAAGTATGGGTATAAGTATGAGTCGAAAGTAAGTTATCAGGCTTCATTTGTAGGATATTTTCCGGCAGACAATCCGAAATACTCCTGCATTGTGGTGGTGAATGCGCCATCACAAAACGTGTATTACGGAAACCTGGTGGCAGGTCCGATTTTTAAGGAAGTAGCCGATAAAGTATATGCCAGCAGCATCCAGATCCATCAGGAGATCGATGATAAAGAAAATCTCGCTGTTTCCCGAATTCCTTTTGCCAAAGATGGTTATTACGCCGATCACAAGACCATCTATTCCAAACTGAACATCAAAACCGAATTGGAATCGGCGAGTCCGAAATGGGCTAAAGTTTCTACCGGCGATCAATCGGTGAAAGTGTACAACAAGAAGATTGCACCGATCTATGTGCCGGATGTAATCGGCATGAGCATCAAGGATGCGCTGTATATTCTGGAGAATCAGGGATTGCGGGTCGATTTTAAAGGAAGTGGTGTGGTAAAAAGCCAATCCATTTCACCCGGAGAAAAAATTGAAAAAGGCAAAAAAATAGAACTGGAGCTTGCATCATGAAATTGTTAAAGGACATATTGTATAAAGCAGGTATCGAAGAAGTGATCGGCAGCACGCAAATGGCGATCGAAAAGATCACCTTCGATTCCAGAAAGATTGAAAAGTTCAGCTTGTTCGTAGCGGTTTCCGGTACGCAGGTGGACGGGCATCAGTTCATCGAAAAAGCGATCGGCGACGGAGCTATTGCCGTTGTTTGTGAGCAATTCCCGGAAAGCCTGAAAGAAGGCGTTACCTATGTTCGGGTGAAAAACAGTGCCGCTGCGCTGGGGACTATTGCCTCTAACTACTTTGATAATCCTTCGGGAGAGATCAGACTGGTTGGTGTTACCGGAACCAATGGTAAAACAACCACGGCAACCTTGTTACACGACCTTTACACCAAGCTTGGCTATAAAGCCGGATTGCTTTCAACTGTAGTTAATAAGATCGGTGCGGAAGAGATCGCTTCGACTCATACCACGCCTGATGCTGTTCAGCTGAATGCACTCTTGCGGTACATGGTTGCAGAAGGCTGTGAGTACTGTTTCATGGAAGTAAGCTCTCATGCCATTCACCAATACCGCATTGCCGGAGTTGATTTTGCAGGTGCTGTATTTACGAACATCACCCACGATCACCTCGATTACCATAAGACCTTCGAGGAATACCTCAAGGCCAAAAAGAAATTCTTCGACGATCTCAGTGAACATGCTTTTGCCCTGGTGAACAAAGATGATAAGAACGGTGAAGTGATGCTTCAGAATACCAAAGCGGAGAAACATACTTATGCCTTAAAGAGCATGGCCGACTATACCTGTAAGGTGGTGGAGAATGATTTTTCCGGGATGCTGCTCAATATGGATGGCAACGAAGTGTGGACAAAGCTGATCGGTAAGTTCAACGCCTATAATTTACTTGCTATTTATTCCACCGCTATCCTTCTCGGTCAGGAAAAACTGACCGTGCTCACGGCGATGAGTCAGCTGACCTCAGTTGACGGCCGGTTCCAGTATGTGAAATCAGATAACAATGTGGCAGGTATCGTTGATTACGCCCATACCCCGGATGCACTGAAAAATGTATTAAAGACCATCAACGATATCCGGACCGGAAATGAGCAGTTGATCACGTTGGTTGGTTGCGGGGGCGATCGCGATAAAGAGAAACGTCCGATCATGGCCCGAATTGCCTGCGAAATGAGTGATAAGATCATCCTGACTTCCGACAATCCAAGGTCTGAAGATCCGGATGAGATCATCAAGGATATGCGGCAGGGGGTTGATGGTGTTCACTTCAAAAAAGTGCTGGCCATCACTAACCGGGAAGAAGCGATCCGGACAGCCTGTTCCCTGGCGAACAGCGGAGATGTGATCCTGATCGCCGGAAAAGGACATGAAAAATACCAGGAGATCAAAGGGGAACGCTTCCCTTTCGACGACCTGAAAATATTGAAAGAAACATTTGAAATACTGAAGAATTAATGCTGTATTACTTATTTACATACCTGAACGAATTAGACTTTCCCGGAGCGGGGGTTTTCGAATACATTACCTTCCGGGCTGCATTCGCCCTCATCGCTTCACTCATCATTTCCATGGTGATCGGTAAACGGATTATTCAGCGGTTACAACTCCTGCAAGTGGGAGAGATCATCCGCGACCTGGGCTTACAAGGTCAGATCGAGAAACAAGGAACACCAACCATGGGTGGACTGATCATTCTGGCGGCTATTTTGATTCCGACTTTACTGTTCGCTCAATTGGATAACATCTACATCATCCTGATGATCATCTCCACCATCATGCTGGGCTTCATCGGGTTCATCGACGATTACATCAAGGTATTCAAAAAGAATAAGGAAGGCCTGGCCGGACGATTTAAGGTAATGGGTCAGGTGGCTGTTGGAGTGGTGGTTGGATCCATCCTGTATTTCAATCAGGACGTGGTGGTTAAGCAGAAAGCATTTAATGATGACGCTCCGACCCACATCAGCATTGAACTGCAAAATGATGAGGTAAAGGAATCGGTGCAGAACTACACCTGGGAGGAAGTGAAATCGACTGTTACGACCATCCCTTTTGTGAAGAACAACGAGTTTAACTATGCCTGGATGACCAACTGGTTGGGCGACGCAGCTCCTATTGCGGGAGGCATTGTGTTCATCATCATCGTGATCATCATCATTACAGCCGTATCGAACGGGGCGAACATGACCGACGGATTGGATGGGCTGGCAACCGGAACTTCAGCCATCATCGGGGTAACGCTGGCCGTTTTTGCTTATGTATCGGGGAACACGGTCTTTGCCGATTACCTGAACATCATGTACATCCCGAATTCGGGAGAACTGGTGGTTTACATTGCAGCCTTTGTGGGTGCCTGTATCGGGTTCCTGTGGTATAACTCTTACCCGGCGCAGGTGTTTATGGGTGATACCGGAAGCCTTGCCTTGGGAGGAATCATTGCAGTGTTCTCGCTGGCAGTTAGAAAAGAATTGTTGATCCCGTTGTTGTGTGGCATTTTCCTGATCGAAAACCTGTCGGTCATGCTTCAGGTGGGTTATTTCAAGTACACGAAAAAGAAATACGGAGAAGGGAAAAGGGTGTTTTTGATGGCACCGCTGCACCATCATTTTCAGAAGAAGAATATGCACGAAGCTAAGATCGTATCCCGCTTTTGGATCGTCGGGATCATGTTGGCACTGCTCACATTCGTAACCCTGAAACTGAGGTAACATGGGAAAACGGTTGGTCATTTTAGGCGCTGGGGAGAGTGGAGTTGGCGCAGCTATTCTGGCTAAGAAAAAAGGATTTGATGTGTTTGTATCAGACCGCGGGCTGATCAAAGACAACTATAAAGAGGTTCTTAAACATATTGATGTGGAATGGGAAGAAGGGAAGCACACGGAAGATTTGATCCTGAATGCCGATGAAGTGGTGAAGAGTCCGGGGATTCCGGATCAGGTGCCATTGATTCTGAAACTCAGAGAGCTTGGAATTCCGGTGGTCTCCGAGATCGAGTTTGCAGGCAGGTACACCAAAGCCCGATTTGTCGGGATCACGGGAAGTAACGGTAAAACAACTACGACCTATTTGTGTTATCACATGCTCTCCAAAGCCGGATTGGATGTGGGACTGGCAGGTAATGTGGGAGAAAGTTTGGCCAAGCAGGTGGCAGAGAACGATAAAGAGATCTACGTGCTGGAGCTGAGTAGTTTTCAACTCGACGGGATGTTCGATTTTAAAGTGGACATCGCCATTTTGTTGAACATCACACCGGATCATCTGGACAGGTATGATTATGATTTTGAGAAGTATGCGCTCTCCAAATTTAGGATCATGCAGAATCAGGATGAAAGCTGCCATGTGATCTACTGCAAAGATGATGAAGTGGTGGATAAAGTTTTGTCCGAAAAGATGTGGAAGGCGATGAAACACCCATTCAGTATTAAAGAACCATGCTCTGATGGAGCATACATAGAAGAAGAAAATTTAATTATAAACACTAATAATAAATTATTTAAAATGACAATTCATGAATTAGCATTGCAAGGAAAGCACAACTTGTACAATTCGATGGCTGCCGGAATCGCCGGAAAGGTTTTAGAACTTAATAAAGAAGTGATCAGAGAGAGCCTGTCTGATTTTCAAAATGTGGAACACCGTCTGGAAGAGGTGGGTAAAGTACACGGAATTACATTCGTGAACGACTCCAAAGCCACCAACGTGAACTCCACCTGGTATGCACTCGAAAGTTTCGAGGCACCCGTAGTGTGGATCGTAGGAGGGGTTGACAAAGGCAACGATTATGAAATGTTGAAAGAGTTGGTGAAAGACAAAGTGAAAGCCATTGTTTGCCTGGGTAAAGATAATGCCAAGATTCACGAAGCATTTGAGGGTGTTATCGAAACCATCGTAGATACTACCAGTGCTCAGGATGCTGTGAACATGGCCTACAGTTTAAGCCGAAAAGGCGATACGGTATTGTTGTCTCCGGCCTGCGCTAGCTTCGATCTGTTTGATAATTACGAAGACAGAGGACATCAGTTCAAAAAGGCGGTAAGAGCCCTGTAAGATGGAACCGGTTATTACCATAAAAGATCAACATTTCTACTATGCCGGAATTCCGGATCTGGTGGCATTTTCAGCCGATAATAAGTGTGCTGTTATTATCGATGAAGATCAGGTTCAACACCTTCTGGATGCCAATCCGATCATTGATGGAAAACACATCAATCAAATAATTGTTATTAGTGAACAACTCCATTCGTCGCTAACCAGGCTGAGTGGATTTCGTGTTTTTTCAATGGTTGCTGCTGATCTGGATGAAGCTGTTCGTTTTGCCATTTTCAGTGCAGAACTAAACGACCATGTTTTCTGCATCACCAATGTGGACAAGCCTAAGGTGAAAGAAATTATAGAATTGGTTATGATATAATGAATGACCTGGATCGATAAGTATATAAAAGGAGATAAGGTGGTGTGGCTGGTGGTTTTACTGCTGGCCATTCTGTCTATTCTGGCTGTTTATAGTTCTATCGTTACCCTGGCTTATAAATACAAAGATGGTGACACCCTGTACTACCTGTTCAAACATGTCATCATTCTGGTAGTGGGTTTTGGCTTGATGATATTGGCCCACAACCTGAACTACAAATACTATTCGAGAATTTCCCAGATAGCCATTTTACTCTCGGTGCCCTTGTTGCTGCTCACCCTGATTACGGGAGCTAACATCAATGATGCTAGCCGGTGGTTGGTAATCCCGGTCATCAATCAAACCTTCCAGACGTCCGATTTGGCCAAGTTGGCACTGATCATGTACCTGGCCCGGCTGCTCTATAAAAAACAAGATAACATCAAAGATTTCAAGTCCGCTTTTGTGCCGATCATGCTTCCGGTGCTTCTGGTTTGTGGGTTGATTTTACCTGCTAACTTTTCAACAGCTGCCATGCTGTTTACCACAAGCCTGATCCTTTTGTATATAGGAAGGGTGAGCCTGAAACATATTTTTTCTCTTATTGGTATCGGAGTCGTCAGTTTTTTGATATTGATCCTCTTGTCGGCTTCTGTTCCCGGCTTACTACCACGGGTTGATACCTGGAGAACCCGGATCGAAACCTTTACGCAAGGCGGTGATAGCGACAGTAATTATCAGGCTGATCAGGCAAAAATTGCCATAGCAACCTGCAAAAAAGGAAGCCTGCCGATCGGGAAGGGGCCGGGAGGCAGTACGCAACGGAATTTCCTGCCGCATCCGTACTCGGATTTCATCTACGCCATCATCATCGAAGAGTATGGCCTGCTCGGAGGGGTACTGGTCATCGTCCTTTACCTTATTTTGTTTTATCGCGGAATAAAAATTGCCCAAAAAGCAGAACGATCTTTCGGAACGTTCCTGGCTATCGGACTCTCATTCAGCCTGGTCTTCCAGGCGATGATCAACATGGCTGTAGCCGTCAATCTGTTTCCGGTTACCGGTCAGCCCCTGCCCCTGGTAAGTATGGGTGGAACATCCATCTGGTTTACCTGCCTGGCCATTGGAATCCTGTTAAGTGTCAGTAAAAAAGAAGTCGATTCATCAACCAAGAACGTCAATGTCGCAGCTTAAAGTCATCATCAGCGGAGGAGGAACGGGAGGACATATCTTTCCGGCCATCGCCATCGCCAATGCCATTAAAGAAAAATATCCCGATACTAAAATACTGTTTGTTGGGGCCCTCGGAAAAATGGAAATGGAAAAAGTTCCCGCCGCAGGCTATGAGATCATCGGGTTGCCGATTATGGGATTGCAACGCAGGCTAACCCTTCAAAATCTGAAATTCCCGTTTAAACTCCTGGCCAGCCTTTCCAAAGCTAAAAAGATTATCAGGGAATTTAAACCCGATGTGGTTGTCGGTGTTGGTGGTTACGCCAGTGGACCCCTTCTGAAAGCAGCTACTAAAAAAGGGGTGCCCGCATTGATTCAGGAGCAGAATTCCTACCCGGGAATCACCAATAAATTGTTAGCTCAAAAGGTTCAAAAGATTTGTGTGGCCTATGATGGTATGGATCAGTTTTTCCCGAAAGAGAAAATCCTGCTCACCGGAAATCCGGTTCGTCAGGACATTAAAAACCTGGAAGCCAAACGGGTTAGGGGAATGGAGCATTTTGGATTGGATGAAGGCAAAAAGACCGTGCTGGTTGTGGGTGGAAGTTTAGGAGCCCGGACCATCAACCAAAGCATCGATGCAGGCATTTCCAAGATCGCCGGCAATAACATTCAGCTGGTGTGGCAGACCGGGAAATTGTATGTGGATGAAGCCCAGAAAGCAGTAGCTCCTTATGCCGGTCAGGGAATCAAAACCATGCCTTTTATCACCAAAATGGATTATGCTTATGCCGTAGCCGATGTGGTTGTATCAAGAGCCGGCGCGATGTCGGTTTCGGAGTTAAGCATTGCTGCCAAACCCACCATCTTTGTACCGCTTCCGAGTGCCGCTGAAGATCATCAAACGAAAAATGCCATGGCGTTGGTAAATAACCATGCCGCCAAATTGGTTAAAGATGCCGAAGCGAAAGAACATTTGGTGGATACCCTCATCGAACTGGTTAAGAATGAGGATGAACAACAACAAATTTCGAAAAATGTAGCCAAACTGGCCTATACCGATTCGGCTTCCATCATCGCCGATGAAGTCGTTAAACTGGCAAAAAGCAAATGACCCCGAAAAACCTAAATAGCATCTACTTCCTGGGAATCGGAGGCATCGGTATGAGTGCCCTGGCCCGATATTACCGGGCACAGGGTGTAAAGGTTTACGGATACGATAAAACCAGTACGGAACTGACCCGGCAACTCGAGCAGGAAGGTATTGAAATTCATTACGAGGAAAAAGTTGAGCTGCTGGAGCAGCTTTTTGAATCCGCTACCGATAATTGGTTGGTGTGTTATACGCCCGCCATTCCGAAAGACAATCAGGAATTTCTTTTCTTTCAGGAACGGGGAATCAACCTGTACAAACGTTCGGAGGTTCTCGGACTCATCACACAAAATTATTTTACCATTGCCGTTGCCGGAACTCACGGTAAAACAACGACCTCTTCGATGGTTGCTCATATCCTCAACGAATGTGGTGTCAATTGCCTCGCTTTTCTGGGTGGAATCAGTGTCAATTTCAATTCCAACCTGCTGCTGAATGATCAGGCCGATACCATAGTGGTGGAAGCCGACGAATACGATCGGTCATTCTTAACCTTGTCGCCCGACATAGCCCTGGTTACCTCCCTCGATGCCGATCATCTTGATATCTACGGCGATAGCGACCACATGCAAAAGGCCTATCGGGATTTTGTAGGGAAGATCAAACCGGGAGGAACATTGATTACCAAGGCGCAATACGCGGATACATTGAATAACCGTCAGGATATTTATTACAAGACCTATTCGCTTACCGATCAGGCAGACACACATGCCATGCATTTGCAGGTCGCCGGTGGTGCTTATGTTGCTGATGTACAGAGTAATAATTCATCGGTTAAGGATGTGGAAATCGGCCTGCCCGGAATACACAACGTAGAGAACGCCATGGGTGCTTTTGCCATCGCTAAAGCGTTGGGTTTGGATGAAAACGCCATCAAAGCGGCATTGAAAAGTTATCGTGGTGTAAAGCGACGTTTTGAGTACCACATCAAAACCCCCGATCTGGTGTATATCGATGATTATGCACATCATCCGTCCGAGTTGAACATGTGTATCCGGTCCGTTCGGGAGTTGTATCCGAATAAGAAAATTATCGGTGTTTTTCAGCCCCATTTGTATTCCAGAACCCGTGATTTCGCAATTGGTTTTGCCGAAAGCTTGTCCTTGCTTGATGAGCTGATTCTGCTCGACATTTACCCTGCTCGTGAATTGCCCATCCCGGGAGTGAATTCGGAAATGATAGCGGCTATGGTCACCATTCCCGAGAAGGTGGTACTGGGCAAAGGAGAACTGATCGGTTGCCTTAGGGATAAACACCTGGAAGTGCTGTTAACAGTCGGGGCGGGCGATATTGATACACTCATTCAACCGATTAAAAACCTGTTGTCGGAACATGCGTAAGTTTTTGCAAATAGCAACGTGGATCATCCTGATAGCCGGAGTTATTGCCGCCCTGGGATTTGTGAATAAAAAGCATACCATGCAAACATTTACAACCCCGGAAGTGGATATTGATTATGAAACGGAAAACCGCTTTGTGGATGAACAGGATATTCTCCGGCAAGTATTGGGGAAGGCCGACACAGGTGTGCTGTTGCTGAGCCGGTTCGATGTGAACTACCTGGAAGAAAAACTCGGAAACAATTCTTCGATCAAGGATGTGCAGGTGTATAAGACCATCGACGGAAAGTTAAAGATCAAAGTCAAGCAAAGACGCCCTATTCTCAGGGTTTTCAGTGAAACGGATAGTTATTACATCGATGAGTTCGGAAACCTGATGTTGTGTTCACCCAAGTATACGTCGAGACTAACAGTGGCAAGCGGTTATCTGAATGAACCCTATAATAAAAGATATCAGTTAAATTACCGGGAGTTGCCGGATTCCATAGCCGAAAAAACGTTGTTGGACGACATCTACCGGATTGCAAATTACATTGACCAATCGGAGTTCTGGAAGGCTCAAATTGAACAAATCTATGTTAATAAAGTGTCTGATATCGAACTCGTACCAAAGGTAGGAAATCATAAAATTGTATTCGGAGGAGTGGAAAATCTGGAAAGCAAATTTGAAAAACTGATGCTCTTTTACCAAAAAGGACTCAGTAAAACCGGATGGAACGAATACTCCGAAATTAACCTTAAGTACAAGAACCAGGTGGTCTGTACGAAAAGATATATCGAATAATGGAAGGCAATACGTCAGATATCGTTGTAGGCTTGGATATAGGAACGACCAAGATCGTTGCTATTGTCGGTCGTAAAAATGAGCATGGTAAATTGGAGATCCTCGGCATGGGGAAATCCGAATCCATTGGCGTTTCGAGGGGAGTGGTATCGAATATCGATAAAACGGTTCAGTCGATCAAGGCTGCCGTAGAAGACGCTGAGAATAAATCAGGCGTAGACATCAAGATCGTGAATGTCGGTATTGCCGGACAACACATCAAGAGCTTGCAGCACCGCGGGATCAAAGTCAGACACAATGTGGATGATGAGATCAATCAGAAAGATATCAATGCTCTGATCGATGACATGTACAAACTCGTGATGCTGCCGGGAGAAGAGATCATTCATGTGCTGCCTCAGGAGTACATCATCGATAACGAACAGGGCATCAAAGACCCGATCGGAATGGCCGGTGTACGTCTGGAAGCCAATTTTCACATCATTACGGGACAGATCGCTGCGGCGAAAAACATTTACAAATGTGTGCACAAAGCAGGCATTGAAGTGGCCGACCTGATTCTTGAACCGCTGGCTTCCTCCGAAGCCGTATTGAGTGAAGAAGAAAAAGAAGCCGGTGTGGCTTTGGTTGACATTGGTGGTGGTACAACTGATATTGCCATCTTCCAGGACGGGATCATCAGACATACTGCCGTGATTCCTTTTGGCGGTAATTCCATTACCGAAGACATTAAGGAAGGCTGCGGCATCATCAAGAATCAGGCTGAATTGCTGAAGATCAAATTCGGCTCTGCGCTGGCCAGTGAAAGCCAGGAAAATGAGATCGTTTCCATTCCGGGTCTTCGTGGAAGATCGCCTAAAGAGATTTCTTTAAAGACCCTGGCTCAGATCATTCAGGCCAGAATGGAAGAGATCATCGAACACATTTATTACGAGATCAAGAATTCAGGATATGAGAATAAACTGATCTGCGGCATCGTTGTAACAGGAGGAGGCTCGCAGTTAAAACACATTTCTCAATTGATTGAATACGTTACCGGTATGGATGTCCGAATCGGCTACCCGAACGAACACCTGGCTAAAGGGAACTCGGAAGAAGTGACCAGCCCCTTGTTTGCAACGGGTGTCGGACTGGTAATCAAAGGATTTGACCAGATAAACAGTAAACACGCAACCAAGGGAGAAGTGGTGGGCCATTCCGACGAGAAGAAAGGTGGCTTTTTCGGGAAGATCATGAATGCAGGAAAGAACTTCTTCGAGGATGATGAAAATTAAAAATTATAAAAACCCCATATTATGAAATTCGATTTGCCAAAAGATCAAGCATCAATAATCAAGGTTATTGGAGTTGGTGGTGGAGGTAGCAATGCCGTGAATCACATGTACAATCAAGGCATTACCGGAGTAGATTTTGTGATCTGCAACACCGATGCACAAGCTTTGGATCAAAGCCCGATCCCGAATAAAATTCAGTTAGGCACTACCCTAACGGAAGGTTTGGGAGCAGGAGCAAATCCTGAAGTTGGTAAAAATGCTGCCATCGAAGATGTGGAAGCAGTAAAAGCCATTCTTCAAAACAATACCAAAATGGTGTTTATTACTGCCGGAATGGGTGGTGGAACCGGAACAGGTGCCGCACCGATCATTGCTGAAGCCGCTCGTGAAATGGGGGTATTAACGGTAGGTATCGTTACCATGCCGTTCTCATTTGAGGGAAGAAGAAGAAAGCAACAAGCCGATGAAGGGATTGAGGCGCTTCGAAGACAGGTGGATACGCTGTTGATCATCAACAACGACAAATTGCGTATGATGTATGGTAACCTGAAAATGGGTGAAGCTTTTGCCAAAGCCGACGATATTTTAACAGTTGCGGCCAAAGGCATTTCAGAGATCATTACCGTTACCGGTTATGTTAATACCGACTTTAAAGACGTTCAAACCGTAATGAAAGACGGAGGTACTGCTATCATGGGGTCAGCAACCGCCGAAGGGGAGAACAGAGCTGTTGAAGCGGTAAGTAAAGCCCTGGCATCACCACTGCTGAACGATAATGAAATTAAAGGAGCGAAATACGTGTTGTTGAACATCTCTTCGGGAGATGAAGAGATCACCATGGACGAGATCGGTGATATTACCGATTACATCCAGGATGAAGCAGGTTTAACTGCAGACGTGATCTGGGGTAATTGCACTGATGAAACCTTAGGGAATAAAGTAGCCGTTACGGTAATTGCTACCGGATTCGGTGCTAACGATACCGTTTCCTACGATTTTGGTCAAAAAACCGAAAAGAAAGTGTATGCTCTGGATACTGATGTTCCGACAACCATCACTCAACCGGTTGATGAAGAAGTAACGGAAACAACTTCGGAAACGACAACCGAAGCGGAAGATACGATTGAAGAGCCTACACTTATTACCAGAGAAGTTGTTGAACAACCTACTCTGGATTTTGAAGATACCACAACAGCGGATGAGTCAACTGAAGATCGTGTGATTTTCAGCCTGGAAGATGACGAAGAAGAAATCGAGGCTAAACGTGATGAGATGTCGTGGAACTGGAGCCAGGTCAATGAAGGTGAGGTCGAAGCATCTTCCAATGAAGAGAACTGGGAAGAGGAAAATACCTTTATCAACGAAACACCTGCAGAAGAAAATAAGACGATCGTTTGGAACCTGAATGATGACGATTCCATCGAGGAGTTCACTCACGAATCGACTGATTTTACGAATGAGGCGGATGACATCACCAACGAAGAGGTAAACGCCCCTGAGGATGAAATGACCTTGTCCAGAAAGCCCGATTTTAAAGTAGAAGAAGATTACAACATCGAAGACGAACTGGAAGATGGTCCGGTATACACCAACCGGATTCCGGATGAAGAGCAGTTGAAAAGATCTCAGGAACGTGTGATGCGCATCAAGGAACTGGGGATGAAAATGAAAACCCCTTCCGGCATCAATGATCTGGAAAAAGAGCCTGCTTACAAGCGCAGAAAGATCAACCTGAATGAAACACCTCATTCATCGGAAAGCAACATTTCCAGGTTTACGTTGTCTGAAGACGAAGAAGGAAAACCGAAGTTGAATGACGACAATTCGTTCTTACATGATAATGTAGATTAGTTTGAATTTGAAATAAGTTTATTATTAGGTCGCTTCTTCGTAATTTTGAAGCGACCTTTTAATTTATAGATACCCATGAGTTTAACAGAACAGATCAATAACGACATCAAAAAAGCCATGTTGGCGAAAGAAAAAGAAAAACTGGAAGCCTTAAGAGCAATCAAATCGGCTTTAATGCTGGAAGCAACAAAAGGCGGTAGTGGAGAGATTACCGATGAAACTGCCCAGGACATCATTCAGAAACTGGTAAAGCAACGAAAAGATGCCTCAACGATCTTCAAGGAGCAGGGGCGTGAAGACCTCGCTGCCGATGAGGATTTTCAAATCGGCGTGTTGAGTGCCTATTTGCCTGAGCAGATGAGTGAGGATGAAGTCCGTAAAGTGGTTCAGGAAACCATTGCACAGGTTGGAGCATCCGGTCCTCAGGATATGGGTAAAGTGATGGGGCCTTTGATGGGTAAGCTCAAGGGTAAAGCCGACGGAAAATTGATCTCGGCCCTGGTGAAAGAAGGATTAGGGAATTAATAATTAAAAAGCCCGATTAGATTGCTAATCGGGCTTTTTTCTGCTAGAGGTAAATTATTCCACCACGAGTTTTATAGTTTCCTGTCCGACACTCAGGAAGTAAATTCCTTTACTGTAATCGGATAGTGAGATTGTTTCGGTGGTTTCTCCAAACACACGAATGGTTTTGTTCAGGACTTCCTGTCCGAGTGCGTTTTTGATCACAACAGATTTGTTCTCTGCTTGTTCAGAGGTCAGGGTGAGGGTGAACTCACCACGACTTGGGTTCGGATAGACCTCGAAGTGAACCTGATCCGGATCGGCTTCTTCAATTCCGACCGGAGCAGTAACATGCAGCCGAACCATCGGTGTCCGGGTGGTGTAGAAAGCTTGCCCGGTATTCGGATTGGTCAGGCTGGGGTAAAAAATCAAACTGACAGGCCCTCCTTTGCTGTCGGCATCCGGTGATGTGCCACTGGTACCGTAGTAGAAATCATTGCCACTACCGTAGGCATGAACCGCAGCAAAATAAAGGGTTCCTGCAGTTAATGCCGGGTGTGTGATCAGTTCGATGGTCTTCATGCTGCCCAGGTCGCTCGATGCGATTGATTCCGGGATGGATCGGTCGACCTGAGAGAATGACCCGTTGGTTCCATTTATAACAAGCTCGTATAAAACCACATCGATCACAGCACCTACATCCGTTGCGGAATCGACATAAACGGAAATGGAATCGGCATTGGTGTTGGCAAAACATTCGAAGTAGTTGCCTGCCTCATATTCGTCTTCCGGAATGGGTGAAGTAATCGGGCCTCCTCCCGAACCGGGAGAGGTGCCGTAGTCGTCCATCGCATACACGTGGCTGGAAACTTCAAACGGATTGAAAACGAAGGTGTTGTTTGCCGGTGTAACGTCTACCGAGTCCGAACTAACCGTTAAAGTAACGGTGTAGGGTACGCCTATCGTTGTCGGTGGAGTGAATGAGGTAGTGGTAAATAAGCTGTCGGTTGCCTGAATTACGGATACGCCTGGTCCTTGAGCCAGTAAAGTTGTCGGTGCACTGAATCCGGTGAATAACCCGTTGTTCACATCAGCAGCTAACATGGTGTTTTGCTGATTGGCTCCACCAACGTTCGTCGCCTGCATGGAAAAATCTACGGGAGCGATTTGTGAAACCGGGATCCGGGTGTATGGAGCACTGGATACTCCGTAGTATTCCTGAAAGGTAATGATGTCGTTGTCGTAGGATTCAATCACTTCGATGTCGTCAATCATCCAGTAATAGTGGCTGGCACCTAAATGCCAGTGAAACCGGAGGTAGATGTTCCCGGTTAGTCCGCCTGCTATGTTGGTGATGTTTACCGTTGTGAGCATCGGGTCGGCAGATTGCGCGTTGATGGCCACATTCTGTCTGACATCATAGGTTTGTACATTGGTTGCGAATGTCGGATCCGTGCTTACTAGCAGGTTTAATTCTGAAGATCCTGCACAACATAAGCGGAACTTTTGTTGAAACCTGACGGAAACACTGGGTTCGCCGTTGAGTGGGATGGCAGAGGTCTGAAACCACGTGTCCTGATCGATGTAAGGAGGTGTGGCATTGTATTGATCGCCAAACAACAACATGTGGTTGCCTCCACTCGTCGATGCGATAGGCGTCGCGTTGGTATAGGTTGCCGTGATCGGACCATTGTTGATCACCCAGTCGAAGTTGTTTCCGGTATTGTCATTCATTGTCCATCCGGCCGGAAAGCCCCCGGTGAAATCTTCAGACCACAGCACGGCTCCCGGAGTTTTTTGAACCTTGTGGGTAGTTTTTGTAGGCTCCAATTGATGGTCATGAACTAATTTTGCATGTGTTGGGGCATTTTTAAGTTTGTACTGTCCGAATGCCGCCGATCCGATGCAGGCAGCTACAGCTAAAAGGTAAATTTTGTTCATCATTCTAATTTTTTAAGTTGCACGTAATTTTTGCGAACCTAATTAAATTAGAACCTCAGGTGGAAGAAGCAAAGTTAAGAGGGTGTAACTATGCTGTTTCGGGATGTTTATTGGAGCTTAATTGAAGTATTCAATCTCCCGGATCAGGATGCCGCTGGGGTTGTTGTTCTCGAAAACGATTTTCTTGATCCAGTTGCCCTTGTTGTCGAAGTTGTAGATGTAGGTGTATACCGACGAATCCCCGCTGTACTGCAGTTCCGTGTTGCTGCCCCCTTTGTCGTTCATGTACGTATTTTTCGTGATCAGCTTCTTGTCCTTGTATAGTTCACTCTCTGTCAGCAAACCGTTTTCATCGTATTTGTAAACTTCTTTGGATTCCAGTACGCTTTCAGCATTGAAGTGATTCACCTCGGCCACTTTGTGGTGCTGGTTGTAGACGTAAGTTTCCGACCAGTTATAGCGTCCGTCATTGGTTTTGTAGTTCAGTTTTTTCGGGAATCCGTCGGCATCCAGTTCGTATTTTCCCGTTCCGAAAAGCATGCCCTGCGAATCATACTCATTATACTCCACCAGTTTGTTGTCCTGATGCAAGTACATGATCCGGTTAGCCAGTGTTCCGTCGGGAACGTAATCGTTCTGCTCGATTTTATAGCCATCCAGATTGAATAAATACTCCTTGTTGTAAATGTGTTTCACTTTCTCGCCATTCTGAATCTCGCTGAAGTTGTCAACAGCCAGGAATTTAATTTCCTTGATGGCTTTCACGTTCCCCTTCAGGTTCAGTTTGTGCCAGTCTGTATTGGAGTCCGGCGTGTTGCTATCGGTTGTAGTCGTGGTCTTACACGAGACAATAACCAGTAAAACAGCAAGGAGATATGTGTATTTCATATACGATCGGATAGGTTTAGCAGCTTAAATGTAGTTATTTCGCATAGAAAGCAAAAAATTATTAGACTAATTTAATATTTTGCCCCATCAAACTTAATATGAATAACTTGAACAGGGAAATACTCAAACTCGCTATTCCGAACATTCTGGCCAACTTGTCCGTTCCGGTCGTCAGCATGGTCGATGTTGCCCTGATGGGACACCTGGGTAGCGGTTCGTATATTCTGGCCATCGGTTTTGGTGTGATGATCTTCAATTTCATGTACTGGGCATTCGGGTTTCTGCGTATGGGCATGACCGGCATGACGGCCCAGGAAGTCGGACGGAAAAATGTGCCGGAATCGTACCGGTTGCTTTTCCGGGGACTGCTGATTGCATTCGGTGGGGCTCTTTTACTTATTCTTTTTCAAACGCCTTTGCTGAACCTGGCCTTGTACGCGATCGACGGAAGTGATGCCGTAAATCAGCAGGTGAGCGATTATTTCCGGATCCGGATTTATGCTGCCCCGGCCACCATCGGACTTTATGCTTTTGTCGGATGGTTCCTGGGGAAACAGAATGCCACCATTCCCATGATCATTACCATCCTGGTAAACTTCCTGAATGCCGGGCTCAGTTATTACCTGGTTACTGCCGGAGGTATGGAAACCGAAGGCGTTGCGCTGGGAACCGTTGTGGCACAATACACCGGATTTGTGGTGGCTGTTCTCTTTTTTCTGGGTTATTACCGGCAGGAGCTAACCCGGGAAGCCTTTCAAAATATCGTTGAGATTCAGGCTATGAAGCGTTTTATTTTGGTTAATACCGACATCCTCATCCGGACCCTGTGCCTGATCTTTGCGCTATCCTTTTTTAAGGTGATGAGTGCCCGGGAAAGTGAACTTATTGGAGCGGCGAACATCCTGTTGCTTGAATTCATTGCGATAGCAGCTTACGGCATCGACGGGTTTGCCTATGCGGCGGAATCCATCAGCGGGAAATACTTCGGGGCAGGTGATCCAACGCGGCTTCGTCAGGCCATCCGCTATTGTTTTTACTGGGGCTTCGGGTTGGGGTTGTTGTACGGACTGGCGTACTGGCTGTTTGGGTTTGAGATCTTGTCGGTTCTGACTGACCAACAGCAGGTGATTCAGGTGGCGATGGATTACCTGATCTGGCTCATCATCTTCCCGTTGGTGAGTGTGATTCCCTTTGTTTGGGATGGGGTTTATATCGGACTCACCTCCTCGAAAGCGATGCGGAATACCATGCTGTTGGCAACGATTATTTTTATCGGAGCATTCTATGGTTTTGAGCACCTGTTCGGAAACCACGGGGTGTGGCTGGCGATGATTACCTTCGTGTTAGCCCGGGGTATAAGCCAGACGATATTGGCGAAGCGGGTGGTTTATGATAAGTTAATAAAGAGGTAGTAGAGTCTGAGTCTGTTCTAATAAAATCTATCTCTTTCACACTTATGAGCTTCCCAACGGTTGTTTAGGAATTCCATAAATAATGGATTTGATTCAAGATTTTTACTGGGAGTGTAGGTTCCTTCCACTTTGTTTTGATCGGAACAAAAAGTCATGGTTAAACCTCGTAAGGCATATTTTGAATCACCTTCATACATTATGATTTTCATCGTTCCAGGGTCTACACCTCCTCTACAGATAGAAACATAGGGCACGGAAATTTCGGATACTCCATCATTATCCAGATCGGTTATTGTGGTTGCTTTAGGAATAAACCCTGTAAACCAATCAACACCAAAACATTCGGTGTAATCATAGATTCTCCATATTTTAATAAAATCCTTTTTCCCTGGTTTCTTAGTGAAGAGGTATGCATAAAGTTCTGATTTGTCTTGGATCATGTATTCGTCGGAGTTTTCATGATAATCTTTCCAATTAAAATGCCCTGTAACGGTTTGAATTAGGATGTTCACCCCGCTTAAGTCAGTCCACTTGATAGCCTCAACAACAGTTCCTCTAAAGTCCAGATTTTTGGGAATGTCATCATATCCTATTGTATCAAATTTAATAGTATTACTTGAATGTTCAGCATCCCAGATACCCATCCAGATATCCGGCTCAAGTTCTCTGAATTTATCTTTGTGTTGTTGAGATTGACCGAGAACGACGCTAGAAAGGAGTAAAGTATTTAATATTAAAAGGAGCTTCATCATTTTATCATAATAACGATTCAACTAACAATATGGTATTAAATCGTCATCGAAAAAATCCGCGTTTTCGGTTGGTTCCGAATCAATCGCAGATCAAAAGCCATACAGATATTCCGCACAAAAGGCCTGGCGTGTTCGGGTAGGCTCAGTCCGGTTTCGGTGAGGTGAACCAGTCCGTCCTGCTCCATTTCCTGTAAACGTTCCAGACATTCGGACAATTCGGGGAACTGCATCTCCGGGCTCTCCCAGCTCGTTTCAAAATGACACATGATGTTGAGGATGTGTCTCCGGATCACCAGGTCTTCGGCATTCAGGTCGTGCCCCCGGAAGATCGGAATACGGCCCTGATTCACGATCTCGGTGTATTCCTCCACGGTTTTGTTGTTCTGTGCAAAACTGTACCAGCTGTCGCTGATGGAGCTCATGCCCAAACCGATCATCAGTTGGGTGGTTCCTGCAGTATAACCCATAAAATTCCTATGCAGGCTCTTGTTTTCCATGGCCTGATACAACGAATCGGTGGGCAGGGCAAAATGATCCATACCAATCTCAACATACCCCAGTTCGCCTAAGAGTTGCTTGCCACTTTCGTAAAGCACCCGTTTTTCGTCGGCCGTAGGCAGGTCGTTCTCGTCGTAACCGCGTTGTCCGACCCCTTTGATCCACGGCACGTGGGCATAACTGTAAAAAGCAATGCGGTCGGGCTTCAGGCTTTTGGTGAGGTTGATGGTGTTGATGATGCTATCTTTCGTTTGGTGTGGCAGGCCGAAGACGAGGTCGTGGCTGATGGACGTATAGCCGATCTCGCGCGACAGGTCTGTGGCGGCTTTCACCTTTTCGAAGGGCTGGATGCGGTTGATGGTTTGCTGAACCTGCTCGTCGTAATCCTGTACCCCGAAACTGTTTCTTCGGAACCCGAGGTCGTATAGCGTTTGCAAATGGGCTTTGGTTGTGTTGTTCGGGTGAGCCTCAAAACTGAATTCGTAATCGTCGCATTTTTCGGCTGTGGCCATGATGCCGTTGATCAGTCTGGCCAGGTTTTCCGGGCTGAAGAATGTAGGTGTTCCACCACCCAAATGCAGTTCCTTGATGCGTGGTTTTTCATCGAACAGGTCACAGTAAAGTTGCCATTCTTTGAGGAGGGTATCAACGTAGGGTTGTTCCACACCGTGCTGTTTGGTGATGCGTTTGTGGCAGCCGCAGAAGGTGCACAGGTTTTCGCAGAAAGGCAAATGGATGTAGATGCTGATGCCTTCTTCGGCATTCGATTCCTGAAAAGATCGTTTCACGGATGCGGTCCAGATGTCGTAAGCGATCCCTAACTCATCCCAAAAGGGAACGGTTGGGTAACTGGTATACCGCGGACCGGCAATGTTGTATTTCTGGATGAGGTTTTTAGACATTAGCGGATGGTGTTTTTAAAATAATAACCGAGTACAAAGGAGACACATCCGGGTTGGGTATTCTCTTTCACTTCGTATTGAACCATCATTTTTCGTTGGGGAAATTCCAGGGTTACTTCGTAGGTTCCGTTTTCCGTTTGTTCTGCTTCCGCAGATGAAAACACTTGTTCATATTTACCGGCGCCTCTTTTCTTTCCGAGGTCAAAAAGGCTGATGGTTACACCTTCCGGCATCTGGCTGGCATCGAAAATCAGCTTATAAACGACACCTTTAAACAGGTTGATCTGGTATTCTTCGGTGTGGAAGTTCTCGGAAGTGATCACGTCGGAGCTTCGGTGGTTGTCGTATTCGGCAGCACCAAGGAGTTGGTAAATGCGTTTTTTCTTCAATTTTTCACACTGAGCCTGAGCATCGGAAAAACCGAAGGCGATACAGCTGAGGAGGATGATGAACTTAACAAGACGCATGTTACTGAGCTGAATTTACCAGTTTTTCTCCTAATTGCTTACCGAATTCACGGATTTCATTCGCTACAGCCTTATCGCTGGTTGCCCGTTCGTAGGTGTCTCCCATGGTAATGAGCGATTGGTAAAAGAAGTATTTCATCTCATCGACCATCATGTCTTTGGTCCAGAGGTCGATGCGGAGGGTGTTGTTCTCATGGGCATCCCACAAGCTCATCATAAATGATTTAGCTTCTTTCGTTCCTTCTTCACCACTGTCGGAGGCACTCCATTCGATCTTTTCGGGAATGTGGTTTTCATCCAGGTGGATTTTAAAATTGATTTCGGATTTTTTACTCATGTTCTTACTGTCTAATATCTATTGTCTACTGTCTATATACCTAAAATTATTTAATTGTCAACCTCTCTCACGGCTTGTACTTCGATTTCGTAAGAATCTCCTGCGCATTGTTGTTTTGCATCAGCTGTTCGAGGGTCGTATTGGGTTGTTGTTTCATGTAGGCTTTCACGATCTGCCACCCGATCCAGTGTCCCACTCTTCCCGGAGAGCCATCGGGGAATCCCTGGATAAAGGGAGCTTCGCCCATGTATTTGGCAATATCGGCCATCGTTTTCGTATAAAGCAGTTCGTTGTCGATGAAGTAAAACCACATCGCCTCTGCATTGGCTTCGCACCAGTCCAGTTGTTCCTGGGTGTAATTGATCTTCACGGAGTTCGAAGCTTCAGGCATGAGGGCATCCAGCAGGTACAGGATTTTTCCCTGGTGGATCATTTCTGTCAGCAGATCGGCCTGATTGTTGTCCAGTTCAAACTCGGTAGATACCCATCCGAGCATGGCTCCGGATACGAGGTAATCGGGAGTCATGAAGTCGCTCTTGTATTTAGGTAAACCGAGTTTGGCATAAGCATCGTGTTTGGCGCCGAGGAACATGTCGAGGCCAATGCCCAGGTATTGCTCATCGGTTACAATGGCGTAATTATATCCCGAAATGTAGGTGATGATTTTTGGCGTCTTTCGTTTTGGGAAGTAGTGCTTGTAATGCTTAAAGGCGTCAGTAAGCTGGTTCGTGTAAGGTGTGAAATCCCGGTAAAGAGCGTCGCTTTTTGATTTGATTTCCAGAATGTACTGGTCGTTCACGAACGCATTCAGGTGGTATTGGGCTTCAGGAGAGCGGATGTCGCCAATGTTGATGATGTTCATCGTAAAATCCTGGAAGAAAGTGCCGTAATTTTCCTGCAATTGTTTCGCCGATTCGGGGCTGATGGCTGTACCGGTGGTGAAGAGATCCTGATCGAAGCGCTGCACTTTCAAATCAACCTGTACCTGACTCACGTCGATATCCAAGGGGTTGTCATCGCAGGAAAAAAGCAGGGCGATGAAGCCCAAAGTTATTAAGTGTCGAAGTGTTGAAAAATTGAATTTCATAAACGCTTTCTGGCTTCTTTAATAGCTATTTTTGGTTTGAAAACACGAAGTTATGATCCAAAAGACAAAAGTACTCACTTTCATACTATTTGGCTTCATCTTTTTGAACCTTTCTGCCCAGGATAATTTCGACAACGATCCTGTGGCTAAGTTGCCAGATGATGACCGGTCTTTTCGGTTCGGATTGCATTTCAGTCCGAACTTGTCGTGGTTCAAAACCAACACGAGCGGCTACAGCAGCGACGGCAGTACGATGGGGTTCAGTTTCGGCCTGTCGTTTGAATATTTTTTAAGCAAAAACTACCTGGTCTCAACCGGGTTCAATTTGTTGAATGCCAAAGGGGCACTTAAGTATAAAGATGTCTATAAAAAAGGTGCCATTTCCTATTCGGCAGATGTGGTGAGTGATTACAAACCACAGTATCTTCAAATTCCTTTGCAACTGAAGTTACGCACCAATGAGATCGGATATTTTACCTATTACGGAACCTTTGGGTTTAACATGGACTTCAGTTTTAAATCGAAAGCCGAATACGCATACACATTTCAGGACATAGCTCTTCCCTACACCTCGCAGGAGACGATATCATCGAACGATGCTTCCGCCGATTTGAACTGGATCAATTTGGCTTTGGTAATTGGAGCAGGGGTAGAGTACAACATTTCCGGGAATACCAGTGCCTTTTTTGGTGTTACATTCAATAATGGTTTCATCAACCAGATGGATACGAAAGTAGTGGAGCTGGATGCTTCCGGCGATCCGTTGATCGATAGTTCGGGGGATCCTGTTTTTTCAGAAAAAGATGTAAATGCTAATCTGAATTACTTAGCTTTGAATATAGGAATCTACTTCTGATCCCATGGACGCGGTTAAAGTCAAAGAACATATCGTAAACTGGTTAAAAGATTACCTCGCCGAGTCGGGTGCGAAAGGATACGTGATCGGTGTCTCGGGAGGAATTGATTCGGCCGTCACATCGGCTTTAGCTGCTGAAACGGGTTTGCCTTTGTTGTGTGTTGAGATGCCTATTTATCAGGAGGTTTACCAGGTTGAGCGGGCGAAGCAACACATCGAAAGCCTCAAAGAAAATTATCCGAATGTGAGTTCTGTGGAAACGGAATTAACCCCTGTTTTCGATACTTTTCTCAAAGCGGTTCCTAAAGAGGAAGATGATGAGCGCTATAACATGAGTCTCGTCAACACCAGATCCCGGTTAAGAATGACCACCTTGTATTATTTTGCTGCGCTGAAAGGTTACCTCGTGTTGGGAACCGGGAATAAAGTTGAAGATTTTGGGGTAGGTTTCTTTACGAAGTATGGTGATGGCGGTGTGGATCTGAGTCCGATTGCCGACCTCGTGAAAACCGAAGTGTATGAGTTGGGAGAGATCCTCGACATCAATGAGCGGATTATGCTGGCGGCTCCGACAGACGGTTTGTGGGGTGATGATCGTACGGACGAGGATCAGATCGGTGCCACGTATCCCGAATTGGAATGGGCTATGGATGTTGCCGACAAAGGGGTTGTGGATTTTACTTCGTTCACACCCAGACAGCAGGAAGTGTTTGCCATCTACACCCGGTTGAATACGGCCAATCAGCACAAAATGGAGCCTATTCCGGTTTGTAAGATTCCTGCAAATCTCAAATAGGCATCAGAACCAGATCAGTTTCCCAACCGTAACCAACCCGATCAGTAAGATCAGGGAAAGGGAAAATACCCTGAACTTCTCCTGAGAGATTTTTGTCAGTATTCGTTTGCCGATGTAAGTGCCGATCCATCCGATTAGAAATAGAAATGGGATGTAAACCATGTCGTGCATGTGGATGTAGCCGTTTTGGTAATAACTTACTGAGCGTGTAATGTCGATCATCAGGTCGATGATGGCCGATGTGGCAATGAAAACACTTTTTTCCAGGTTGTAAGCAGCCATGGTTAATCCCCGTATGGCGCCGCCTGTTCCCAGGATACCGGCAGAAAACCCGGAGAAAATTCCTCCCAGTATGGAGTTTTTCCGGTTGGGTTGAATACGGAGGGTCCTTTTCAGCAAAAACAAGCCGGAAAAGATAATCAGGAAAATGCCCAATAGTATTTCCAGGTGGGTATTGTCGACGTATTTCGATAAGAAGCTCCCCAGAAGTACAAACAGAACGGATGGGATTCCGATGAAAAGGATCAGGTTTCGATCGATTCCTTTTCTGAATTGGGCTATTTTACTCAGGTTGCTCGATAAATGGAAGAGTGCGGTCAGCCCCAGTACCGAATGAAAATCGAAGTAGAAATTTCCGATGGGGACAAAGAACACCGACGAACCGAAACCACCGATTGTTCCGATAATTTCGGCTAATAAAGCGAGGATTAGAAATATGAAATTGATGTTCATGGATGCTTACAGCCAATCCTTTTTCTTAAAGTAGAATAACATCCCGATGAAGATCAGGATCATCAGTCCCCAGATGCCGTAATAACTGTATTTCCAGTGTAATTCAGGCATGTGTTCGAAGTTCATGCCATAAACTCCGGCAATGAATGTGAGCGGAATGAAAATCGTAGCGATAATGGTCAGCACTTTCATTACTTCATTCATTTTATTGCTTACGCCGGACATGTACAGATCCATGATGCTGGCCAGAATATCCCGGTGGTTTTCCATGGAATCGTTCACATGGATCACGTGTTCATATACGTCGCGCAGGTAAGGCCGGGTTTTGTTTTTTATGAATTTCGATTCCTTTTCCAGTTGTAAAACGGCTTCACGCAGTGGGCGGACAGCCTTCCGGAGATCCGAAAGTTTCTTTTTCATGTGTTGAATCTCCACCAGTGACTCTTTCTCCGGATTTTTCAGTACTTGTTCTTCCAGCGCCTGCGTAGAGTCGCTAAAGTATTCCGTAACCAGATAATAATTGTCGACCACGGTATCCAACAAGCGATAAAGGAGGTAGTCTGATCCCATTTTGCGGATGTTTCCTATCCCTTCGCGGATTCTTTCACGTACTTTGTTGAAAATATCACCCTGAAATTCCTGAAAAGAAATCACCCAATTTTCACCCAGAACAAAGCTCACCTGTTCCGATACAATAGAATTACCGTCTTCACTGATTCCCAACATCTTTAGGGTAAGGAACGTGTGGTCGTCATACTCTTCAACCTTTGGCCGGTGTTCAGTGTTCAGTACATCTTCGAGGAGCAGGTAATGTAAATTGAAGTGGTTCCCCAGCTTTTCGATGGTGTCAATTTGGTTTAGTCCGTCGATGTTGATCCAGGTTACGGTATTTTTATCCTTGTACGGAAAACAATCTTCGATATTCGTAATTTCCTGTTCCGAAAATTCTTCGGGAGAATAATCGATCAAAGAAATCCGGGTAGATTTTTGTTCGTGTTTACCCAGGTAGATCAGCGTGCCTGGTGGCTGCCCGATCTTACCGAGGGCTTTATTGCTTTTTGGACTCATTCGAGGCGGTTTTGTTTAAGTCGTTTTTGTACACGATGGTGCGGTATGGGAATGGAATCTCAATGCCTTCTTCATCGAAGCGTTTCTTGATCTGCCGGTTAATGTCGCTGGTCATTTCATACACTACAAATGGGTCGTTCGTCCAGACAAAAGCGCGGAGGTTAATGCTGAAATCCCCGAAGGATACCATACGAACCACGACTTTGTCAATGCCTTTGGTCAATTCTTCTTCAGACCGGTTATCGATACAGTATGGGTGGCTTTCGGCAATTTCTTTCATGATTTTCATAGCCAGATCCATGTCGCTGTCGTAGCTGATGCCCACTTCAATGAACTTACATAATTTGGCGTCGTTGATGTTGTCGTTGATGATGGTTTCCGATCCCATCACCGAGTTGGGTACAATGATCCGTTTGTTTTCAAAACTGTTGATCACAGTGTGCCGGAGCGTAATGTCTTCCACCACGCCATAATCATAAGAGCCGACTTTAATTTTATCGCCAACCCGGAACGGTTTGAACATAACGATGAAGATTCCGCTCACAATATTTGAAAAGGCTTGTTGTGCAGCAAATCCGATGATGGCAACCAAGATGCCCGCACCAGCGAATAAGGTGTAAGCGAGCGCTTTTAGCTTGGGAACCAATGAGATAATGGCTCCGATGGCGATCAGCCAGATGATTAAAGAAACGGCGTTCTTAAAGAACCGGTACCTGGTTTTATCGAGATTCAGCCGCTCGGATGCTGTTAAAAATGATTTGTCGATCAGCCACCTGATCACCCGCGTAAGTACGATGGCAGAAACAATAATGGTCGATACTGCTATAATAAGCTTGGTATCGGCAGAAAGGTGGTTGAGAAATGACATAAAGTACAATCTGATGTTTGTACCAAAAATACTAGAAATAAGAAGAAGTAATCAGTTCTCGGCCAATTGGTTTTCAACGGTCATGTTTTTATAATGATCGTATCGTTCCATGATTTCCGATACGTATTCGTAAGTGATATAGCCCTTGCAATAACCATGTTTCACTTCGCTGTCGCGGTAATATTTCGGGTTGGATTTGTTTTTCAGGTAAAATCCGACATTCTTCCACAATTCAGGGTCTTCGCTGTATTTCCTTGCCAGTCTTTGCGCATCAAAAACGTGTCCGGGACCAACATTATAGGAGGCCAGTACGAACTTCACCCGTTCAACGGAATCAGATACATGGGGTTTCCACATGTTGTCCAGTTTTTGCAGGTATTTGGTTCCTGCAATGATGTTGGCTTCCGCCGAGGAGTTCGTGTCAACACCATATTTGGCTCCCGTATTGGGCATAAACTGCATCAGACCGAATGAGCCGCCCCAACCGATGGTCTCGTTGTTGAAATGCGACTCCTGATAGATCAGGGCAGCCAGTAATTCCCAGTCCCAGTGGATTCGTGACGCATGTTTTTTGATCAGCTCGTCGTACGGCGAGATTTGACCGCTCTCCAGCGTGTAATATTTATGGCTGACCCGCTTGATGAAGCTTTTTTCGTTCTTAAAATACTTGCTGTAGAGCATTTTAAACTGCCTGGTTTTTTGGTAATCCGATAACCAGTTGTTGATCGATTGCGTCAGGCTGTCGGAATTATTCCGGGTGGCCCAGGCAATCTTCTGATCGAGGCTGATCACCAGGCTGGCGTCAATGCCGGGGTATTGCCACTGGCTCACCAGAGCGATGTTCTTATCGGCAATGGTGTAATCGATCCGCTTATTAGCCACATCTTCGATCAATAATTCCATGGTAGTTTCCCCCGATACGGTTTTGATGTTAATGGGAGCCCCGATCTCATTCGACAGGCTTTTTAGCCGGGGGAAAAACGATGAGCCTTTACGGACATGAATGGTCTTGTTTGCCAGATCCAGCGGAGAGTGGAGTAATGAATCGGCCAATTTTTTCTTGCTTAAACTACGCCAGTTCTCCGGTTTTCGCTGCACCAGCACCTGTTTGGTGATCAATACCGGTTCGGTAAAGTTGATCTCCTGCAGTCGCTCCTGGGTAATGGTCAGGTTGGCGGCAACAATGTCGGCATCTCCCTGGTTTAAAAACACAAAAATACTGTCCATGTTGCTGATGGGGATAACCTCCAGTTCTACGCCCAGGTGTTGGGCGTATTTTTTAAGCAGCTCGTACTCGAACCCCATCGGATTTCCCTTGTAGATGAAGTAACTGGTATGGCCGTAATTGACCAAAGCCCTCAGTTTTCCGTCGGACACAATGCTGTCTAGATCTTTGTAAATGACGGTGTTCTCATGCTTGCTCGGGATATCGGTGGAATTGCAGCAGTATAGGGATAGTGCTAAAAATAGGAGAAAAAGGTATTTGGAGTATTTGTTCATACTTGCAAGGGACAAAATAATTTAAAGTGAATTTGTATTGCTAACTTAGTCGCTTGATTAGTTTACGAGAATCCAAAAAAATAGTTTTACATTGAAAGTCGAACGGAAATTAGGCATAATATTATCAACAATTCTGCTGTTTTCTTCCACATCACTCTCTGCCTGTATTCAAAAAGGATTCGAAGCACTTGAGATTTACGATTATTTTAAGGCAAAGAAGATTTTCTATAAATCCCTGAAAAAGCAACCCGCATCTGCGAGTTATGGCTTGAGTGTGATCTATTCCAGAAATGACAATCCGTTTTACAACCTGGATTCTGCCTTGCATTACGCCGGACGCGCTTCCGATGCGTATTTTAATACTAAGGAAAAGAAGAAAGCCAAAATGAAGGAATGGGGTGTTGATACCCTCAGCATCTGCCGGCATGCCGATCAGGTGGACCTGCTGTGCTTTGAGCGGGCCACACAACAGCATACCATTGTAGGGTACGATCATTTCATTCGGCATAATGCCCAGGCCTTACAACTGGATCAGGCCATTGCTAACCGGAATACCCTGGCATTCGAACAAGCAAAATCGAACAACACGTCCTATGCCTACAAAAAATTCATCGACGCCTATCCGCAGGCTGTAGAGATTCCGGAAGCGACTGCCCGATACGAAAAACAGCTCTTTAACGAATATACCATCCACAATACACTCGAAGCTCATGAAAAGTTTGTCCGGGAACAGCCTTCCAGTCCCTATGTCGATCAGGCTCTGGACAACATCTATGAGTTGGCTACACAGGCCAAAACGCCGGAAGCTTACCTGAATTTTATCCGGAAGTATCCCGAAAATCCTGCTGTTCCGAAAGCCTGGAGGAATGTTTACAACCTCTCTACGCAAAGCCGGACTCCCGAAAATATCAAGAAGTTTTTAGTCAATTTTCCGGATTATCCGTTCAAGGAAGAATTGGAGCAGGATTACATTTTGGCGAATACCACCTATTATCCATATCAAAAATCGGGTAAATGGGGCTATTTGGATGAGGAATTGAAAGAACGGATTCCGCTGGATTACGATTGGGTTTCGTCGTTTAGTGAAGGCGTAGCTGCGGTGATGAAACACGACAAAGTAGCTTTCATCAATAAAAACAACCATGTGGTTATTCCTTTCGAATACGACGAGGCGGAACCTTTTGTGAAAGGGCTGGCCATTGTGGGGAAAGATGATAAATACGGCCTGATCAACCGAACCGGGGAAATCATTGTGCCCCTCATTTATGACGAGATCGGTGCGGCCGATAACCAATTCATCTCCATCGAACTGAACGGTAAGTACGGTTTTATCGACCGGAAAGGAAACCTTCAGGTAGGTATGCAGTACGAGTCGGTCGGAGATTTCAATAAAGGACTGGCTTATGTTAAACAAAACGGGCTTTACGGCATCATCGATACCAACCTGTTTTATGTGGTGAAGCCCCGGTACGATTGGGTCGACAACCTGGACAATGCTTTTATCCGGGTTCAGGAAAAAGGCCTTTTTGGTGTAATTGACCCTGCGGGGAATGTCCTTGTGGAACCGATATATGATCAGTTGTCGGAAATAGAAAACGGGTTGGCTCTTGCGGTGAAAGAAGGCCTGTATGGCTACATCAGACCCGATGGAAGTGTAGCGATTCCATTAAATTTAACCTATCAGGAAGGCGTCATCAATTGGGGGCTCTTCAATGAAAAAGGCTATGCCCGGGTCACGACCGAAGGAAAATTCGGGCTCATCGATACCCTTGGGAATAAATTTATGCCGGCTTTGTTTGAAGATGTAGGAGAAGTTTCGTCCGATTTAATCGCGATTAAACGCCATGGTAAATGGGGGTATTGCGACTACGATACTAAATTGAAAATCCCCTACAATTTCGATTATACATCCGGATTTAAAGAAAACCTGGCCATGGTTCAGACAGATGGGTTGTACGGACTCATTGATAAGAAAGGAAATTTCGTGCTCAAGGCGGAATACGAATCGATTGAATTGTTCGGGCAAAACGCGCTGCTGGTGAAACAAAATGGCAGTTATGGTATTATCGATAAAATGGGCGGCGTGCTGTTGCCTGTTGAATATTCCAAAGTCCAGCTGACGGATGATGGTAAATTGTTACAGCTAACAACGGATGATGCCGTAACCTACATGCCTAAAACCGAAGTATTGAAGTAATGGATCTTCTCAAGGCATATTTACAGGATCGGCTGGCCGGAACATTGCCGGGTAAGTTGGCTCATGCCGAAGCGGCACCTTACCGCAAGGTGGATTATGATACCCTCGATTTGAATACCGTAAAAAAAAGCGGCGTATTGATTCTCGTTTATCAAAAGTTTGAAGAGCCGCACATCACCCTGATCCGCCGCCCGGAGTACGATGGTACGCATAGCGGCCAGATTGCCTTTCCGGGAGGGAAGGTTGAGGAAAGTGATCGCGACATTATCCATACGGCGTTACGGGAAGCTAACGAAGAAGTAGGTGTTTTGATGGATGACGTGGAAGTGCTTGGTCGCCTGACGGATGTGTATATTCCGGTGAGTAATTTCCTGGTTTCACCGGTTGTCGGGACGATAGCTTATGCGCCGGAGTTTGTTCCCGATCCCACCGAAGTGGCCGGCATTCTCGAGATGAATGTTGCTCACCTGATTCAGTGTGAGTTAACTCCGGAAAAGATCAGGTTGAGTAACGGTGTTAGGTTGGAAGTGCCAACGTTCCAATTCCAGAACAATACGATTTGGGGTGCTACAGCGCTGATGCTGAATGAATTGAAGTGGGTGTTGAAAGGAGTGTGATCACTCAAAATCCTCGTACAGTAAATACTTCTTTCGGGTAACTTTAAAAGCCTTTAATCCCGGTTGCCAGCTTTTGTAAATTTCCTGCTCACTCACGCCTTCTTTGAGCTGTTTTTGCAATTGATCGCTTCCGGCTAACAGGTTAAAACTTTCATTGAAGAACTTATCTTTCTCCGGGTAGCTACTATAGACATCAATCAGCCAGAACAGGTTGATCTTCGGATTGCTTTTGATGTACTCCTGGCCGAAGGTACTCAGGTCGTAACCATGGCATAACTCATTTTCCAGCTTGGGATGTTTGGCTCCTTCCGTCGGTTGCGGGGTAAAACTATAGCGATCCGACTCAATTTTCGGATGGCCCACAACCTGAAACGGTTTGTCGGTACCCCGGCCGATGCTGATGGGCGTTCCTTCGAACAGGCACAAGCTGGGGTACAAATACACCGAGCCCATGTTCGGCAGGTTAGGGGAAGGTTTGATGGGTAATTCATAAAACGTTGTGTGATTGTAGTATTCAACCGGGATCACGTCCAGATTGCAGCTAATCCCATTGGCCAGCCAACCCTCTCCGTTAATCATCCAGGCATATTCTCCCACGGTCATGCCGTGTACGATCGGTACCGGATGCATGCCAATAAAAGATTTGAATTTCGGATCCAATATCGGCCCATCCACGTAATGTCCATTCGGATTCGGGCGATCCAGTACGATGAGTTTGATCTTGCTCTCCGCGCAGGCTTCCATCACATAGTGCATCGTGGAAATGTAGGTATAAAAACGGGCACCCACATCCTGAATGTCGAAAAGAACCACATCAATGCCTTTTAATTGCTCGGCTGTCGGTTTTTTGTTGTTGCCATACAAAGAAACAATAGCTAATCCGGTTCCGGGATCTTTGTCGGAGCTCACTTTCTCGCCGGCATCGGCTTTGCCGCGAAATCCGTGTTCCGGGCTGAATACTTTTACAACATTAACCTTCAAGGCTAAAAGGGAATCCACCAGATGAATATCGTTAATCATGGCAGTATGGTTCGCTACCAAAGCCACCCGTTTGCCTTCCAAAAGCGGCAAATAGCGATTCGTTTGCGCGGCACCGACTACGATGGGAAGCGGCTTAACTACGGGTTTTACAACCACTTCCGTTGAAGTGCCTGGTTGAGGTTCCTGTCCGGTGCATTGAAAGCAAAGCAACCCGATCAGCAGAATATTTAAAAAGCCTTTAAATGTCATCAGCTACAAATTACTACTTTTGTTAGATATCTCACAAATCTAGTTCCAAATAAAGTGAACCTCGAATATTTCATAGCAAAAAATATCATCAAAGGCGATCAGCGCTCGAAGAAGTTCACGAAACCCGTCATCAACATCTCCATCATAGCCATTACCCTGGGCATGATCGTGATGATCGTAGCGGTGAGTATTGTCTCCGGTTTTCAAAAGGAAATCCGCAATAAGGTTATCGGTTTTGGCGGTCATATTCAAATTACCAATTACGATTCTCAAAATACTTACGAAGCAAATCCGATCAGTAAACATCAGGCTTTTTATCCTTCGATCGATACGGTTCCGGGAATCAAACACATTCAGGTCTTTGCCATGAAAGCGGGCATTATCAAAACCGATGAAGAGATTTACGGTGTGGTGGTGAAAGGAATCGGAAGTGACTTCGACTGGGGGTTTTTTAATGAAAAGATCGTCGCCGGAAAATCGTTTGCCGTGCAGGATTCGGTGAAAGGGAAGGAGATCATGATCTCCAATCACATCGCTCAAAAAATGAAGCTGGAGGTCGGCGATAAGATGTTCGTTTATTTTATCCAGCAAAACGGCCAGCTGCGCCCCAAAGATTTTGTCATTTCCGGCATCTATCAGACCGATCTCGAAGGCTTCGATGACCTGTTTGTGCTAACCGATATTGCACACATTCAGAAAAGAAACGGATGGGACGAAAACCAGGTAGGCGGTTTCGAAGTGCTGATCGATGATTTTAAAGACATCGACCGTTTGGGCGATGAGGTCTACAACCTGATCGGCTACGAGCTGCATTCCACAACCATCAAGGAACAAAATCCCGATATTTTCAGCTGGCTCAGGCTGCAGGATTACAATGTGAACATCATCATCATTCTGATGGTGGTGGTAGCGGTGATCAACATCGTTTCGGCCTTGCTCATCCTGATCCTGGAACGAACCAACATGATCGGGATTCTGAAAGCCATCGGATTGCCGAACTGGAATGTCCGGAAGATCTTTTTATACAATGCAACGTATCTGATCCTGAAAGGACTGATCTTCGGGAACCTGATCGGCATCGCGTTATGTGTGCTTCAAAAGCAATTCGGATTGCTAACCCTGCCCGAAGAATCCTACTACATTTCGGTGGTGCCTATTGATATGAGCTGGACCTATATTCTGGCGCTAAACCTGGGAACCTTGATCGTTTGTGTGCTGATGCTGATCATTCCTTCCATGGTGATTACAAAAATATCGCCGGTAAAAGCAATCCGTTACGATTAAGCGCCGGGGATTTCTTACATTTGCAGCAAATTTTTCAAACGATGAAGTACTACAATAATGTCCTGGAAACGATCGGCAATACGCCGTTGATCAAAATCAATAAGATTTGTAAAGAGGTGCCTGCATTGGTCTTGGCCAAGGTAGAAACCACCAACCCCGGAAACTCTGTGAAAGACAGAATGGCGCTGCAAATGATCGAAGATGCCGAAGCCGATGGCCGGTTGAAACCGGGAGGAACCGTTATTGAAGGAACTTCGGGAAATACCGGAATGGGATTGGCGTTAGCATGCATCATCAAAGGGTATAAACTGATCTGCGTGTTAAGCGATAAGCAAAGCAAGGAAAAGATGGATATCTTACGTGCCGTAGGTGCCGAGGTGCATGTTTGTCCGACTAACGTGGCTCCTGAAGATCCGCGCTCTTATTATTCGGTTTCCAAACGTTTAGCCACCGAAATACCGAATTCCTGGTACGTGAACCAGTACGATAACCCATCCAATACCAAAGCACATTACCTGAGTACCGGACCGGAAATCTGGGAACAGACAGGCGGGAAGATTACCCATTTTGTTGTGGGTGTGGGTACCGGCGGAACCGTTTCCGGAGTGGGTAAATATTTAAAAGAGAAAAACCCGGACATCAAGGTCTGGGGAATCGATACCTACGGTTCGGTCTTCAAGAAATACCACGAAACCGGTATTTTCGATGAAAATGAAATTTATCCCTACATCACGGAAGGGATCGGTGAAGATATCCTGCCTGCCAACGTGGATTTTAGCGTCATTGATAAGTTCGAAAAAGTAACGGACAAGGATGCGGCCATCTGGCAACGTAAACTCGCCAAGGAAGAAGGAATCTTCGTGGGGAACTCAGCCGGATCGGCCATCAAAGGGATTGTTCAGTTGAAAGATGAACTGAAACCGGATGATGTGGTGGTCGTATTGTTCCACGACCACGGTAGCCGTTACGTTGGCAAAATGTTCAACGACGACTGGATGCGCGACCGCGGATTCCTGGAAGAGGAAAAAGCCAATGCCCTTGATCTCATCAAAGATCATCAGGGGAAACACCTGGTTACAGTTACGCCCGACAATCCGGTCTCGCAAGCCATTTTATTGATGAATCAGTACGGTATTTCTCAGATTCCTGTTGTGGAAGACGGAAAATTTGTGGGATCACTAACCGATAATCACCTGTTTGCCAAATTATGCGAAAGACCGGAGTTGAAAGAACTCCCGGTTAAAAACATCATGGAGGCTCCTTTCCCGATGGTTGATGAAAATACGACCATAGACGCCATTTCTAAAAAATTCCAGGGTGGAGTACAAGCCGTACTGGTGAACTACAATGGAGATAAACACCACATCATCACCCAACAGGATATGATCAAAGCCATCGCGTAGTGAGTTTTGCCCGCACACCCGAACCGCCTTATTATGTGGTTATCTTCACATCCGTATTGAGTGAGGACGATCCGGAAGGCTACGGGGACATGGCTAAGGAAATGGAAGATCTGGTTAAGGATCAGCCCGGGTTTTTAGGGTTGGAAAGTTCCAGAACAGAGATCGGTATTACGCTTTCTTACTGGGAAAGCCTCGAAGCCATCCGAAACTGGAAGAGTCACCTCAGGCATCAGGAAGCCCAAAGTCAGGGAAAAACAACCTGGTACTCGTCGTATCAGGTACGAATTGCCAAAGTAGAAAGGGATTACGGGTTTAACTTATAATTGTCCTGAAACCTTAATAGTGATTTTTTCGTAGAAGCACTTGTTATCACCTAAACTTTGCGACTATGAATGCTTCAGCTGTTGGCACAGAAGTTCTCTTTGCCAAGGAGAATATCTCCGAATTAAAATTCCCGAAAAATGACGTATTGTTGAACGAATCCGACCGGATCGAAAGACAGAAAAGGGTCAGTCGGGCCATGACTTTAGGAAACACGAGCAAGTCGAAAGTCAAGATCGTTTTCGAAGATGCTGAAGGGATCAAAACCGTTGAAACCACCATTTGGGGCGTGACCGATAATAACGTTATCCTTAAGCGGACAACGATCATTCCGATTAACCGGATACACCAGATCAAGTTTTACTAAACCACCCAATATAACGTGGCCGGGGTATGTTTACTCCGGCTTTTTTTATGTCAGATAAAATGGCGTATTTAGTAGCATGGATCGAACCAAACAGCAAGCTCATTTTTATTACCTGATCCTGGCGGGTGTGTTCATCGCCTTGCTGGTTTCCTGTAACCTCATTTTCCAGAAATTCATTTCCTGGAACCCTTTCGGTTGGTATCATTTCGAGATATCAGTCGGTTTGATCCCTTATCCGTTCACATTTTTGATAACCGACATC
Source organism: Flavobacteriales bacterium (assembly GCA_020435335.1). Taxonomy (GTDB): domain Bacteria; phylum Bacteroidota; class Bacteroidia; order Flavobacteriales_E; family Vicingaceae. The sequence continues at coordinate 1,043 of JAGQZT010000053.1, read as the reverse complement.
ATTTCCGAAATCTATGGCCGGAAAAATGCGAATCGGGTGGTGATGGTCGGTCTGGTTGCCACCGTTTTTGTAATGGGAGTAATTGCTGTTTCAGACCTGGCGGTGGCTACGCCATGGTCGCCTGTTTCGAATGAAGAGTTTAGTAAGGTGTTCGGCCTGACCGGTGTAGCCGTTGCCGCATCCATGCTGGCATACCTCTTTGCCCAGTTTATCGATATCCGCATCTTTCACTTCTGGAAAGACTATACCAAAGGCAAACACTTGTGGTTAAGGAATAATTTTTCTACGATCACTTCACAATTTGTAGACACGGCTACCGTATTGTTACTGTTGTGCTCTTTCGGAGCCATCGAATGGAAGCTTTTTGGGATGCTGCTGCTGAACGGATTTCTGTTTAAAGTATTGGTAGCGTTGGTCGACACGCCGTTTTTTTACCTGGCAGCCTGGTGGTTCAAGAAAAAACTCAACCTGGCAGAGAATGAAGAAATTCACTTTTAAGAATCCAAATATGTCTGTAAGATTACCTAAAAACTAGAATTGAAATGCCTATTTTTGGAATCCTATTAATGTAAATATAGCCGCATGAGAAGAATGATAAAACAGACCCTGATTCCACTAGTTGCCTTGTTTTTAATGGTGCTTAACGCCAGTGCGCAAATTGAACTGCCTGAAGATAAGGTGAGCTGGAAGTTTAGTGTGGAACAAAATGGTTGTGAAGCTACCATCATCGGAAAGATTACCTGTGTGGAGCACTGGCATATTTATGCGGCGAACCTGCCCGGAGAATCCTTCTTAATTGCTACGGCCATCGAACCGGAGAAATCTCCGAATTACGATGTACTGGGGAAGGTGATCGAACCCAAGCCGGAATTCTTTCACGATGAGGCAGCCGATGAGGATATTTACCAGCATTCGGGAACCTTTTACCTGAAACGGAAGATCAAAGTCAAGAGCAAGAAAGATTTTACGCTGAAAGGCGTGTTCTCTTTCCAGACTTGTGATGAAAGCCATTGTTTGCCACCCTTCGATGCCGACTTCGAAGT
>JAGQZT010000052.1 GCA_020435335.1 Flavobacteriales bacterium | reverse complement strand
TCTGAAGCAGGAAGAGCAACAGATTGAGCAGATTTATCAGGATATTGTTCAGAAAACCCACCAGACAGACCCTTCGCTGGAAGGGATGGTTCGGGCCGAGTTGCAAAAGAATTTGAAGTCGCTGAAGAACATCGAGAACCGGCTGATTAAGGCGGAAAAACAAAAAGAAGCTGTCCGGATCGATCAGATCAGGAGCGTGAAAGACAAATTATTTCCTGGAAATTCCTTGCAGGAAAGAACCGAAAACCTCATATATGCCTACATGCTTTTGGGTGATGGATTGATTCCGGAATTGCTCAGGAATTTAGATCCGTTCTCGAAAGAGTTTGCGGTTTTAATCCACGAATGAGTTCCTTTTTATTGATGTAAGAACTGAAATTATTTGGGATTTAATTATTTTACTTGTAACCTCAATGTCATAACTTTAGGGGAGTAGATTCAATTATTGGAATTGAAATTATCGAACCTGAATCGTTAGAGCAGGGGGTTTGCATTCCTGTTTTTTTAATGCAATACAATCTTTTGCGTGTGTTGATTATTTCCTGTTATGGTCGTGATCAGGTACATGCCCATGGGTAAGTCGACCGGAATGTTGCTGTCTATCTGGTTGAATTCCCGAACCATCTGTCCCTGCAAATTATGGATGAGTATTTTGTCGGCCCTGTCGTTGATCACCAACTCGTTGGTAGAGGCATTGTAGTAAATCTCGATGCGGTACTCCCCTGATATGCTGATGATGGAAGAGTAACTGTAATGGCCGTTAAAATCTGTTTGCTTTAAGCGGTAGTAGTAAGTTTCGGCATACAATGCATGATCGGTGAACAGGTATTCGGTGGGAGAGAAGGTGTTTCCATTTCCTTTTACGGTACCGATTTCCTGGAATTTAAAGGTGTTTGTTGCACGTTCTACCGTGAAATGGTCGTTGTTGATTTCAACTTGAGTAGTCCATTCCAGCACATTGCCCCATGCGGTATTTTTCCCGGTAAACGACAACCATTCAACCGGCAGGATGGCCATCGGGGTACAGCCGTCATTCAGGTAAGTAGCATTTCCCGGTGCGTCGAAAGCAACATAGTCACCGTCGTTGTTGGACAGCAGGCAGCGGTCATAGCTCGCTGCATCGGCACAACTGCTTCCGAAATCTACATTTAATGTTCGAACCGAACAGGTGGAATTGTAGTTGGCAAACCTTCCTCCGGTATTGGTGTTGTTGGCAAAAACAGCGTAATAGGGGCCGGTTCCGCATAATCCGGAAAAGTCAAAGTTATACGTAGGGGATGCTCCGGTAAATACGATTACTTCGGCATTAGCCGGAATGGGGTCAGCCTCAACGAATAATCCTGGACAAGCTGCCGTGGTATTCAGTTGAGCAACGAAGGCCGGATTGGTTGTCCAGGTCTGGGCTCCGCATCCGGAGTTGCAAAAAGATCCGCCACTCGGAAAAGTTGCGGTGAGGCTATCAATGTACATTGGAGCACCTCCGTTTTGAAATGTAAAGAATTCATTGATGCCTTCAACGGATCCTCCGCAGGCGTCTACCAGGATCCCTGTAATTTCAGGGCAGGAGCAGGTTGCAGTTGTGTCATTATCTTTGAGTACGCTGGTGATCAGGTAATTCTCGTCACAATTGGCGGTTGTTCCGTTGTACTCAAATACGGCAAAGTAATACATGGTGGAAGAGGATAAACCGGAAACACTGACGGAATTGCCGCTGCCGTTGTATACCACGTATTCATTGGCTGCAATGGTAGAGCCTAATCCAAAAGTTGCATTGGCGATGTATAAAGTTTGATCGGACGGTGTTCCTGTGATTGGAGCAGCAGAGGCCACCACAATTCGGTTGGCACCATTTCCCGAGGTCCAGCTCAGATCCATGGAAAAGCAGGCCATGTTTGAAAACACCATGGTTGAAGCGTTGGTGGTGGGTTCTGATGTGGGTACACATGGTGCGGAGCAGGAGTTGGTATGACTACCCAGATTGGATACATCATCCTGAGCTGATTGAGTCCATTCGCCGGCCAGAGTCGGGAAGTCACAAGGTGAATTTCCGGGGTCGGTAGTTACTCCCGAACAAACATTGGCATTACGCACTATGGTGTTGTCGGCGGTACTGTTTCCTCCCGAATTCCATTCGCTGCCCGGGTCACAGCCAATATTTCCGACAAGATCTACCATGGATGCAGTTGACGTATTATAAAGTTCGATGGCATCATCTCCATTAAAGCTCAAACTGCCGGTAGAAAGATCAGGGGTGCCTCCCCAGGCTACGGCGCTGGAGTGAGCAACAACATAAACATTGCCGTTGGTTAAAGTTCCGGAAAGATTAATGGTTGCACCGGGTGTGGCACTTCCGTTAAAATAAAGTCGTAAGGCGTAATTGGCCAGGTTCACACTAGCACCCGTACCGTTGTAGATTTCCACATATTTGTTATTGCTGCTACCTTCCACAACCTCACTAATCAAGAGATCGGTAGTTTGCGCATGGAGGAAACTTGTAACAAACAGAATAATACTTAGAAGTACTACCCGAATATACATGGTTTAATCAGTTCGCTATGAAATGGTTTCGGAAAATCCTCTAGGTAATCATTCACATAACGTGTTGTAAATGTAGACATTAATTAGGTATAAAAGGTTATGGTAAGGTTAATTTAGATTAATTATTTTTTAACAATTGTTGAAAACGCGATCCGGTAAAATACTGAATTTAAAAGAAATAAATAAAAACAAGGAATGCCGGAATCACAATCGCAAAAATAATCAGCAACAATTTTTGAAAATCCTGTATGGTCTTGATTTTGATCTCCATAGTTACCTCATCAGTGAAACATAGCCGTTAAAGATTTCGGTTTCGTTATTGTTCCAGGTGATTTGAATGATGTAGTAATACGTTCCTGCAGGCACCTCAGCACCGGCATGGGTATGTCCGTCCCAACTGCCGCCAGGACCAACCCAGTCGTAGATTTTTTCTCCCCAACGATTGTAAATACTCCCGTTCAAATCCATGATCCCACTTCCCGTTACGGTAAAACGGTCGTTGTTATCATCGTGATTCGGAGTAAATACATTGGGAATGAGAAACTCCTGAACCAGGCAATCCTCCACGATCAGCATCATTTGATCACTTGCCGAACAGTTGTTCGTGGTGGATGAAACTGTGTAAATTCCCGATGTGGTTACAACAATGGAATCGACACCGGTTACTCCGTTACTCCAGCTTAAATTTGATCCTAAGGCATGGAGGGTTAAAAATTCATCCGAGCAGATGGTTGTATCGTTTTCGATTAAATTAACCGAAGCACCGTTTACAGTTAAGTTCACCGTGATGATGCTGTCGCATCCGTTAGCTGAGGCATTGGTTAGTGTGTCGGTATAGGCTCCGGCACTTGTAACGGATGTCCCTCCGGGTAACTGATAGGACTGTCCCTGACAGATCGTATCGTTGATCGAGCTTGTAGAGAGAGGGTTCACGGTTAAATTAGTGGTTACAATGCTGTCGCATCCTGTTGCAGATGCGTTGGTCAGGGTGTCGGTATATTGTCCGGAAATAGTGGCTCCGTTTCCTCCCGGAAGAGTAAAGGTTTGTCCCTGGCAGATCGTCGCATTTTGAATGGACGAATTGATGGCATTCACAATGAGAGTGCTTGTAATAATACTGTCGCATCCATTCGCATTCGGAATGGTGTCCGTGTAAATACCAGCCAAAGCAGTTGTGCCGCCACCGGGTAAGGAAAAGACCTGTCCCTGGCAAATACTTACATTTTGTGAGCTGACCGAGGTTGAGTTGATCGTTACAAGCAAACTGTCGATGATGGTATCACCGCAGTTGGAAATTCCCGTAGCTGTCAGGTAAAAGCTTCCGGTGTCATTTACCCCTGGAAAATAGAATGTGGTGTCGTTATTCGAACTACTGAATGTGCCCGTCTGACCATTCCACGTAATACCGGGAATAGGTGAGCTGTACTGAGCGTAAAGCTGGAAGCTGTCGCCCGGACAAATACTCAATGATGAAATGCCGTTGGTGCTGATTGTTGCGGGAACAAAAGGAGCCTGGCATCCCAGATTGTCATAACTAACCGTATTGTTCCAGTCGAAATTTGCGAGTGCCCCGTCACGAATAGCAGCCGTTCCACCTATGGTTCCGTTCTGGTTAAGAAGCACCGACCGGTCGTAGGTTACGGTATCACTGCATCCGGCCGGGTTGGTAAAGCTGATGATGAGGGTTCGTAGTCCAAGAGTGGATGTCCAGTTGGCAAAATGACCGTTGGTGTTTCCTGCACATTGGAAAATGACGTAAAGCGTGTCGCTCAGGTTGGCGAATGAATTGGCGGTAGTATTGATGTTCTCCGAAGTGATCAGCAGTACTTTGGAGTTTGCCGGAATGATGCCTCCGGGTGGCTCCAGTAAAAAACCACAGCTTTGAATGGTTGCATTCAGGTTACTCACGGAGTTGGCGGTCCCTGCATTCTGGCAGATTCCGAGCCAACCGTTGTTGGGCCAAATAGCAGTCATGTTGTTTACGTCTAATGCCGAAGGTCCTGTAACAAAACGAACCATTTCATTCTCCCCTTCGGGTGAACCGCAGGCATCCACCAGGATGCTCTCGATCTCGAAACAAGTTGCCGGGAACTGGCCGTATACGTACGAACCGCCTGCTAACAAAACAAAGCTCAATAAAATCCTTGAAAGCGATGCAAACATGTTGTTAGTGACAATCACTACGTGGTTTAGGAATATCCTTGTAGGTAATCACGTAGTTGACTCAGTACAAATATAGACATCAAAATTCAGGCGGACAAAAAATGCTATTAACATATCGTTAAATGATGTTTAAAAATTGTTTGATAATGTGAAAAGATGCTTTGCCAAAATCATTTTTTTGAGGATACAAATTTTATCTTTGCCGCATGGAAAAAATACTGATCTTGGATTTTGGTTCTCAGTACACGCAGCTAATCGCGAGAAGGGTACGTGAGCTTAACGTTTATTGTGAAATTCATCCGCACCACAAGGCGCCGGAGATCGACGAGACCGTTAAAGGCGTGATCCTTTCCGGAAGCCCGTTTTCGGTTCTCGATGAAAATTCGCCGAAACCGGATCTTTCCGTGTACCGAAAAAAATTGCCCTTACTAGGAGTATGCTACGGTGCGCAGTATCTGGCCCACACAAACGGAGGCGAAGTGATGCCGTCCAACATCAGGGAATATGGCCGGGCTAACCTGTCTTTTGTGGATAAAAGCCATCAACTGATGAAAGGGGTGAGTAATTTTTCACAAGTGTGGATGTCGCACGGCGATACCATCAAACGGATGCCGGAGCAGGCGGAAGTGATTGCCAGTACTGAAGACGTTGAAGTAGCCGGTTATCATATTACAGGAGAAGAGACTTACGGCATTCAATTCCACCCGGAAGTTTACCACTCTACCGAGGGAAGTATTTTGCTGAAGAATTTCATTGTTAACATTTGTGGCTGTAAACAGGAGTGGACACCGCAGTCGTTCGTGGATGAAACAGTGGCCGATCTTAAGGCTCAGCTAGGCAACGATAAAGTGGTGCTCGGTTTGTCGGGGGGAGTCGATAGTACTGTTGCCGCCGTTCTACTTAATAAGGCCATTGGAAAGAACCTGTTCTGCATTTTTGTTGATAATGGACTACTCCGAAAAAATGAATTCGAAAGTGTTTTGGATCAGTATCAGCACCTGGGCCTCAATGTGAAAGGGGTTGATGCCAAATCCAAATTTTATAGTGCCCTGGCCGGGGTTTCCGACCCTGAAGCTAAACGGAAAGCCATCGGTAAAGTATTTATTGATGTGTTCGACGAAGAAGCTCACCTGATCGAAGATGTGAAATGGTTAGCTCAGGGTACGATCTATCCGGATGTGATCGAATCGGTATCAGCTACCGGAGGCCCTTCCGCAACCATTAAATCACACCATAACGTGGGTGGGTTACCGGATTACATGAAATTGAAAATCGTGGAACCGCTCCGCCTTTTATTTAAGGATGAAGTAAGGAGAGTAGGACGTTCTATGGGATTGAAAGAGGAATTGCTGGGGCGTCACCCGTTTCCGGGGCCTGGCCTGGCTATTCGTATTCTGGGAGACATTACTCCTGAAAAGGTACGGATTTTGCAAGAAGTCGATCATTTATTCATTAGCGGATTGAAAAAAGCAAATTTATACGATGAAGTATGGCAAGCCGGAGCCATCCTGCTTCCCGTGCAGTCGGTAGGCGTGATGGGTGATGAACGGACCTATGAACAAGCCGTAGCTTTGCGTGCGGTAGAATCGACCGACGGGATGACAGCCGATTGGTGTCATTTGCCCTATGAATTCCTGGCTAAAACATCCAACGAGATCATCAACAAGGTAAAAGGAGTGAACAGAGTGGTATACGACATCAGCTCCAAACCACCTGCAACCATCGAATGGGAATAATTCAGTAATATTGATTATCAGAACGACACATACCTATATCATCATGCTGTTCTTTTTGGTCCTGGGACTGAAGGGGTACGGTCAGGCTGATTCGCTCCAGTTGCAGCAGATCAACGGGAAAGACTATTATGTGCATGTAGTCGAAAAAGGGGAATCCCTGTATTTCATTCACAAGAAATATGATGTTCCGCTGGATGTGATCAAAAAAGAAAATCCGGGCGTGAACGACGGGTTGAGCATCGGCGAAAAAGTGTTCATCCCGGTGAAGCGCGATGGAGCTCCGGTTACCGTAAACGGAAATTTCATCGAACACACCGTAGAGAAAAAACAAACCCTGTATTCGATCGCTAAGTTATACCAGGTTCAGCAAAATGAGATCATTGCGGCCAACCCTCAGATTACGGAAGGACTGCAGGAGGGGCAGATCATCCGGATCCCGGTAAAAAAATTAAAGACCGAAATACCTGAGCCGATCACTCCCGCATCGGATAAGATTACCCATGTGGTTCAAAAAGGAGAAACACTTTACGCTCTGAGTAAGAAATACAACGTTACGGTTGAGGCTATTAAGGAAGCCAACGGCGGATTGGGTCAGGGGCTTCGGGAAGAAGAAATGATCTACATTCCGGTACAGGGAACAAGCAATCCCATTCAGCAGAATCCGCTACTCAACGAAGTGAAACATATACTGGCTTCCGATACAACGATTACTCCGGTTATTAAAAAGCCATTGTACAAGATTGGCCTGATGCTGCCTTTTTACCTCGATGAGAACGATGAGATTACCGATAATAGAAATGCCCTTGAGAAAAGGAGCATTTATCCGAAATCAAGATTCGCAATCGAATTCTATAACGGGTTTGTGAAAGCACTGGATTCGTTAACCACCGACAGTTGCAAGTACCAGTTATATGTTTACGATACCAAAGGGAACGATAGTTTACGAACCAAAGAGTTGCTGAAACGTTCGGAGTTCAAAACATTCGATCTTATTGTTGGACCGCTTTACTACAATAATTTCGAACTTGTAGCACAATTTGCCAAAGAAAATAAGATACCGATCGTTAGTCCGGTTAAACAGAACAATAAGATTTTACTCGGAAATCCGTATGTGTTTAAGGTAATTCCTTCCAAAACATCCATCCTTCCGGTGATCACGCAATTGGTTGTAGATAGCTTCCGAACCGATAACCTGATGGTACTGGAGTGCGAAAAATCCAAAGAAAAAGACCTGGCCGACCTGTATATCGAAGCCTATAACAAGGCCATTCAGCAAGTCAATGAAAACGATACCTCCATTCATTCTTCCATTAAGAAGATAGTGGCTTGCAAAGATTTTTCATCGGTGATGGCACAATGCAGTAAGTTCAAAAACAATGTGATTTTTGTTCCGACATCCGATCAGGCATTTATTACGAGTTTCTTCAATTACCTGATCACTACCTTGAATCAAAGAGACTATGAAAAATGTAAATTAACGCTCATCGGTCTGGAAGAATGGAACAATTTTGAAAACATCGATCTGGATTATTACCAGCGTTTGAATGTTCATTTTTGTACGCCGCAATACATCAACGAAGAGGATTCGTTAAATGCACTACTGATAAAGGATTATGTGCGTTCCACGTCAACTTATCCGACGAGGAATGCCATGTTGGGCTTTGATCTCGGACATTATTTCGGAAATATGCTCGCCACTTACGGATCACCCTTGGCGGCACATGTTACCACACCTTACACAGGCAAGTCCATTACCCTTAATTTTTTCAAAACCGGAATTGAAAGCGGTTTCGAAAACAGGCATACGTTCCTGCTAGGGTATTATGATTATGTTGTCCGACAGGTTTCACCTTGATCGCTCAATTCCATCCGTTAGTTTACTATTCCCTGCCTTTAGTAGATTAATCAGAAAAATATCCAACTTAAAATCGTAAATTGCAGAGCACTTTAATTCAGTATGAGATGACTAAAAGACTCTTATTATTAACCTTATCGGTTTGCTTCCATGTGATCCTTCAGGCTCAGATGAACATCAGTTTAATCGGGCAATTGTCCTTTCCGGCCAGCCGGGGAGATGTGAGTGACATCTGGGGATATGTTGACGGGAATGGCAACGAATATGCGTTGGTTGGCCTGGAAAATGGAACATCCATCGTGGATATTTCCACCCCTTCCAGCCCGGTAGAAGTATTTTACAGTCCCGGAGCATCTTCGATCTGGAGAGATTTGAAAGTGTGGAACCAACACGTGTACATCACCAACGAAACAGGCAACGGGTTGAAGATCATTGATATGTCCAGTCTCCCGGGAGCAATAACCTCAGGAGATGTCTATCAGTTTACCGGTTCCACTTATCCGTTCACTTCGGCTCACGATATCTACATTGATGAAAACGGTTTTGCCTACATCATGGGTGCTGATAACGGAGTGGGAGGCGCCATCATTCTCGACCTGAATACCAATCCTAAAGTTCCGGTGGAAGTCGGGCGATACAACGATTTTTACATCCACGACGGAATGGCTCGTGGCGATACACTATGGGCAGGCTGCGTGAACGATGGTTTCTTTGCGGTGATCGACGTGAGCAACAAGGCCAACCCGGTAACCATGGCTACTCAAAATACGCCAAGTTTCTTTACCCACAACTGCTGGATTTCAGACGATGGCCACACCTTATTTACCACAGATGAAGTGAGCAATGCGTTCATCACTTCTTACGATGTGAGTAACCTGGCCAACATTCAGGAACTGGACAGAATTCAATCCAGTCCCGGAAATCAGGTAATCCCGCACAATACTTTCGTGAAAGGAAATTTCGTAGTCACTTCGTATTACCGCGACGGGGTTACCATTCACGATGTGAGCAACCCATCCAACATGGTTGAAGTGGGACATTACGATACCTCGCCCGCATTTAGTGGCAACGGGTTCAATGGTTGCTGGGGAGTGTATCCTTATCTGCCTTCCGGATTGTTAATTGCCAGCGATATTGAAAATGGCCTGTTTGTTCTCGGTCCGACCTATACCCCGGCTTCTTACCTCGAGGGGAATGTGACCGATACGATTACAACGAATCCGATTAGTGGGGTGCAGGTCGATATTGTATCAACTTCAGTATCCACGACCACCAACATTTTAGGTAATTACCAAACCGGAATTGCTGCTGCAGGAACCTATAACATCACATTTTCAAAATTGGGCTATAAAACCAAAACCATTCAGAATGTAGTACTGACTGCCGGGAATACCACGACCTTGAACGTGGAGCTGTATCCGTTGGTTCCTTTTACCTTGCAAGGTCAGGTGATCGAATCCGGAACGTCCAATCCGATTGCCAATGCTCAGGTGAGGATCGTAGGCAACAGCTACGATAACACGGTGCAAACCAATGCTTCAGGGAACTTTACGGTCTCCAATTTTATTGAAGGGAATTACGATATGTATATCGGGAAATGGGGTTATGAGCAGTTGTGTTTAAGCAACGAAAACCTGAATCTGGCCGGGAACCCGCATGTTTATCAGTTAAATACGGGATATTACGATGACTTCACCCTGGATCAGGGCTGGACTGTTTCCGGAAATGCCAGTGCAGGTTCCTGGGAAAAGGGAGAACCGGTAGGAACAATGTATACGACCCTCGAGTCCAATCCGGATGTCGATGTTCAAACCGATTGTATGGATGAAGCCTTTGTAACCGGAAACGGGGGAGGTAATGCGGGAGATGATGATGTGGATGGAGGCCAAACGGTTCTCACGTCTCCGGTATTCGACCTGTCAGGCTATGTAGATCCTTACATTCATTTCGATCGTTGGTTCTTCAACGACGGTGGGTTCGGTACTCCGAACGATTCGTTGGTGATCGAACTATCCAACGGAGTAACCAGTGTGGTCCTCGACTATGCGATATACAACGACCCGGATATAAGCGCGTGGGCCAATAAGTCCGTTCAGCTGACCAGCGTTATCACACTTACAAGCACCATGCAATTGGTTGTAAGAGCGATGGATAATCCGATGGGGCATTTGGTAGAGGCCGGCTTTGATAAGTTCTTTGTGGTGGATTCAGTTACAACGGATGTAGCTGAAGAAACGGGCAATCGATTGGATGAAGTTGCTATTTACCCGAATCCGTTCAATCAGGTGTTGAATATCCGGCTCGGATCCGCTATGGAGCAGGTGCATGTTGAGGTGTATGAAATTACCGGCAAACTCATCGATGCCAAAGCATTCAAGAATACCGGCAACATCCAGTGGCAGAACAATTACCAACCGGGAATCTATTTCATCAAGGTGACCGGAAACGGAAGTGTATTGAAAACACAAAAGATAGTTAAGCTTTAAAGCTCATTTTTTAGTTCCAACAGGAAAACTTTAATTTTTTGCAGAGATTGAACGATCTCTGCATTTTTTATGGTGTCGTCTTTGTTGTCCTTCAATTTCTTTTTGGCACCCTCTAATGTGAAACCACGCTCTTTTACAAGGTGAAAGATCAGGTGGAAATTGTCGATGTCCGATTTGGTGAACAGACGGTTTCCTTTCTTGTTCTTTTTCGGTTTGATGATGTCGAACTCTTTTTCCCAAAAACGGATCAGGGAAGTGTTCACGTTGAACATCTTGGCAACTTCACCGATGGTATAATATAGTTTATCGTCAGACATCCAACAAATGTAATAAATCCTTTTCAGCAAATGCCAGTACGTGTCCGTCAAAATCTGCTACATAACCTACGTGCTCACCCCAATCGCGCGGTGAATAAGGACTAACCGGTTTTGCTCCCAGTTCGATGGCACGCCTCAGGTAGCTTTCGGCTCCTTCAACCCGGAAATACAACTCACAACGCGGAATGTTTGATCCCTTTTCAGGATGCGGCAAAGCAGGTGTGATGATCTTGCTGATCCCGGCCTCGGGCATGAGTCCCAGTTGACATCCTTCGAAGAAACTGAATTCGGTCATGCCCGGAACATCCAGGCTGGGTTCCTGTTCAAACAGATCACGATAAAACCGCTTGCTCTTCTCCTGATCTTTCACATACAATATGGTAAACAGATTATTCATCGGTGCTGAATCGGCTGAAATTAACATTCCCGTATCTGCGGTGATCCACAAATTGGGGGTGATCTGAAAAATCCCATTTCCGGTCGTGCTCCAGAATGAGCATGCCTCCCGGCTTAAGAAGTTGATGTTCCATGACCAGCGTAATAATCTCATCTGACTTTTCGAGATCATACGGAGGGTCTGCAAAGATGATATCAAACTGTTTGGGGTATTTTTTCAGGTATTGAAAAACATCGTTCTTATATACGTCAAGCTGGTCGAACCCCAATTCCTTAGCCGTACGTTTGATGTAACTCACACAATGGTTATTAGCATCGATACAGGTGATGGTCTTTGCTCCCCTCGAGGCAAATTCATAGGCAATATTTCCCGTGCCGCTGAAAAGGTCAAGAACCGTTATTCCGTCAAGCTCAAACTCGTTGCCCAGAATGTTAAACAAGGCTTCTTTGGCAAAGTCTGTTGTGGGGCGGACAGGTAAATTTTTCGGGGCCGACAAATGTTTGCCCTTGTATTTTCCACTGATTATTCGCATAAGTAAAGATGGAAAAGTTCGAAGTGAAAATGCCTGGGCACTTCTTCCAACATGTAGCTCCTGTTTATCTGCCCGGAAGGTTCAACAAACTGAAGGGTTTTAATGTATTGGTGTAAGATTTGATAGAGTTCGTCGTGTTTTTCAATAGCTCCGGACAGGTTGATCCCTGCCTCCTCATTGTTGATGTGGAGCTGGTCCAGCGTGAAAAGCAGGTAGTAGATAAAGTCTTCATTGCTGTGGTAATTGAAAGCATTGTAGAGCTCTAATTTCTGATCTTTGATCACGATCAGTTGAAAACTCTCCGGCAATACATTCACGTAAATGGAAGAAATAGCCTTGTTGAATTTGCTGTCCATCAATGCTGCATCGATCAAAGCCGATGCGATGTGCCGGAAGCTACAATTCTTGTAGGAAGTGAACAGTTTGGTGATCGGATTGGGAATGCTGTAAACCGTATGTGCACTGGTATTGATCAGTCGATCCGAATAGAATTCATCGTCTTCCTGGATGGAAAAATTAAAATGGTGAAATTCTTCCAGCTTGTCGGTTTTGTAAACGGCATTAGGGATCAGGGTAACCCGGTTATTGGCTATCGCAACGATCATGGAAGCATACTCCTGCCGAAAAAGCGGCAAGGTATTCAGCAATGACGAGAGCTGGGTGCTGAGGTTGAAGTCGTTGGTGTTTCCGTCGAACGCATGGGTTTCAAAACCGATAAAGGTATTGGAACTGCTATCGAGAACAGCCAGTTTCAACATGCTGTACGAAAGCTCCACATACAATTTGTAGGAAGCGGATTTGCTTTCCTGATACGATTTGTCGAATAACCTGATATTGGATTTGACCTGATTCATGTGGGGCTAAGTTAAAAAAAAAGGATGTGATTCACTCACATCCTTTGGCAACTATCTTTAGGAAAGGGATTAATCCCAGTTTCCGTTGGTGGTCGGTTCTTCCATGGATCCGATTCGTAAAGAATCTTTCATGTCATAACCCTCATTATCCGTGTTTAACCCTCGGTAAACATCAGTAAAATGAGCAACCACCTCAAATACTTTTACTTTGATTTTTTCTTTTTCCAACTCTCCTGCTCTGATGATGAACTGCTTGCCACCGGCAAAAGGAATATACATCATGGAATCCACAATAGCATCGAAGTTCTCTTTGAATAGCTCCTCACGAACCGGAATTTTGGTCGTATCCCTTCTGATGATTCCCATAGCCAAAGCTTCTTGCTCTCTACCCAACAAACTATCCGGTACTTCACCTTCCATCTTCACCTGGATGATGGAATCGTTTTTCAGAAAACCGACTAACTTGTCAAATGAATTAGCGTACTCTCCTTTGAGCTTCTTGTATTCAACCTGAGCATCACGAATCTGTTCCATTCTTTTTTGAACCACTTTGTTTCGTTTTGCAACAGTTTCAGTCAACACAATCTTACTGTCAATACTATTCCAAACCAAATAAGCAATAAAAATGGCCAGTGCGGCTAATGCAATTTGAATTCCAATCTTCATAATCTAATTTTTTTTTCAATTACCCACAAATCTACAATTTTTTTTATCCTATAATAACGGATTTTGAAAAATTAATGGGAATAAAACATTTATTAATTAACAAAAGGAAGATATTATGCATTAAAGGTTAATTTGGTGCTCCATGCATAACCAGTTTTACAGATCCTTCATTGAAAATTTCGGCTATGAGCCCACTAAAAATCAGCTGACGGTTATCGGTGAGCTTACTGATTTTATGTTACTTCCGGTTAAACGCCACCTGTTTGTCCTGAAAGGATATGCCGGAACGGGTAAGACTTCCCTGGTTGGTGCATTGGTAAAGACTTTACCGCAGATTAGCTACGATTCGGTACTCCTGGCACCTACCGGAAGGGCTGCGAAAGTGCTGGCAAATTACTCCGGTAAACCGGCTTTCACCATCCATAAAATGATCTATCACCTGCGAAGCGGGGGAGATGGATATACCCGATTTGTACTCCAACCCAATAAGTTTCAAAACACCGTTTTTCTGGTCGATGAAGCTTCGATGATTGGCGATGGAGGCGGACTGAGCTCCAAGAACTGGGGGGAAGCCAAAAGCCTCCTCGACGACCTGCTGGAATTTGTCTATTCGGGCATCAACTGCAAACTCATGCTCATCGGCGATACGGCTCAGTTGCCTCCGGTGGGGATGGAAATCAGTCCGGCGCTGGATGAGGACGCCCTGTACAAAAAGTTTATGCTCAACATCGAGTTCAACGAACTGAGTGAGGTGGTCCGGCAGGCCGAGAATTCCGAGATTCTGTTCAATGCCACGCATTTGCGGGAACAGATCGCAGCTAAAAAGATCAATTTACCCTTATTTCAATCGGTCAACAAAGCCGATGTGAAGACCATCACCGGACTCGAACTCGAGGATGCCCTGAATGATGCGTATGCGAAGTATGGCGACGATAATGTGATGCTGATCACGCGAAGTAACAAGCGGGCCAATCAGTTCAATTTGCAGATCCGGGCCCGCATCAAATGGCTCGAAGACGAGCTGGCTGCCGGCGACCTCATGATGATCGTGAAGAACAATTATTTCTGGTTGCAGGATTCATCCAAAGCCGGATTTATTGCCAATGGCGACATCGTGGAATTGCTCAAAATAAGAGGGGAGGAGAATATGTACGGTTTCCGGTTTGCCAATGTGGTGGTGCGCATGGTCGATTACCCCGATCAACCCGATCTGGAAGTAAAAATCCTGCTCGACAGCATCCTCACCGAAGCCCCTTCGCTGAGT
>JAGQZT010000051.1 GCA_020435335.1 Flavobacteriales bacterium | reverse complement strand
CTGAGTGGAGACCAGTTCCGGCAGTTGTACGATGCTGTTTCGGAAGACTATGCTTATGAACCCAATCGAAAAAAACGCAACGAGCTGATTCGCCAAAATCCCTACTACCAGGCTTTACAGGTAAAGTTTGCCTATGCCGTGACCTGCCACAAATCACAGGGTGGACAATGGGATGCCGTGTTTATCGATCAGGGTTACTTAACCGATGAAATGATCCATGTGGAATACCTGCGATGGCTGTATACGGCCGTAACGCGGGCCAAAAAGGAATTGTTTTTGGTCAATTTTAGTGAAAGCTTACTTCCCTAAACACTTTCTCACCTTACGTTCGTGAGCTTGTTTCTCTTCGATGTTGCTCTGATCCGGGAACATGATTTTGCACTCGCCGGTCTTCATGGCTTCCATTTCTTCCATGGCTTTATCAAAATCTTCATCGGAAGTACCATCGGCCATCATAATGTCCTGCAACTCCTTGTTACGCTTCACACAGTCACAAAAACTCATGCCACCTTCTTCCGCTTCCGGTTCGTTGTTGGCACTCTGCATGGCTTCCTGTAAACTTTGAGGCTCTTCACTGACCTCTTCCTGGTAAACACCGGAAGAACTGGTGTCAGCAGCGGTTTGTTCGGCATTCGGGTCATCTACAAATTCTTCGACAGTCTCCTCGGTATTTTCAATTTCTACATCACCACTACAAGCAGTAACAAATAACAAGGCCAGTATGCTAAAAGGAAGGATAAAACGTTTCATCATGATTGTGTTTTGTTCGTGCTTAAAAGTAATAAAAAATATACTCTCTCGTGAATAAAAGTTATTTTTGCCTTCTTAAATGAAGACTTACTTAAGAATATTATCCTTCGCCAGGCCCTTTCGAAAGTTCCTGCCTTTGTTCATTGTAACCACCCTTTTCGGGATCATCTTCGAACTGCTGAACCTCTCGTTTGTGGCGCCCGTTTTGAAGATTCTGTTCAGCGAGGATGTGGTTACGGCCCCGCTGGGACCTGCTCCTGATTTTGAAATGAGTAAGGCTTATTTCTCAGCCATGGCCGACTGGACCAAGAATTACCTGCTTTCGTTCGACGATAAGACCGAGGCCCTTAAACTGATCTGTGCCATTCTGCTGGCCTCCGTATTCTTTGCCAACTTGTTCATGTTCTTCTCACGCTTCATCCTGGCCTTCGTAAAGGCCAAAATGGTAAAGAATATGCGGGTTGCCATCTACGAAAAAGTGAACCGTTTGCATTTGGGGTATTTCACCAACGAGCACCGCGGCGACCTGATCTCACGCATGACCAACGACGTGCAGGAAGTGGAGTCATCCATCGTAGCCACTATTCAATCCATTGTAAAAGAGCCCGTTACGATTATCTTTACCTTCATCGTACTGTTTTACCTGTCGTACGAACTGGTGTTTTTCTCATTACTCGTGCTGCCTTTATCCGGATTGGTGATCTGGAAACTGACCAGCTTATTGCGTAAAAAAGCGAAGCAGGGACAAAACTACTTAGGACAAATTCTGAGTACGATCGATGAAACGTTAGGAGGGTTAAAGATCATATTTTCCTTCAATGCCCAACAACATTTCATCAATAAATTCAATCACCAGAACCGGAAATATGAGCGTGCTTTGCGCTCGATGGATTATAAGAAAGGTGCTGCATCACCGTTGTCCCAGTTCCTGGGTGTAGCGGTTTTCTGCACCATTTTGTACTATGGCGGAACACTCGTTTTGAGAGACGATTACATGTCACCCGAAAATTTCTTCGTGTTCATCATGCTTTTTGCGAATGTGATCTCTCCGCTGAAAAGCATCTTCTCGGTAGTGGCCAACATCCAACGCGGACTGGTTGCCGGAAGCCGGATTTTCGAAGTGATCGATACCCAAGAGGAAATTGTTGATGCGGAAAAGTGCATTCAATTAACGGAATTCAACAAATCAATCACCCTAAAAAATGTTTCTTTCCGATATGAAGATGCCGATGTCCTGAAAGGCATTAATTTAGAGATCGGTAAAGGAAAAACAGTGGCCCTGGTTGGTGCTTCGGGAGGAGGTAAATCAACCATCATCAACCTGATCCCACGCTTTTACGATGTGTATCAGGGTGAAGTGCAGATCGATGGTGTTAATGTGAAGGACATACAGATGAAATCGCTCCGGGAGCAAATCGGTATTGTAACGCAGGATTCTATTCTGTTCAATGATACGATTTATAACAACATTGCATTTGGAGTGGCCGACCAGGTTACGGAAGAAGAGGTGATCCGGGCGGCTAAAATAGCCAATGCACATGAATTTATTGAGCAGTGCAGTGAAGGTTATCAGACGCAGATAGGCGATAATGGGGTGAAATTATCCGGCGGACAAAAACAGCGTTTGTGTATTGCTCGGGCCGTATTGAAAAACCCGCCGATCATGCTGCTGGACGAAGCCACTTCAGCGCTTGATACCGAAGCGGAAAAATTAGTGCAGGAAGCCTTGAACAAATTGATGCAGAACAGAACGTCCGTTGTGGTGGCACACCGGTTAAGTACCATTCAGAATGCCGATGAAATTGTCGTGATCGAAAAAGGTGAAGTGATCGAAAAAGGAACACACCAGGAATTACTCAATAACAGTAAAGTGTATAAGAAGTTAATCGAGATTCAGAAAATTGAGGAGTAGCATGAAGATAAGCGGGTTTACCATGGTGAAGAATGCGACGAAACTTTATTTTCCGATAAAGGAGTCCATTCTTTCTATTCTGCCCATTGTGGATGAATTTGTTGTGGCACTGGGTGATTGCGATGAGGATGACAATACCCTTGCAGAGATTCAGAGTATCGGCTCCGACAAGATCAAGATCATCCCTACGGTTTGGGACATCGAGAAGTACCGCAATGGAACTGAAAATGCTCATCAGACCGATATTGCCAAGGAAGCCTGCTCCGGCGACTGGTTTTTCTACCTGCAAGCCGATGAAGTGGTACATGAGAAATACCTGCCGGTGATCCGACAAGCCTGTGAAACATTTTTGAACGACAAAGAAGTAGAAGGGTTATTGTTCAACTACAAGCATTTCTGGGGTGATTACGAGCATTACCACATTGCCCATAACTGGTATCCGAAAGAAATCCGGATCATCCGGAACGATAAGGACATTCATTCCTGGGAGTCGGCACAATCCTTCCGCAGAATCCCCAATTTCAATGGTATTAACTACCGCCAGCAACGCGGGACCTATAAACTGAAGGTTGTCAACATCGATGCCGAGATCTATCACTACGGTTGGGTTCGGCCGCCTAAGATCATGACTCAGAAAAAGAAGGCACTCGACATCATCCATAAAGGAAAAATGGAGGCAGAACGCATCTACCAGAACGTTGCCGAAGACTTCAATTACGGACCGATGGGTGTTTTACCCGAATTCAAGGATACACACCCCGAGGTGATGCAGGATTGGATCAGGAAACACAATTGGAAGGATGCCCTGAATTTTTCGAAAGCCAAGCAATCGGATGATGAAGTCCTGCATAAGCACAATAAACTCAAAACGCGAATTGCGACATACATTGAGCAGAACCTGCTGGGCGGGAAGCAGTTGGGTGGATTCAAGAATTACATCCTGCTTAAGCGCAAGTTAAAATAAGTCGACTCCGGTATAGTTGTATGGCGTGATCCGTTTCAGTTCCGCTTTCACCTCATCACTTACATTCAACGTTTCAATGAAATTGGCTATGGAAGTTGCCGTGATCTTCTCATTGGTACGTGTCAGTTCTTTCAGCGCTTCGTATGGTTTGGGATAACCTTCCCGTCTCAGTACCGTTTGGATCGCTTCAGCGGCTACGGCCCAGTTGTTTTCCAGGTCTTCCCGGATCTTATCTTCGTTGATCAGCAATTTGTTCAATCCCTTGATCAGGGAAGCCAGTGCTAATACGGAGTGAGCAATAGGGACACCCACATTTCGTAAAACCGTTGAGTCGGTCAGGTCGCGTTGTAATCTGGAGATCGGGAGTTTAGCTGATAAATGTTCATAAACAGCATTGGCTATACCGAGATTTCCCTCGGAGTTTTCGAAATCGATCGGGTTCACTTTATGTGGCATGGCCGAAGAACCGATCTCACCTTCTTTGATCTTTTGCTTGAAATAATCCATGGAAACATAAGTCCATACATCACGGTCCAAATCAATGAGAATGGTATTGATGCGTTTCAACCCGTCGAAAAGTGCTGCCAGGTTATCGTAGTGTTCAATTTGCGTGGTGGTTTGCGAACGATCCAGTCCGAGTCCGTTGTTCACGTAGTTGTTGGCGAATTCCACCCAGTTGTAATTCGGGTAGGCCACATGATGTGCATTAAGGTTACCGGTTGCTCCTCCGAATTTGGCAGAGAACGGAATGGCTTTAACTTGTTTCAGTTGCTTCTCGATACGCTCCACAAATACATAGAACTCTTTACCCAGCTTGGTCGGAGAGGCGGGCTGGCCGTGTGTTTTGGCCAGCATCGGTATGTTTTTCCATTCGTTCGCTTTAGCTTTCAGAATGACTAAGGCTTCATCCAGCATAGGGTAAAAGACTTCTTCGAGGGCTTCTTTAATGGACAAAGGCACGGATGTGTTGTTGATGTCCTGAGAAGTTAATCCGAAGTGAACGAATTCCTTTTGTTCGTTGATGCCCAGTGCTGTGAATTTATCTTTGATGAAGTATTCAACCGCCTTCACATCATGGTTGGTAGTCTTCTCAATTTCCTTAACCGCATTGGCGTCGTCGTTCGTAAAATTCCGGTAGATGTTGCGAATGGGTTCGTAAAGGGATTTATCGAATCCGGCTAACTGTGGTAAGGGCAATTCACACAAAGCAATGAAGTACTCGATTTCGACCCGGACACGGTATTGAATGAGAGCAGCTTCAGAAAAATACTTGCCCAGATCGCCGGTTACTCTTCTATAGCGGCCGTCGATCGGAGATATGGCAGTTAATGCAGATAATTCCATTCGTCTTAAAAATTGTTAAAAGACAAAAGTAACCCTTTTGAATAGAATATCCGGGCTGATTAATATGTATATTTGGTATAGTTTTTAACCGTCATTCAACAGCTATGTTTAAAAATTTCGGCGTAGGATTCAGAGCTTATGGAAAGGCCATCGAGATGGTTTTTTCACGTCATTTATGGTATTATTTGCTTTTTCCGGTGTTGTTGAATATCATCTTCCTGGTAGCAGGTTGGTTAGGCATCGGATCTTTGAGCGATTGGGTGGAAGGCTGGTTGCAGAATGCCCTGAAAATTGACGACGATTCCTTCTGGGGTGCCGAATACCTGGCTCCGGTGTCCGATTACATTGCCGGAATTGCCGGTGGCGTGGTTTGGCTGATCCTTAAATTCACATTCTTCTTCATCTTTGCCTACTTCGGCGGCTACATCGTCATCATCTGCCTGTCGCCGGTATTTGCCTTTTTATCGGAAAGGACAGAAGAACTGCTGACCGGAAATGAGTATCCGTTCAACGGCGATCAAATGATGCGTGATGTGGTTCGGGGCGTACTCATTGCATCGCGCAACCTGTTCATTGAGCTGTTTTACATGTTCGCCGTATTTATTCTCGGATTGTTCATCCCTTTCATCGGTGGCCTGCTCGGTTCCGTTTTCCTGTTCTTTGTCTCCTCTTATTTTTACGGGTTCTCGTTTATTGATTATACCAACGAGCGGCGGCGTATGACGGTGAAGCAGAGTGTGCAGTTTATGCGCGCCAATAAAGGGATGGCCATTGCCAACGGACTGGTCTTTTCCTTCTTTTTAATGATTCCCTGGTGCGGAGTTACGTTGGCCGGATTCATTGCTATTTTTTCTGTGGTAGCGGCAACCATTGCAACGCATAAAGTGGTAGATTTGTCGACCAATCCTTACGCGAAAAAGAAAGATCACATTGAAGGTTAAAGTCTCGGCCGTTTCCTATTTGAATACCTTGCCATTCCTGTATGGCATCAAACAATCCGGCCTGGAGCAGGAGATTGATCTCTCCTTGGACATTCCTTCCGATTGTGCCCGAAAGTTATTGAACGATGAGGTTGATCTTGGACTTGTTCCGGTGGCCATCATTCCGCAGTTGAAGGAGCATCATATCATTTCGGATTATTGTATCGGCGCCGATGGACCGGTAGATACGGTTGCCTTGTTTAGCGATGTACCACTGGAAGAGATCGAAAACATTTATCTCGATTATCACTCCAGAAGTTCCGTAACGTTGGTGCAACTGCTAGCCAAAGCGTTCTGGAAGATTAAACCGAACTGGATCAGGGCAGAAGAAGGATTTATCGATCAGATTCAGGGAACAACTGCAGGTGTCGTGATCGGTGACCGGACTTTTGGGTTGTCTAAGAAATACAAATACGACCTCGCTGAAGCCTGGAAAGCATTTACCGGGAAACCCTTTGTTTTTGCTGCCTGG
>JAGQZT010000050.1 GCA_020435335.1 Flavobacteriales bacterium | reverse complement strand
TTATACCGTCGGTTTCGGCGTACGGAACTTTGAGAACCTGGAAAAGGGCTTATCGGAAATGTTGCGCGTACTGAAACCCAACGGAACAGCCATCATTCTGGAGTTTTCCAAACCACGGGTATTTCCGGTGAAGCAATTGTACCAGTTCTATTTTAAATCCATTTTACCCGGACTGGGCAAACTGGTCTCCAAGGACAAGAGTGCTTACACCTATTTGCCCGAATCGGTTAATGCCTTTCCCGACGGGAAGGATTTTACGGATATCCTGACTAAACTGAACTACAAAAATGCTGTTGCCATTCCACTTTTGTTCGGGATCGCAACAATTTACAAAGCCAGCAAATAAAATATTGATATTTGCGTTAGTAAGACCGATGATAAAAAGAACAGGCATACTCCTCCTTTTCTGTGCAACAACAACCCTGATCTTCGGGCAACGGGAAACCACCCAAAACCTCCCGAAATTTGATCATCGTTTCATGCATTTCGGTTTCCTGATCGGGCTAAATTCGGCCGACTTCGTGCTGGACCGGAACCCGCCAACCGTAAACGGCGTGGACAGCATTTACCGGGTAGAGCCATTAGCTGCCAAAGGATTTAACCTGGGGATCATTTCGGCCATGCACCTGAGTGAACATTTCAGCCTTCGGTTTACGCCTAATCTGGCCTTTACCTCCAGAAGTATTGATTATGATGTGAATACCTTCGAAGGCATCCAGACCTACAACAAGCAAATTGAATCAACCCTGATCAACTTCCCGTTGAGTGTCAAGTACAAATCCGCCCGGGTAAACAACTTCAGCGCCTACATACTCTTCGGAGCAGCATACAGCCTTGATCTGGCCTCAAATGTGAATGCCGAGAACAATGCCACCCTGCTGAAGGACATGATCGTAAAAATCAAGCGGGACGACTACATGGGTGAGATCGGATTCGGAACCGACTTTTACCTGGAATACTTTAAATTCGGGATCGAACTGAAGATGTCTTACGGCATAAAGGACCTGCTGTTGCACGACGGTACACCTTTTACCAATCCGATTGAGCAATTAAGATCGAAAATGTTCCTGCTTTCTTTTACCTTTGAAGGATAATTTGGGAACATGGAGATAGTTCAGTTGATCGTTTTACCCCACCAGTCCGATGATGAAGCCTTCATCAAACAAGAACTGTCAAAAACAAGAGGCTTAAATAAAAACTTCAAGTGGAAGCTATTAAAGCGTTCAATAGACGCTAGAAAGAGAGAGGTAAAAATTCTTCTTCAGATCGGCATTTATGATGCTGGCGAAACCATAGACACTACCCCGTTAACCCGTTACCAACAGGTACAAAAAGCAGAGCCGGTAATCATCATCGGCTTCGGTCCGGCTGGCATGTTTGCAGCCCTGAAACTGATCGAAAAAGGATTAAAACCCATCGTACTCGAACGCGGTAAAGATGTGAAAGCCCGGCGTCGTGACCTGGCAGCCATTACCAAAGAACAGATTGTTAATCCGGATTCCAACTACTGCTTCGGTGAGGGCGGAGCCGGAACTTATTCCGACGGCAAGCTGTATACCCGGTCCACCAAGCGGGGTGATGTGAATGAGGTGCTTCGGATTCTTGTAGAACACGGCGCACCGGAAGACATTCAAATAGATGCCCATCCGCACATCGGTACCAACAAATTACCGAAAGTGGTGGAAGCCATCCGGCAAACCATCCTGGATCATGGTGGCGAAATTCATTTCAACACCAAGGTGAGTGACCTGATTATTGAAAACCAGGAAATTAAAGGAGTAGCAACAAATAGCGGAACGATCTATCTGGCCAATCAGGTGATCCTCGCCACAGGGCATTCGGCGCGTGACATCTTTTACCTGTTACACGGCAAAGGCATCGCCATAGAGAACAAACCCTTTTCACTGGGTGTCCGCGTGGAGCATCCGCAATTGCTGATCGACCAGAACCAGTACCATTGTGAAGTCCGGGATGAACACCTCCCTCCTGCTTCCTACAAACTGGTAGAACAGGTCGGAAAGCGTGGCGTATTCTCCTTTTGCATGTGTCCGGGTGGCATCATCGCTCCCTGCGCCACAGCTCCCGGCGAGATTGTTACCAACGGCTGGTCGCCCTCCAAACGCAACAACCCTTTTGCCAACTCGGGCATTGTCGTAACCGTAACCGATGAGGATCTGGAGCCCTACAAGGCTTTCGGCCCCCTGGCCGGATTGAAATTCCAGGAGCATGTGGAACGGGCCTGTTTCGAAGCCGCAGGGAACGACAGCACCACCAATTCAGGACAACTGGCACCCGCACAGCGGCTGGTGGATTTTCTGAAAAACCGGAAGTCCGATTCGATTCCGGCGTGCAGCTACCATCCAGGAGTTGTTTCTACGCCTTTACACGAGGTTTTACCCAAAAACATCACCAAATCCCTTCAGGGTGCTTTTCAGGCCTTTGGAAGGAAGATAAAGGGCTTTTTAGGAAATGACGCCGTGATCGTAGCCGTAGAAAGCCGAACCTCCTCTCCTGTTAAGATTCCCCGCGACCGGGAAACGCTGGAGCACATCGACATCAAAGGGCTGTACCCTTGCGGTGAAGGGGCAGGATATGCCGGCGGGATCGTAAGTGCAGCTATTGACGGGCAGAAATGTGCCGAAGCTATTCTAGCGAAGCATCAGGCTGAGTTGCACTAACCACTCATCACCTTATTCGACCACAAATATAATTTGCCCCAATCCATTCGGAATAAGCAGCTCATTTTCCTAACTTCGGGATTCTAACCTAAAAAAACTACACATGAAAAAAACACAACTTTTTACACTTATACTGGCCTCAACGGTCGTATTGAGTGCTTCGGCGCAGATCAAAGCACCAAAACCAAGTCCTACGGCAGAGATCGAACAAACGGTCGGCCTGACTGAAATCGAGATCGAATACTCCAGACCGGGTAAAAAAGACCGGAAAGTATTTGGAGACCTGGTTCCTTATGGTGAAATCTGGCGAACCGGAGCCAATGCTTCCACGAAATTCGAAACGGATAAGGACATCTCAGTAAACGGGAAAGAGTTGAAAAAAGGGAAATACGCCCTTTACACCATTCCGGGAGAAAACGAATGGACGGTCATCTTCCACAACAACACCACTTATTGGGGTGTTGGCGAATACAAGCAGGAAGAAGATGCTTTGCGTGTTACCGCCAAACCGACCACATTGAAAGAAACCATCGAGACCTTCACTATTGATTTCGGGCATTTTACCAGTTCGGGAGCGAAGCTGATGTTATCCTGGGAAAATACCATGGTAGCGATCGATATCGACACGAAACTGGACGCTCAAATGGAAGCTCAGATCAAGTCTGTATTGATTGACGGTCCGAATGCCGGAGATTATGTTGCCGGAGCACGTTATTACCTGGAAAAAGGAGAGAAACTGGACCAGGCTCTGGAATGGATGAATAAAGCTGTAGAGCAACGTCCGGATGCTTTCTGGTACATTCACGACAAAGCGCAGATTCTGGCAAAAATGGGCAAGAAAAAAGAAGCCATTGAGGCTGCCAACAAATCCATTGAGGTGGCAAAGGCCGCAAAAGGCGGAGACTTCGGTTATGTTAAGAAGAACGAAGAATTCATCCAGGGATTGAAATAAACCCACACGTATGATGCCTACCTTACTGAAGCATGCGCTGATTGTAGTGAGCATTGGATTATTGCTCCTGCAATGTAAGTCTGCAAAGACTCCGGTTACCGAAGCGGTTAATCCCGATGAACCCGTCGTTTCCTATGAAAAGGATTTGAAGCCCATCATGGTTCGCAGCTGTACACCTTGTCATTTCCCGGATAAAGGCCGCAAGGAAATGCTTGACACGTATGCTGCCACCAAACAGCACATCAAAGCCATCATCGCTCGTGTGGAACTTGCTCCCGACGACGTCAAATACATGCCGTTTAAAAGCAAACGGGAAGCATTAACTCAGGAAGAGATTGAACTGTTCAAAACCTGGTTGAGGCAGGGTATGGCAGAATAACACAGGAAGGCTGACCGAAAGGTTGGCCTTTTTTTATACATTAACGGTTAGACGATAGCCCACGCCGCGGATATTGATGATCTTGATGCCGGGATCTTCGGCGAGTTTCTTACGAAGTTTGGAAATGGCCACATCAAGCGTACGTCCGACGTAATCACCGTCATCCTTCCACACCACATTGAGGATGTAATCGCGCTCCAGGGTTTTGTTTTCGTGAATCACCAACAGCTCGAGCAGTCCGGCCTCCAGACCGGTCAACTCCTCTTCTTTTCCTGCGTAATTCAGCACCATTCGGTTTTTATCGAAGGTATATTCCCCAATTCGTACCAACCCGGAATCTACCTGAGCCGCTACTTTTTTCCTAAGCAACAACACCGACCCCGAAATGACTATCAGGACCAGAACCCCATAAAGGTAGGTTTCAGATGAATCTTCCTCCTTCTCTTCCACAAACACGGGTTCGTTTAAAACGGTGAAATAGATCGCATAACATGCTTTTGGCAATGGTCTTGATTTACAGGGAAAGAGCGGGTCTTTTACTTTGGGATCCTTTTCCAGACTATATACCACTTCTCCACCTTCGCAGGTTTCCACTTCGAGGATGTAAACACTATCGATGTTGTTGGTTTCGAATACTTTGGATGCCGAAAACCAAAGCAAGTCCGGCTCAAATTCGAGGTCATGTTCAAACTGAATGCGGTACCGGCCGTCTATTTTCTCAACCGGAAGTACGCGTGAGGTGCTGTCGCCCAACTGCAATAAAAACTCGTGTCCAACCATGCGCATAACGACTTTCATGTGCTGAAGTGCAACGGGTTCCTTTGCGGAGACGGAAATGGCGATCATTCCGAACAGGAAGAATAAAAAATGGTATTTTATGCGGCAATAACGATTCATGCAACAAAAGTATCGGAATAAGGCGGTCGCACCAATCGGATTTCAATAAATTACAGCAATTTTACACTAATTTACACACTTTAACCCCGATGGAAAACACACCCCTTAGTTTTGAAGTTCACTTTAAAATTTGAAACGATGAAAAAATTAGTCTTTGCTTTATCACTGCTTTCCGTTGTAGGATGCAGCGACAGTAAGAGTCAGCAGGAAGCTCCTGAAAAAGAGGCTTCGAATGTGCAAAAAGTTCCTCACAAATACGGTGGCTGGTATTGTCCCGACAACCTGAGAGGTTTCCCCCCTGTTAACTTGGCCGACTGGTCGACGGTGCCGGTGATTACCGACCGGCTTCCCACCAGGGAAGAAACGAAGACCGAAGCCTCGCTGATGTATATCGACACGGAGAAATATCCGAATGCGAAGGCCATTAACCTCGGGCTGCCGCGTTTAGCGAATTTCAAGAGCAATTACACGAATAAGACCGAGCAGGTAATCGTGATCCAGGCAGTAGATATCGATGGCGATTCGGTGGTCGGGTTTCGTTACCTGAATGGCGGAAACGGCAGTGCACGCTTGCATGAAGTGTCCTTTTTAAGCGATTTCGAAATTGCAGCCCTGAAACCCGGAGCATTTGTTACCCTGAACGTGAACATAGCGGCAACTCAGGATAAGATCTGGCAGGTGCTGACCCAACCCGACTATCTTGAGCAATTAAAGACTTGTTTTAAAGGTAATACTCCTAAAAGTAAGGATTGGCGTGAGAAGGTAGCAGCAAACTATTACTATGCCGAACCATCGAACCTGACCAGTGTGTATGCCGACAAGCTGTACGGGTGTTTTTACGTGCAGAACGATTACCTGCTGAACGGGAATCCGTATGTGGAGAAGTTTCTGTTGGTGGAAGATGCTGACAAGAATACCACTTTGTTCCAGATAGCAGCGGGGCCTTACGGCGATGACCATGCGGCACAGCAAGCCATATTGCAGCGCTGGGCGGATGAAGTGAAGAAGCTGAGTGAGCAGTAAGATTGTTTTGGATCCCTGTTTCCGCTAACGCTCCGCAGGAAAAGACCAATTAAGAAAGGCCGGCCGGGAGGTTGGTCTTTTTTATTTTACCTTTAATACAGATTGGATAACATACCCAAACACCACCACCAGCAAGCAACCAACCACGTTGTACCACAGGTAGCCCATTTGGAGCCAGTCGGGAGCGAGTTCGTAGCGATTCAGCAAGTCAATAGCAATCACCGAGAGTTCGGCCAGGATTGCTGCGATAAACACCGCATTCCCTTTGATTTTCTTCACGTAAAAAGCCACCACAAAAATCCCTAAAATGGTTCCATAGAAAATTGATCCCAGATAATTCACCGCCTGAATCAGGTTTTCAAACAGGGAGGCCGTGGTAGCAAACACAATTGCCAACACGCCCCACAACAGCGTAAACCAACGCGACGACTTCAAGTAATGCTGCTCATCGGCATTTTTCCGGAAGGAGCGCTTGTACAGATCGATCGTTGTCGTGCTCGCCAAGGCATTCAGTTCACTGGCCGTACTGCTCATCGCCGCCGAGAACATCACCGCAAACAATAACCCGATCATGCCCACCGGCAGAAAGTCCATCACGTAGGTCATGAAAATGTAATCTTTATCGTTGGTCTCGGCATCGGGTTCAACCTGCTTCACCAAGGCCTTGGTCTCTTCCCGCAAACCGTTCATCTCTTCCTGTAAAGCCAGTGCTTTTTCCTGGTGTGCCTCTACCGCTGCCTCATCTTCGTCATTAACAGCCTGTACCAGTCCGTCGAGCTCAGCCTGTTTCTCGGTAAACAACACGGCATACGAGGCTTCCAATTCTTTCAGGTCGCCGGCATATTCGGATTGCACCACCTTTTCTTTCTCCACGGTATTGAAGAAGATCGGGGGTTGGTTGTACTGATAAAACACGAATACCATCACCCCAATGAACAGGATGATGAACTGCATCGGCACCTTCAGCAGGCCGTTCATCACCAGTCCCAATCTACTTTCCCGAATAGATTTACCCGACAGATAACGTTGTACCTGGCTCTGATCCGTCCCAAAGTAGCTCATAAACAGGAACAGCGCGGCTGTCATCCCCGACCAGATGTTGTAGCGGTCATTCAGATCGAACTCGAAGTTCACCACATTGAGCTTGCCCATTTTTCCGGCCACATGCAACGCATCGCCAAACCCGATATGCTCCGGCAGCATGGAGATCACCATGATCCCCGCCAGGATCATCCCGCCCATCATCACAGCCATTTGCTGCTTTTGGGTTTGCGTTACGGCTTTGGTCCCTCCGGAAACAGTGTAGACGATCACCAGCATACCGATGAAGACATTCGTAAGCCCCAAATTCCAGCCCAATAAGGTTGATAAGATGATGGCCGGCGCATAGATCGTGATCCCTGCCGCCAGTCCACGCTGCACGAGGAACAGGATTGCCGCCAGAGAACGGGTTTTCAGGTCGAAGCGCTGCTCCAGGAACTCGTAGGCAGTAAAGACCTTCAGCTTGTAAAAGATCGGAATGAATGTTACGGAAAGGATAATCATAGCTATGGGCAATCCGAAATAGAATTGCACGAAGCGCATGCCATCGGTATAGGCTTGTCCGGGTGTAGACAGGAACGTGATTGCACTGGCCTGCGTGGCCATGATGGAGATTCCGATCCCCCACCACTTCGCGTCGTTATCACCCTTGAGGTAACTTTCGAGGTTTTTGCTGCCACGCGTCTTCCACACGCCGTAAACGACGATAAAAAGCAAGGTGCCCAGCAGTACTATCCAGTCGATCGTGCTCATGAGAAATGTTTGGTAAACCAGTAAAACAAAGCGATCAGGACAACCAACACGGTTACCAGCAGCAGATACCACTTATTCCAGTTGACCTCTTTATTCATTCGATGATCAGATTTTCGATGTTAAAAAAATTATTCTGATGCCGGTGGCAAGCAATGAAGTTATCCAGGTCATCAAACCAGCGAATGATTTCAGCCTGCAGGTCTTTGAGAATGGTATGATAGGACATGTGTTTCCACTTGATAAAATCGGAAACAAACCGATGGTGTACCGCATTGCAATGAATGTATAACACCAGTTGCTTCAGGTATTCAGGAGAATCAACTTCTTTCCTTTTAAATCCTTTTTGAAACAGGTTTCCCTTCCTTTTTTGTTGTTTGTTAAAAGCCTGCGTATAGCTGCTGAACAGATTCGAAAATTGCTTCGAGATGTAATAAGACACCACCTTATCGGTAGCCTCTTCCTTTCGCCCCAAAGTTTGAAACTTAACATAATCCAAAGTTTGAAACTTTGGATTATGTATATCATTTAAAGTTTCAAACTTTGGGGAACGCGGCATCTTCTGCAGAATTTCGCCCTTCGATTTGGTTCGAATCAAAAAATGGAAATGGTTCGGCATCAAGCAGTAAACATAAAGATCCAACACCGGAGCGAGATACTGTTTCGCCCTCTTCAGAAAAAACGAATAATTACCTTCATTTACAAACAGGTTTTCAAAACCGTTAGCCCTGTTGTAAATGTGATAATATGTGTCCGTTTGTAATAACATGTTTATTCATTCCCCAAACTGATGATGTTAACCAATAACCGGTATGCTCCCGGAACGCCTGCAGGTAATTCGCGGAAGAATGAGATTCCGGTGTACACGTAGTATCCTTTACCATATTTCGCGACCAGCAAACTCCCTTCTTTGGCGTCTTCACCCTGATCGTGCCAGCTTAAGATGGCCTCATAGTTCGAATCCCACTCGTTCGGAAAATAGAGCCCCCGCTCCTGAACCCAGCCATCAAAATCATTCATAGTCAGTTTGTTCGGTATATTCAATACCGGATGATCCGGTTTCAGGAAAGTTACGACAGCATCCTCTTCCGTAACGCGATCCCGGGATAATTTAAGCGGATACGGAGCAAAGTTTTCTGTTTTCAGGCGATGAGCCGTGTTGTATTGAAGTAGCAAATTGCCACCGTTCTCACAGTACTTCAACAACTTAGGCATCAGAAAATCGATACGATCGTTCACATTAACGGCACGAATTCCGAGAATCACGGCATCATATTGTTTCAGGTTTTCCGGAGTGATATCGGTCTCAGCCAGTTGATCAACCGAATATCCGACACCGGTCAACGCCTCGGGAATTACATCTCCGGCTCCGGCCAGATACCCGATCCTGGTCCCTTTCTTCTTGAGCGACACATAGACCAATTGAGCCTTAGCTTCCGGCAAATAGACTTGTGTCGGAATGTGGTCGTATTCGATGGTTTTCAGCGCCTGGTTGTAATGATTATCCAGAACCGAAAGTGTTGCCGTTAAATCCCCCAGTTCAGCATTCGCTGTTGGTTTGAGGGTAAATTTTACCTTTTGCTCCTCTCCTTTCTTAGTGAATATCAACTCAAATGACGGCTTGGACAATACCCAGCCTGCCGGTGATTTCAGGTTAAGTTGAGTTTGAACACCTTCAGTCATGGCCTTGACCGTAATGGAAATAGTTCGTTCTTTTTGTTCTGAGAAAAGTTGTGTTTCTTCATCAAAATTAGCCACCACCGGAGGCAAAATGGCAAAGGGACGATACAGTTCTCCTTTTACCGGATCTTTCCATTTATAGACCAATGGCACGGCATAGTTCAAC
>JAGQZT010000049.1 GCA_020435335.1 Flavobacteriales bacterium | reverse complement strand
TTTACTCGTCAGCATGAAGGGGAAAGTGGAGGTGTTGTGTATGTGTTGGGATTGTATAGTACGCCGAACGGTAACTTTGAAGTTAATATCTACATCCGGGTAGCGCAGAACGAAGGCTGGATCCGAGAGCTTCGTTTTGAAACTCGCTAAACTCAGTGTAACGTAGCTCCTTTAACGAGCTATTCATAGATCAAACGCAATAAGACTGCGGCATCGATTCATTCGATGTCGCAGTTTTTTTATTCTTAAAATAAAGTTTCAAATTGAGCCATCAATTGGGTTCCATATGATAGATTTTCTGAATCACCTCGAAACGCATCGCATTATCCGGGAAGCACTTTTCGAAGACATCGGTCCCGGAGATTATACAAGTTTATCCACGATTCCCACGGGTCAATTTTCCCGGGCACAATGTCTGATCAAAGATGACGGCATACTGGCAGGAGTAGCATTTGCCGAAAAAGTGTTTGAAACCGTCGATCCCCATCTAAAAATGGAAGTGGTGTTGCCTGATGGTACGACTGTCGTTAAGGGTGATGTTGCCTTTTTTGTAGAGGGAGATCCCCGAAGCATTCTTCAGGCCGAGCGCCTGGTCCTGAATGTCATGCAGCGAATGAGTGGTATTGCTACCTACACTCGTAACGTTGTCGATTTGCTAAAAAATACTTCTTGCAGGGTGTTGGATACCCGAAAAACTACTCCATTGATTCGGCACCTGGAAAAATGGGCAGTATTCATCGGCGGCGGTGTCAATCACCGTTTTGGGTTGTATGATATGATCATGATCAAGGATAATCATATAGACTATGCCGGTGGTATTACCGCAGCCCTTACTGCTTGCAAATCCTATTTAAAGAAAGAGCAATTAACATTGAAAATCGAAGTAGAAACCCGGAATCTGGAAGAAATTCGGGAGGTGCTGAATGTCGGGGGAATAGACCGGATCATGCTGGACAATATGTCCCTGGAAATGATGCGGAAAGCCGTTGATATGATTGGTAACCAGGCAGAGACAGAAGCATCTGGTGGCATTACTTTGGAGCGGGTACGAGCAATAGCTGAAACGGGCGTAGACTTTATTTCTATGGGTGCATTGACGCATTCTATCAAAAGCCTCGATATAAGCTTAAAGGCTTTAACTCGTTGAAATGATGATGTATCACCCTCGATTACAAATTCCCTTATAGGGACAAATT
Organism: Flavobacteriales bacterium; assembly: GCA_020435335.1. GTDB lineage: Bacteria > Bacteroidota > Bacteroidia > Flavobacteriales_E > Vicingaceae. The sequence goes on along the minus strand of JAGQZT010000049.1, from coordinate 382 downwards.
CGGCACTTCTGTTCGTCCGTAGTTTGTTCGAAGCCTGAAGACAAGACTTTCCCAATCAATGCTTTCATGTGGATTTCAAATTCCTGCAAGGCTTCAACAGCAACCGGCGTTCCTCCATTGAGATACTGAATTCCTTCATTCAAATGTCGGGCGGTATAATACCCTACCTGAATTCGCTTATCCGGATGCTTTTTGTCGTACAACCATGCGTATAAATAGCCCTGAAAAGCTTCCTTGTTTTTAACATCTTCAAAACAGGCTTCTACCGGACTGGTTTTATTGAGGGTTACCCTGCCGGTTTTATAATCGAGGATGCGAATGGTAGCCGAACCGGGCAGGTAATCCAGCCGATCAATCGTCCCATTGATCCTGTACGAGGATT
>JAGQZT010000048.1 GCA_020435335.1 Flavobacteriales bacterium | reverse complement strand
CGTACCTACACTGCTCTGTTATTTTCGACAACTGGACAGAACTCTACTCTGCTCTACGCTAGTTTACTGGTAGTAAATACATCATTCTCCTACGAACCAAAAAGCACACTTTATTGGATTGCGGGATCTTCCAAAGTAAGGACGAAGCAGAAATGAACAACAACAAGAACCTCGGATTTGATCCCGAATCCGTTGACTACTGCATCCTGTCTCACGCACACATCGACCACTCCGGAGCCATTCCCTACCTCGTAAAGAAAGGCTTTAAAGGCAACATTTATTGCACCCGGGCCACTCAGGATCTCTGCGGCATTATGCTCATCGATAGTGCACACATCCAGGAATCGGACGTCGAATACCTCAATCGCCGAAGAGAACAGAAAGGCTTAAGCCTGATCGAACCCCTGTACACGATCAAAGATGCGGAAAATTCGCTTCGACACTTTCGTGGACTGGCCTTTAACAAATGGACGAAGATCGACGACGATATTGAAGTCTGCTTTACCGTTGTAGGACACATCCTCGGTGCAGCAGCCGTTAATCTGCGCATCAAGGACGAAGGAAATGTTTACCACTTGTGCTACACCGGCGATATCGGCCGGCTCAACCACAAGATCATCAAGAATCCGGAGCCCTTTCCCCAGGCACAGTACATCATCACCGAGTCGACCTACGGCGACAGACTCCATAAAGATGTTTCCCAATCTGAAGAACGCCTTTTTCAAATTGTGTACAATACCTGCGTGGTAAAAAAAGGAAAACTCATCATTCCCGCATTCAGCGTAGGCCGTACCCAGGAAATTGTTTATGCACTCGACCGCTTGGAAGCCGCCGGAAAATTACCTCCGATCAACGTTTTTGTAGATAGCCCGCTATCTACCAATGCCACGGAGATCATGAAAAACCACCCCGAATGCTATAATGACTCTATCCTGGAATACATGGAAACCAATTCCGATCCGTTTGGGTTTAACCGGTTAAAATACATCCGTGATGTGAACGAATCCAAACTCCTGAATTCCATCAAGGAACCCTGTATCATCATCTCCGCTTCGGGCATGATGGAAGCCGGACGGATCCTTCACCACTTGCGAAACAACATCGGTAACAAGAAAAATACCGTTCTGGTGGTCGGCTATTGCTCACCCTATACCCTCGGCCACAAAATTGCCCGGGGCGATAAAAAAATCAAACTGTTCGGGGAAGAAATCAACGTGGAAGCCGATATCGAAACCATGGAAGAATACAGTGCACACGGCGATTACGAGGAAATGATCGAATTCCTGAAATGCCAGGATCCGAACCAGGTCAGGGAACTCTACCTGGTACATGGCGAGTACGAAGTGCAACTGAAGTACCGGGAACGACTGGAAGCCGCCGGTTTTAATAACATCCGGATTCCCGATCTGAATTCAGAGTATTTGATCTGATTGGTATGCCCCCACCATTCGATCCTTACCATTAATATCCTGACGTAATTCAACGTTCAGGTAACCTCGATCCTTCAGCAATGCAACAGTCTCGGAACCATACGATTCATGGATTTCCACATAAAGCTTCCCTCCTGCTTTCAGGTGATGTAATCCATAATCGGCAATAGTCCGGTAAAACAACAACGGATCTTCATCCGGAACGAACAGTGCCAGTCCGGGCTCATGATCCAGCACACTGACATCCATTTGCGCTTGCTCCCGACTTGGAATGTACGGTGGATTACTCACGATCACATCATACGATTCTACTGATTTTTGAAACGATTCCGTAAGTATATCCATCCGGAAAAAGTCTACTTCTACGTAATTGGCTAACGCATTTTGCCTGGCCAGATTTAATGCTTCCTCACTGATATCACACGCAAATACTTGCAGTTCCTGGGCATGCTTCTTTAACGCAATGGGAATACAACCGCTCCCCGTACCAATATCCAACACCTTTCCGCAATGATTTTCCGATAAAATCCACTGAACCAGTTCCTCTGTTTCCGGACGAGGTATAAGTACCGACGGGTTAACAACAAGATCCAACCCGTAGAACTGCCATTTACCCAACACATAGGCCAACGGAATTCCCCGAGAAACCTTGGCCAGAGCCTGTTCAAACAAAGCCAAAGCATCAGAAGGTACTATTTTCCCGGGACTGGTCAGCAGTTCGATTCGGGAAAGCCCGAAATATTCCTCCATCAAAATATGTTGAACCTGATTT
>JAGQZT010000047.1 GCA_020435335.1 Flavobacteriales bacterium | reverse complement strand
CTGTTCCTGTAAAGGTATCCACTTTGGCAGTATTGAGAATGGCTGATTTAACCTCATTATGATCCGCATTCGGACATTTTTCGAAGTAGAGTGCTACGACACCGGCCACAACGGGAGAAGCCATGGATGTACCTCCGTTGATGCGATGCATCCCACCCAGGGCAACCTTTTGCCGTTCGGCAGGACCGGCAACCAGGTTGGCGGCAATTACCGATGCCGCATTAGCGCCCAACGTCGCATCGCCCGATGCTCCGATATCCGGTTTGATGTTACCTCTTCGATCGGGTCCATGGCTGGATGAATTGGCAATCCTTCCGGGAATGTTCGGTTTGATCCGGAGGATGGTATCGACGTCCAGGTATGTCTTACGGTTCTCGAAATTGGCTACGGTAATCACGTTCGGGGAACATTGAAAGCTACTCACCGTCGTTTTAGCTGAATCGGGCAGCACGTAATGAACGACAGGCGGATAAACACCGGCGGAGGGTAAACCGGTTTCTACCATTTGGGAAGTCCCGAAAACACTCGAGGTCCAGACATCAAACCGGCCCGAACCGGTACTCAGCAGGCTGAAATTATAGCTGTTGGAATCCGGCTCCTGCATCATCACCTGCAAGAGGTACTTATCACCCTGCAGATCGCCGAAGGTTTCAATGACCGCAATGGTATCCATATTGGCGGAGAAGATCGTATCGTAATGCGTTCCCAGACGATTCTGAATGTTGGCGAAAGCGGTTCGCCCCCTTTCGGAAAATGTTCCGGAAGGAAAATTCGCTCCAAAGGCAAAATCAACCTGATTGAAGTCAGCCGTATCCGCCCAGATTTCATAAAACACAGACCCGAAACCGAAAGCAGAGCCGGCATTGTACTTCATCCAGGTGAAGGTGGTATCCGGACCTACGTTATGTTCAAGGTGCCAGTTAAAAAACCCGGCATTTCCGGCAGCGGCAACCAATGCCCTACCCGGTTTGTAGTTCAGGATGCTGTCGATCAGCAATGCAGCCGGATCGGTCCCGTCGTGTGACCCGTAGTAATCTCCGATACTGGCATTGATCACGCAAGGTAAACCCAGGGAATCCGCAACACGGAAAATGTAATCGGTTGCATCTACGAATGTCGACAGCCAATTGGGTGCGGTATCGTCCGTAGCAACGGCTACGATCGTAGCCTCTCCGGCAACACCGGCATAATTGTTCAGAGCCAGCCCGTTCCCTGCCCCGATACTCGACACGTGGGTTCCGTGTGACGTGAGGCTGTAATCCGTGTGGGTACAGGTCATGTTGTTGATCGATGCCGAATCCCAGGTCTGGCCTGAGACCTGATCCCAGATCCGGTAGATGCGGGTATTTCCGAGGGTATCCTTAAAATCGGGGTGCACAATATCCTGACCGGTGTCGATGATCCCGAACACCACATTTTTTCCGGTATAGGGTTGCAACAGCGGACTTACACCATTATGAACCGGGGTGACGTTGTTGTGGATGGTCATGGTATCGCAAAGCACCTGTCCTTTCGAAAAAGAATAAGGAATACTTTGAACGAAGGTATTTTTCGAGAACTCTTCGATCGTATTTACGGGAAGTTCCACCTGAACCACTTTTCCGGCCGAACGGATCACCTTTCCCTGCAGTTGTTCTACTTCCTGCCTGATCAGGGATACATCCCCCATCACAAACAAGGGAAAAAGAGCCGTCTTATCTTTTTGCTGTTCAAGTGCCTGCTTAAGGGCGATATTCACTTTGGCGTACTGTGCTTGAGCAACGGTTCCGGAAACAAGCAGCAACATCAGGATTAACTTTCTCATAAATTAAAGGTAGTCAAAAGTTTACAAATACTAAACGAATGCTATTATTACTTTGGTTGCATCCTTTTTTTATGAAAGATGTTATTTTTTTTATATCATTACGCTTCCAAACCAATTTAACTGATTAAACACATGGCTGTTATCAAAACCATCGAAGCTGAAGGGCATCGTATTTCTATAGAAGGTGATGGGATCATCCGGGTTTACAGCAGGGGCCACGTCACCAAAAAAGGCATCGAAGAAGTGTTTAAGTTAATTATTGAACTTTCAAAGGGAGAAAAGGCATTGATCTACATCGATCCGACCGAGGAACAATCCATGGAGCCGGAAGCCCGGAAAACACTGAAGGCTTTGGGAGAAGAGCACTGCCTGGGCATGGCTGTTCTGACGAGAAAAAATTATGCAAAGAATATCGCCAACATCATCATCACTACCTTACAACCGAAGTTCCATGTAAAATTGTTTACGGATCAATCTGAAGCCGTATCCTGGCTCAAGTCCTTGTAATCCGGAATCTCTTTCAGGAATTCGAAGCTGTTTTGCTCAAAATCGATGCACGCACAATAGTGATCCATGCCATTCGTTACGATCAGGTAAGGCACTTTAAACACCGAATTATAACGGGCTATCTGCTCAAAAGTATCCTGATTGATGGGGATGTGAGGTGCCTTGCATTCCAGCAGCACATGTGGCCGGCTTCCTTTATAAATTACGGCATCTGCCCGTTTTTGCAGTTCATTCAGTTTCAATCCTTTTTCGATCTGGATGAGTCCGGCCGGATAATGCTTATCCCGAATGAGGTATTGAACGAAGTTTTGCCTGACCCACTCTTCCGGTGTTAAGATCAGGTATTTCTTCCGGACGGCATCAAAAATGAGCTGCTTACCGTTTTCCTGCTTGATCCGGATTTCGTATTCAGGAAGGTTAAGCGCTTGCATTACAAAGAAACGGCGGCTTTGATGTGCGGATGCGGATCGTAATTCACCAGTTCAAAGTCTTCAAATTTAAAATCGAAAATACTTTTTACACCGGGATTGATCTTCATCTTCGGCAGCGGGCGTGGTTCTCTCGTTAATTGCAGTTTGGCCTGCTCGATGTGGTCGTTATACAGGTGAACATCGCCAAAGGTATGGATAAACTCCCCTGCTTCCAGCCCGCAAACCTGGGCAACCATCATGGTGAACAGGGCATATGATGCGATGTTAAAAGGAACCCCGAGAAAGGTATCCGCACTACGTTGGTACAACTGGCAACTTAATTTACCTTCATTCACGTAAAACTGGAAAAAGGCATGACACGGAGGTAGTGCTGCTTTTCCGTTCGCCACATTCTCCGCAAAAGAAACCGACGTATCCGGCATCACACTGGGATTCCAGGCGGAAACCAACAATCGTCTGCTGTTGGGATTGGTTTTAATCTGGTCGATCAGGTCGGTAATCTGATCGATGCCGTCGCCGTTCCAGTTCCGCCATTGGTAGCCGTAAACCGGTCCGAGATCGCCATGTTCATTGGCCCAGCCATCCCAGATGCTTACTCCGTTATCTTTCAGGTATTTGATATTGGTATCTCCGTTAATAAACCACAGCAGCTCATGAATGATGGATTTCAGGTGTAATTTTTTGGTAGTCAAACACGGAAATCCTTCACTGAGGTCGAAACGCATCTGGTACCCGAATGTACTGATGGTTCCCGTTCCTGTCCGGTCGCCCTTGGAAGATCCGCTGGACAACACATGGTTTAAGAGGTCTAAATACTGCTGCATGTTCTAAAATGAGATTGATGGCAAAATTCGATGAAAAAGAATATTTTTTCAAGCAATGTTAATAATGTTTTATAACTTGTGGTGATGATTTCCAGGACGTCATATTTGGTTGCTGCGCAGGCTGTTTTTTTTGTAATTTTCCTGTTGTCCTGCTTCTGTTTCAACCGCTTCTCGGTAGATGATTTTTACTTTATCGGGGAGATCAGCAACAAGTCCTTTTCCGAGATTTACAAGCACCTGTATTTCAACTGGCACGGACGGTGGACCTCCAATTTTACGCTATTGTGGTTTATTCAATTCCATGCCGTCCCCTACTTTCTTTTGGGCTTCAACCTGCTGAGTTTCCTGCTTTTGGTTCTGGCAGTCAAAAGGCTCTTCCGCTCGGTAATCGGCTTCTACAAAATTGACCTCCCCCGGCGGGAAGTACTCATTTACAGCATCATCTTTATCTCCGTCTTTTTTTTCTGTACCGTACACCCTAATGAAAGCTGGTTTTGGTTCACCTCATCGGTTGTGTACTTCTGGAGTGTCATCGGCCTGCTCATGGCTGCTCCTGCCTTGTTTTTGAAAAAACTGAAATGGCATGACAGCCTGCTATTTGTACTGGGACTTATTTATGTAGGCGGATCCAACGAACCCATGACCATCATTGCCTGCCTGTTCGGCCTCGTTCTGCTCTACAAACGGTTCAGGGTAAAGCTCGTAATATCCGGAATTGCCCTGCTCGTTATTTCTTTCCTCATCGATTACCTCAGCAGCGGAACGATTCACCGGGACGAGATCACACCGGGACTGGATTTGATGAGCCTGATCGTTTACAGTGCTTACAACACCCTCAAATACCTCTTTTTCGAGTTTCACCTCACCTTCCAGATTGCCATTATCCTCTGCATTCCGTTTTACATTTTAGGGAAACGATCCAATTACAACAATCCCAATTTTAACCCGACGCGGGAAGTGATCTTGAGCATCCTCTACATCGGCCTGATCGCTACACTAAACCAGTTTATGGTTACGTTTACGCTGGGCGGACTGGGCCCCGACCGGGCTGCAATTACCACTTCCCTATTTATCAGTGTGTTAATTGTGAGGCTGTTCTTCCTACTCGGAAACTATTCCAAAAGTTCAAAAAAAGTGGTCTTTTACGCTCCCTTGTGGGGATGTTTGTATCTCCTGATCCTGACGATCTATTTTACACCCATCCATTACCACTACAGCAAAGCGTTTGACGAAAGGATTCAGTTGGTACAGGAGGCTTCGGCGTCGCCGATAAAAGTTGAACCACTTCCCGAATCGGGATATTTGTATTCTTCCGAGATCACAACCGATCCGGCAGATTTCAGGAATCAGCATTTGAAGTATGGATTAGGACTTGAGCAGGATGTCGTACTGGTGTCCGACTAATTTTCGGGCTTCAGGGTAAAGTCCTTTTTAATGACACTCCTGAAAGAGCTCTTCCCGTAAACATCCATGTTTTCCGAATAGGTTTGATAACCGGGTACCTCTACCAGCACATTGTATCTCCCCGGAGGCAGAATCATGATGTAGCGCCCCGAAATCGGGTTAGTCATGTAGTTTCCGTAAAGTTCATCAGTTTGAAGATCCAAAACAGAAATAAACACATCCTTGATCTGTTGCGTCGTATCCATGGAATTCACATACCCTTTTACAACCGTATACTGCGGATCCACCTCGTTGAACGTCACGGCATAGATATCCAAATCTCCGTAACCTCCGGCTCTGAGCATGGAAATGTACCCGGTTCTGCCGGATTCGGATACCCGGAAGTTCATGTTGTCTTCCGGTGTATTGATCGGGTAACCCAGGTTTTTTACGTCGGCCCAATGCCGCTTCACATTATTCCAGGATGCTTTAAAAATATCGTGACCACCCATACTCGTATGACCTTTGGAGCTGAAATACAGGGTCTTTCCGTCTGGTGAAATGTTCGGAAAATCTTCATCGTAAGGCGTGTTAATGCTTGGTCCCAGATTTTGAGCCGGGCCCCATTTCCCGTTAGGCAGAATGCGTGAAACATAGAGATCCACCCCCCCGTAGCCCCCTTCCCGATCGCTCGCAAAGTAAATCTCATCCCCTTCGGCATTGATAGAAGCTGCAATTTCATGATCCTTGGAGTTTATTTCTTTGGGCAGTTTTTCAATATTGGTCACTTTTCCTTTATCGTAATCGGCAATAAAAAGATCGCCATAATGCGCTTCATTCTCGAAATAGAACAACATTTTTGTTCCATCGGCAGATAACCCGATAATTTCTTCGGAACCGCTCAAGGTATTGACATTCTGATCCAGCTTGCGGGCCGCCTGGTACGCACCGTTCTTAACCCGTGACAAATAAATTTCCGAATGGTAGCTTCCGTCAGGTAATTTATCGCTCCCGTCATCACGCTTGGAGTTGAACACCAGAAACTCCTCATTCAGGGGTACGAAGGGGTAATAATCTTTAGACGACGAGTTGATTGACGCTCCCATGTTTTCGAAGGTGATATCCAGCGGGAACTTCATGATCTCAATGGCGTTGTAGCAGTATTCGATCTGTTTCTCCACATCAGTCAGGTTGTAGGTATTCCCTTTGTCGATTGCTTTAAACTTTTCAAGCATTTGGATGGCTTCATCAAAGCGGTAAGCAAAGTGATAGGCCCTACCCAATAAGTAGAAAGAATTCGGATCAGCCTCTTCCGATTGAATGGCTTTTTCCAGGTAAGGGATTGCATTGGATTTATCGATGTTCGTATTGAGGTAGCAAACGCCGGTTCGATAATTCAGCTTGATGTCGTCGGGATTTGCCTCCAGTAAGGTCAGGTACAGATCGAGGGCATCCTTAAAGTTCCCGTCGTTAAAGAATTCATTGGCCGTTCTTGGTGAGACTTTATCTTGAGCCCACACGCCAGAACAAGAGATCAGGAGAACGATCAATAAACTTTTATTAAAAAATAACTTCATCATTACTCAGAATTGGACGACAAAAGTAATCTCTTTATCTACAAAACACAAAAATTATAAGACAAAAGCGAAATGCTTAGTATTTTGAAGGAACGTAATCATAGCCCGCATCATTGGTGAGCTTGTAGTCCACTTCGAAGGTTCTTGATACCCGGACCTTTTTACCGTCTTTCTCTCCAGGCAGCCAGGTTAACAATTTGAGCAGGCGTTCTGTTTCGTTCGATGCTCCACCGCCGACTCCGCGCTCCACCTTGATGTTGGTGATCCGGCCGGTAGGTTCTACAATAAAACTGAGCTTAACGGTTCCCGTGATGTTCAGTTTCCGGGTTCCTTCGGGATACTTCAGGTTTTTAGAAAGGAAAGTGGCAATGTTATCCAGCGAATCAGCAAAGATGATTCTCGGTTTTACATCTACCTGATTGTCGCGGTAAATCGTATTCGACCAATCGATGTCGTCGGAAAAATCGATCTGATCGTACCCTCTTTTTTTACAGTAGCGCTTGTAGGTGCTGATGGAGAATTTTATTTTCAGGCTGCAATGGGTGGTTACACGGTCGCCCAGGTAATAAGACGGCTTGAACAACAGCATTTGCTGGAGCCGGATGGCTTCTTCATCCAGTTCTTTGGAAACGGACTGGTGCACCTGAAGCTGACTGGTCCGGCCGGTCTCGGCATCCACCACAAAACGGAGTTCCACAGTGCCTTCCTCCTGATTTTCGAGTGCTATGGACGGATAGTTCATCTCCTGTTGAAGGAAACGTTTCAATTCCACCTTACCACCGTAGTTTTCTGCGGGCAGGTACTCCCCGGGATTCGCTTCGATGGTTTCCTGTCCGAAGACGTTGATCGTAAGCAGCAAGCTGATGATAACAAGAAATCGCATACACAAATATACTCCAAAATTTAAAGCTAATTAACGGAAATTGTTTAGATTAGGAGTATGAAGACACTACTTACACTTAGCGTTTCTGCTCTGCTCTTATGGAGTTGCGGAGAGACTGAAACCGATAATCAACAAACTGAAACAACGGATGTAACAACAAGCATTACAGCGGACACGACTATTCCTGAAACGACCGAAATGACTGATATTCCGGCCGTCGAACACATTGATTTTGAAAGTCCTTTCGAAGCCTACATCAGCGACCGGGAAGGTGGTCCGACGAATGTCCGGGCAACTCCGGGAGGGGATCCGATTACGGCTTTATCCGATGAATTCGCCTACCAACTGACCCTAAAAGGTGTTGCTAACGGGTGGTTTTATGTCGGGAAGGTATGGTGCCCGGATCACGAAGAAGAATCGTACGACGACCTGGCGGCCTATGTTCACGGGTCGGTATTGGCCGTTAGTACCCGAAATTATGGGGGAGAGCACATCAACCTGTATGAAAGTGCTGATGAATCCAGTGAAGTGGTGGCTACGCTCACGCAGGAAACGCAGCTGCAGTTGGTGGATGCCACACCTGAAAGTGACTGGATTCTGGTAAAATACGGCCACAACGGCAACATCGTTCAGGGATGGATCCAGCGGCAATGGATCTGCGGCAGTGTGGTCACGAATTGTTCGTGAATAATAGGTTCCAACAAATTGAGCTCAGTTCATCGAATAAAAAAACCCACCGTGTGGTGGGTTTTTCGTAGCGAAGACGGGAGTTGAACCCGTGACCTCCGGGTTATGAATCCGGCGCTCTAACCAACTGAGCTACCTCGCCAAATCGGGTGCAAATATAGTCTTTTGAATTTTTTTTCACCTATATGTTTCTTATTTTTTTTATTTGAATCCGTTTGCTCCTGGAAATTCTTTTTTTTTACTATATTGCAACTGCGCTAAATGCATGATGTGATGGACGATAAAGTTAAATTTGAAATGGAATTTGTGGTGAAATCCTCACCCAAATTGTTGTATAGTTATATCGCCACACCCAGCGGCCTGAGTGAATGGTTTGCTGATAATGTGAATTCACGCGGACAGGTATTCACCTTCATGTGGGAAGATAGTGAGGAAAAGGCCAAGCTGATCTCCAAACGGGCCAACCAGTTCGTTCGTTTTCAATGGGAAGGTGACGAAGGGAGTGAGGCTTATTTCGAATTGCGCATCCAAATCGACGACATCACTAAAGATGTTTCCCTCATCATTACTGACTTCATTGAGGAAGACGAAATCGATGAAGCCAAACTACTCTGGGAAAGCCAGATCGACGACCTTCACGCCATTTTAGGTGGTTAATAAAACAGAGCCCCTTCGGCAATGAGCGACTGAACCACCCGCTCGATCATTTCATCTTCTTCGTTATTCTTCGGATCAAACTTCTGCTTCAGGTCTGCACCGTATAATTTACCCAACCCCTGATAAGTCCAGGCCTTGATCGTTCCGCGCATTTCTTTGATGATCTCGTAAGTAGATTGCCCCGTTTCCCTGTCGATCAGCTTGATCAACACCCGTCCGGAAGTTTTGGACATGTTCTTGATCACATCTTCAAACTCCTCCTTCAGGGCTTTTTCACGCAACTTCATCAGCTTCTTTTTCTTATGCTCCGATTTCACATTTGCAATCTGCTCATTGTACATCATTAGCTTATCGGCAGCAATCTTCGCATAGGGATAAACCTTCTTCACATGAAAACGCAATTTCCGGAACATCCGGTCTTTCTCCTCGTTTCCGTAGGGTTTGAGATCAACCACAGCAAAGGTAGACATGTTGTAGATGTAGCTGGTGTCACCATCAATCACGATCATCTCCATCACGGCACCATTGCTCGTCGTGTCGTTCAGAATCTGGATATCATCCTGCTCACTCACCTCATTCTTTTTACGATCGGCATAATCAATGATGGAATCGAGTGTTGCCAGTTTTAACGAATTCACATACTTCCATACGGAATCCATGTGATGCTTCGTTGTTCGTTTACTCATTTTTTGAGCAGATGCACTCAACGTGAAAAGTGCCAGGAGTATCGAGAGGTAAATCTTAGCTTTCAATGGTTTAAATTTTAGTTAAAGTTAAATAATTACTTTTATCCGGTGCTTAATGAACAAGAAATATACCAACTTTTAGAGGAAAAATACACCCAATTCAATCAAAAATCTTTCATTGAAAGCGACCCCATTTCTGTTCCGCATCAATTCTCCCGAAAGGAAGATATTGAAATTGCGGCATTTTTAAGTGCCACCATCGCCTGGGGACAACGAAAGACCATCATCAATAATGCCCAGAAACTGGTCGACCTGATGGAACTTGAGCCTTATCGCTTTGTGATGGAACATTCGGCTTCCGATCTGTCCCGGTTCAAATCCTTCAAGCACCGTACTTTCAATGGTACGGACGTCTCTTTTTTCATTCGATCGCTGCAAAACCTTTACACACATCACGGCGGACTGGAACAGGCATTATCGATGTACCCCAACGATATGCAACGTAACATCAGTACGTTTAAACAGCTATTCTTCGAACCCGATCATCCGGCACGAAGCACCAAACACCTGTCCGACCCGCTCAAAAACTCGGCTGCAAAACGCATCAACATGTTCTTAAGGTGGATGGTTAGAACAGATCGTCGCGGAGTTGATTTCGGCTTATGGAACGGCATTCAAAGCAGTCAGCTCATGTGTCCGCTGGATGTCCATTCGGGAAATGTTGCCCGGAAATTAGGATTGTTGATACGGACCCAAAATGATTGGAAGGCAGTAGAAGAACTGACTGCAAATCTTCGTACTTTTGATGCTGCCGATCCGGTAAAATACGACTTCAGTCTGTTCGGTTTAGGCGTGTTCGAAAAATTTTAAGCATGAACAAATCCAACAAAAATCAGGGTATCGCCCACCTGCTCAGCATCTTCCTGCTACCCGCGTTGGTTGTGGCCGGCTTTTACATCAAATGGCTGTTTGCCCGGATCATCTTATTGGGCATTTTTGTGTACGTGAGTTATCAGCTTTGGAATAAAGTCCTGAAAAATTAAACGAATTCCGACAGTTCCAACCACCGGTCCGTTTTCTGATCCAGGTCGTTCGTTAATTCCCCCAACTCTTCGGTTAGACGTAGCAGCTCTTCGTGATTGGACGTGTTCTCCAGTAACGCCCGCTGCAATTCTTCCTTTTTATCCTCAAGCATCGGAATCTCCTTTTCCAGTTGTTCGAACTCCATTTTTTCCTTGTAGGAAAGTTTCGTCTTGGTGCGGTTATCCTCAATCTGCGGCTGTTCCTTTTTAGCTTCGGGAACAACAGCCTGCTGGGGTTTCTCTTTCTGCTCCAGGCGGTAATCGTTGTATTTACCCAGGTAATCTTTGATCTTCCCTTCTCCTTCAAAAATAAAGAGGTGATCGACCAGCTTATCCATAAAATAGCGATCGCGGCTCACAATGATGATGCACCCGGGAAAATCTTCCAGAAAATCCTCCAGTACATTCAACGTAACGATATCCAGATCGTTCGTCGGCTCATCCAGGATCAGGAAATTCGGATTCTTCATCAGGATAGTCAACAAATAAAGACGGCGTTTCTCTCCCCCGCTCAACTTCTCCACCAGGTTATAATGCATGCTCTTCGGGAAAAGGAAAGTTTCCAGTAACTGGGCTGCAGTGAGTTTCTTGCCTTTGGTGAGTGGAATGACCTCAGCAATATCTTTGATCGTTTCTATTACCCGCTTATCATCCTTCAACTGCATTCCTTTCTGGGTGTAATACCCGAAAACAACCGTTTCTCCCTGAACGATCTTGCCGCCGTCCAGCATTTCGGTTCCGAGCAGCATGTTCAGGAAGGTCGTCTTCCCAACGCCATTTTTCCCGACTATACCGACACGTTCTCCTTTTTTAAACACATAGCTGAAGTCTTCGAGGATCTGGAGGTCGCCATAGGCTTTTCTGGCATGATGCAGTTCCAGAATCTTCCCTCCCAGCCGGTTCATGTTGATCTCGATGCTCACCTTGCTGTTATCCTTACGTTGATGAGCTACTTCTTTGGTCTTATAAAAAGCATCTTCCCTGTATTTGGCCTTTGTTCCACGCGCTTTTGGCATGCGTCGCATCCACTCGAGTTCTTTGCGGTAGAGGTTTTTTGCTTTGGCCACATTGGCTTCGAAAATTTCTTCCCGTTCTTGTTTCTTTTCCAGGAAGTAACTGTAGTTTCCTTTGTATTTATAAAGGATCTTGTCGTCGAGCTCGATGATTTCATTACACACCCGTTCCAGAAAATACCGGTCGTGCGTAACCATCAGCAAAGTAATGTTCTCTTTGGAGAGGTAGTTCTCCAGCCATTCGATCATTTCGATGTCGAGGTGGTTGGTCGGCTCATCCAGAATCAGGAAATCGGGTTCTTCGATCAACACCTGAGCTAAAGCAATGCGTTTGAGTTGCCCACCGGAAAGCTCGCCGATCTTTTGATCCAGGTCATGGATATTCAATTCGCCGAGAATTTGCTTGATTCTGGTTTCATAATTCCAGGCATCCAGAGCATCCATCCGGTCGAGCGTTCTCTGAAGAAACTCCGGATCGTTCGATTTCGCAGCCAGTTCATAATCCAGTACGGCTTGAATCTGCTCAGATTTCGCATCAAAAACCACATCGCTGATGCGTTTATCTTCAGCATACTCGGGTGATTGAGATAAGAAACCGGTCTTGATGTCTTTCCGGAACACGATGTTCCCGGAATCATACCCTTCGGTTCCAAACAGGATGCGCAGGAAGGTTGATTTCCCGGTACCGTTCTTTGCGATGAACGCCACCTTTTGCCCCTGGTCAATACCAAAAGTAATATCCTGAAACAGGATTCTGTCGCCGTACGACTTGGTCAGATTTTCAACAGAAAGGTAATTCATGATATTTGGACACCAATAATACAGACATCGTCTAACTGTTCCAGATTACCTTTCCAGTGATCGAACTCTTTTTTCAGCATGGCCTGTTGTTTGGAAAAGTCGATATCACTGAGTTTCAGCATGAAATCCCTGAATCGCCTGTACATATACTTTTTCCCTTTTACACCTCCGAACTGATCGGCGTACCCATCGGAAAACAAATAGAATTTATCTCCATGATTAAAATCCAACACGTGATTGGTAAACGGTTTGATCTCGGCATACTGCCCGATCGGCTGCTTGTCGCCCTTCACCTCGTTCAGTTTGTTTTCCCGGATAAAGAATAAGGAATTGATCGCCCCGGCGTATTCCAAGCGTTTGTTCTCCAGGTCAAAACAGCACAGGGAGATATCCATTCCGTCTTTCACTTCTTCCTGGTTCAGCTCGAAGGCTTCCCGCACCAATTCGGCTGTTTTATCCAAAATCTTAGCCGGCTCGATCAGTTTAAAATCGTTGACCGCCCGGTTCAGTGCATTGTGGCAAACCACACTCACCATAGCACCGGGTACACCGTGCCCGGTACAATCAGCAACGGCAATCAGTATTTTCCCCTGGCGTTCTTTGTACCAGTAAAAATCACCGGCTACAATATCCTTAGGTTGGTAAAACACAAAAGAATCCGGCAATGTTTTTCGGATGCGCTCAATAGAAGGCAATATCGCCGATTGAATTCTTCTGGCATAATTGATGGAATCTACAATTTCTTTGTTTTTGATCTCGACAATCAGTTTTTGTTCTTCGATGATGGCCTTCTGCTTGTTGGAGATTTTCAACCGCTTGTAGAGCATGGCAGAAAAAATAATCACAATAACTAGGATCAAAGCACCTCCGTAGGTAAAGGTCTTTTGCTGATTGAGCTTTTGTTGATACTGGATCTCTTTGATGCGTACTTCTTCGGCGCGGGCGAGGCTATCGGCCATCATTTGTTTATCGAATTCGAACTGCATCTCCTTTTGGGCGATTTCACGCAAACTCTCTTCATTAAAAACGCTGTCGCGCATCGCGATGAATTCCTTATAATAGTTCAGGGAATTTTTGTAGTTATTGTTCTTCGCATAGAGGTGGCTGAGTTTTCCGGCGACCTGGGAGAGGTCGTTTTTCCTGTCCATTTTAGTATACAGGTCATGCGCCTTGAGGCCTTCCTTGATGGCCATCACGATCTTCCCCTGCTTTTCATAAACATGCGACATGTTGGCATGATACCGCGCCATACCGGCTTCATTGTTTTTCAGGCTGTGCAGGTCATATCCCTTTTTGAAAAACTCGGCTGCTTTGATATAATCCCCCGAAGTAACATAAATCACCCCAATGTTATTGTATGATTGAGCTACATTTTCATCGTCATGAATCCTTTCCGACAACTCCAAACTTTTCAGGTAGCATTCCAGTGCTTTGTCGTAGTCTTTCATCCGGCGGTAAAGAATCCCAAAAGCATTATAGCTTCCGGCCAGTCCGAGCGTATCTTTTTGCTCTATTCTGATTTCCAAGCCTTTATTATAGTATGGAATGGCTTTATCAAACTCTTCGAGGTCACGGTAAATGATTCCCATGTTCTGGTAGGTGGAGGCCAAATCGGCTAAATTTCCTGTTTCGTCGGTTATTTTTAAACAGGTTTGGTAATACGACAAGGCTGCCGGATAATCGCCCATCCTGCGACTGATGATCCCCATCCCGTTATTGGCCGTAGCTAACTCTTCGTAATAGTATGGAGTTGGGTTTTTCTTCACCAGCTCTTCCGCCATTTTTAAGGCTCTGGTCCAGTATTTTTTGGCGAGCTGCTGATCGACTTTGTAGGTCGCGGAACCGATATCATTCAGCACAGCCAACAGGATAGAGTCATTCTTTTCCGTGTTGGCCAGCTTGAGCAATGAATCGAGTTCGTGCTGACTAGCCAGTAAAGGCGCAACAAAGAGGGAAGAAAACAAGAATAATATGGTTAGCCCTTTCCTCATTGTTTAAGAACTCTTCCGAGTGCCAGCGCCGCGTTGGTATACTGCGGATTCAGCTGAAGGGCGTATTTGAAATCGGCAATGGCTTCATTTTTCATATCCAATTGCTCGTAACAAAGTCCGCGGTTATAGTAGGCATCTTCATACTTAGGTTCCAGCTCAATGGCTTTGGTGTACCATTCGATGGCAACATCATATACTTTCAGGTACTCCTGGTGGATGTAGCCCAGGTTAAAATAAGGCTCGCGGTATTCGCTGATTGATAATATTTTATGGTAGGTTTCGATGGCTTCGTTGTAATCGCCATTTTCCTGGCAGGCCATGCCGTACGCATAAAGTGCTTCCAGACTTTCGGGTTGGATCCGGATGGCATTCTGAAGGTATCCTTTGGCCAGATTCAGGTCACGATTCATGTTGAGAATCCCCAGAGCGATGTAAGCCTCGTAATAATCATTTTCCTGTTCGATAGCTGTATTGTAACTGGAGAGTGCCAGTACCGTATCCTTCTTTTCCTGAAAGATCATTCCTTTCAGATAATATGCTTCGGCATAATGCACATTCCTTTTCAATGCTGCATCGGCATATTCCATGGCTTGCTTGTAATCCTTAACGATCAGTGCCAGGTATCCGAGTTCTACCCGTGCTTCCACGTTGTTGTTGTCGACCATCATGCATTGATCCAGTACGTTCTTGGCCTGCTTGAATTTATCCTGCTTTTTCAGTAATTCGGCTTTGAGCAAGTAAAAATCGGGAACCAGGGAATCGATGGAAATGGCTCGATCCACATCTTTAATGGCAAGATCCATTTCATTGTATTTCACGTACAGGTTGGCTCGTTTCAGATACCAGGCGCTGTTGTTAATGTCGGCTTTGATCATCTCGTTGATCGCCTTGAATTCTTTTTCTCTCTCGGTGGAAGTGCTGTCTGTTTCAACCACCTGTTCCACGTTGTTTTCCACGTTGCCATCCTGTCCGCATGAAAGCAGATAAAAGGCCAGTAAGATGTATAATAATCGATGCATAATAAACAAAAAGTCCTTTCAATAATTGAAAGGACTCAAAGTTACTCAATTCTAATTAACTACTTATTCTTTAGCGCTTCAACAATTTTTGCTTCCAGTTCCTCCATTAATTCCGGATTGTCTTCCAGCAATTGTTTTACGGCATCTCGACCCTGACCCAGTTTGGTTTCGTTGTAACTGAACCAGCTTCCTGCCTTTTTGATCACATCGTGATCGACACCCAGATCGATCACTTCGCCGACTTTGGAGATTCCTTCGCCATACATGATGTCGAACTCTGCTTTCCTGAACGGCGGAGCTACTTTATTTTTGACTACTTTCACACGGGTTCTTGTTCCGACCACATCTTCTCCGTTTTTAATCTGAGAAGCTTTCCGGATATCAATTCGAACGGATGCGTAGAATTTCAGTGCATTACCACCAGTTGTTGTTTCCGGATTCCCGAACATGACACCGATTTTATCACGCAGCTGATTGATGAAGATGGTACAACAATTGGCTTTCTTGATGGAGCTGGTTAATTTCCGCAATGCTTTGGACATCAGCCGTGCCTGCAATCCCATTTGAGAATCGCTCATTTCTCCTTCGATCTCGGCTTTCGGCGTTAAAGCTGCTACCGAATCGACAATCAGGAGGTCGATCGCTCCCGAACGGATCAGGTTATCGGCAATTTCCAGAGCCTGTTCCCCGTTGTCCGGCTGAGAAATGATCAGTTCATCAATATTAACCCCCAGTGCCTGAGCATAAGAAGCATCAAATGCATGTTCCGCATCAATAAAAGCGGCTATCCCACCCTGTTTCTGGCATTCGGCAATTGCATGAATGGTCAGGGTTGTTTTACCGGAGGATTCCGGACCGTAGATCTCGACCACACGGCCTTTGGGATACCCGTTAATGCCTAAAGCCAGATCCAAAGAAAGAGAACCTGTGGGAATCACATCCACGTCTTCCACAGCATTATCTCCTAATTTCATGATCGTTCCTTTGCCGTAGGATTTCTCCAACCTGTCCATGGTTAACTGTAGGGCTTTTAGTTTTTCTGCATTTGATTCACTCATTTTTCGTATATTTAGTTGCTACTTGTTTTTTTACACTACAAATATAAGTCAAAAAAACTATAATTTGTAGTTTTACAAACAACATTGTATTTATCTACCTGATTATCAGTTAATTATTTTTCACCCTCTAACGCTTCCAGAATCTGACTGGAGTGGTTCTTCGTGGCTACTTTGGTGATGATCTTCTCGATTTTTCCCTTCTCATCGATAATAAAAGTCGTTCTGTGAATGCCATCATAGGTTCGTCCCATGAACTTTTTTTTACCCCAGACACCATAACGATTCAGCATTTCTTTTTGCGTATCGGCCAGTAAATCGAATGGCAGATCGTGTTTCTCAATAAACCGGGTATGTTTTTTCTCATCATCGGCGCTAACCCCGAGTATTTCAAACCCTTTTGCCTTCAAATCATTGTAGTTATCTCTCAGGTTACAGGACTCCATCGTACAACCCGGAGTAAGGTCTTTCGGATAAAAATAAATGATCAGCTTTTTACCGGCATAATCTGCCAGATGATGGACTTTCCCGTTTTGATCTGTAATTCCGAGCTCAGGTGCCGGATCCCCTTCTTTTAGATGAAACATGGCATTGTATTAATAAGTGAAAGTTAGGTGCTGGGTTAAATGACAAATGGCAAAATCCAACTTCTAACTTCCAGCTACAAATTACTTTAAAGCAAGAGGATAATCCAATTTTGCAGCGGCAGAGTTATTAACAGCGGGGAAGAAATTCTAATTCAGGAGCTTTTTGTGCTTGTGATAAGCATAGTAAACACCGAAGGCTCCCGCCACAACCAGCAGTACGGCAATGATCTCGGCCTGGGTAGCCTGCATGCCAAACAACTCATACTTGTCGTTGATCCGGATCTTTTCAATGAAGAACCGTTCGATACCATTCAGGATCAGGTAGACAGAAAACAAGGCTCCCGCGGCTTTCAGCCGCTTGCGCAGCGTCCATAAAATCCCAAAGATGATGAACGCCATGATCGTTTCATAAAAAGGTGTCGGCCAGGCATTACCCTCATACATGAATCCGTCAACCAAAACCGGCCTTCCGGGAGCTCCGAGATCCACACCGTTCACATTGCCAAAATAATCGAAACTCCACATCCACTCCGGCAGAAAGCTTAATGCCTCCGGCATCGGCATTGTATTGGGCATGCCCCAGTCGCCATCACCGGCCAGCTGACAACCAATTCTTCCGATGCCATAAGCCAGCATCAATCCGGGCGCACAGGCATCCACCACATGGGCCAGTTTCAATTTTTTCTTGTAGGCATAATAGACCACGGAACCTCCTCCGACAATCAACCCGCCGTAGATACTCAAACCGGATGCAGAAAAGATCACACCCATCGGATCGGCGGCTAACCGGTCGAGGTCTTCAACCGCATCAAAAAGTTTAGCTCCCAATATCCCTCCGATGGCCGCAATAAAAGTCATCGTACTGACATGCTGAAACGGCCGGACGGTTTCCTCCACTTCCTTCGGTTCCGGCAATCGTTGCTTCTCGGCTTCCCGGTATTTCAGGAAAGCCAGCAATGCCGCCCCGGCAATTCCTCCCAACACCTGCCCCTGGGCAGATAAAATATAACCCGGCAAATCCCGGATCACCTCACTGTAGTTAAGCAACAGCCCCAATACTTTATACCCCAGCAGGAATCCGAATAATCCATTCGTAATCAGATCGCTCATTTTGGCTTTCTCTCCTTTCATTACCTTGATGGTCGAGGGCGACAACAACCCGTCGGCCTCTTTCCGCTTCATTTCCTTAACAAACAAGAGGTTCGCAGCAATGAAGGCCAGAGCCACCATAAACCCGAACATGGGCAGCGGAAAGGAGAATGAAAATCCGAAGAGGTAATTGGTAAGGTCTGACAGGTACGGAAACATAGGTTCTGCTATACGTTTGAAGTGATTAATTCTTCGATCTCTACCACACCATCCGGATCGATTTGTTTGAGTTGGACCTGAAGCAGCTGATTTTCGAGCCCGGCACGATAAGGTACTTTCACTTTAATGTAATTCTCCGTGAATCCGTTCAGGTAATTGTCTTGCTCTTCGGACTCAAATAAGACGGTTTTCATTTCACCGAGATGCTGCTCATAGAAATGTCTTCGTTTTTTATCGGACAGGATGTGGAGCATCTTACTCCGTTTGGCACGTTCTTCCTTCGGCACCACACCGTCCATCTTAACGGCTCCGGTATTCTGACGTTCCGAATAGGTAAACACATGCAGGTAAGATACGTCCAGTTCATTCAGGAATTCATAGGTCTTTAAAAACTCTTCTTCCGTTTCGCCGGGAAAACCTACGATCACATCGACACCAATGCAGGCATGAGGCATCCTGGCTTTAATCGTCTTCACCCGGTCGGCATACAGCTTGCTCAGGTATTTCCGGCGCATGGCTTTCAGGAGCAGGTCGGATCCCGATTGCAACGGAATATGAAAATGAGGCATGAATTTGTCTGATTGAGCTACAAATTCAATGATCTCGTTAGTCAGCAGATTCGGCTCGATCGATGAAATCCGGAAACGCTCAATGCCGTCCACCCGATCCAGTTCCTGAACCAGCTGAAAAAAATTCTCTTCTCCGCCCTGACCGAAATCACCAATGTTAACACCGGTCAGCACAACCTCTTTCGCGTCACTCTGAGCGACTTCCCGGGCCACTTTCAGGGTTGCCTCAATGCTATCATTCCGGCTCTTCCCACGGGCCAAAGGGATGGTACAGAAGGTACAGAAATAATCACATCCGTCCTGAACCTTCAGAAATGAACGTGTACGATCGCCTTTGGAATAAGAGGGAACAAAGGTATTCACCTCCTTGATCTTCGTATTAATCACTTTGGCTGCATCCTGCTTGTCGAGGTTTCGCATGTGTTCGATGATCCGGAACTTATCTGCAGCACCCAGTACCATGTCAACCCCCTGAATGGAGGCAATCTCTTCCGGCTTCAACTGCGCATAACAACCAATAATGGCAACGAAGGCGTTCGGATTGATCTTAAGGGCTTTCTTAACCAGCTGTTTGCATTTCTTGTCGGCATTTTCCGTGACCGAACAGGTATTGATGACATACACATCGGGCGTATCGTTGAATTCCACACGGGCATAGCCTTCTTCCTGAAACATCCGGGCAATGGAAGATGATTCTGAAAAATTGAGTTTACACCCCAGGGTATATAGCGATACTTTTCGATTCGGGTTCATGAGGATGCAAAGGTACGTATTACCGTACTAAAACCAATTCAAATTTATTGATTTTGAGCCCCGGAGCCTGATTCATCACCAGTGTGGAGCGAACGGTAAACAGGGTATCGGCCGGAGGACTGAAATCACCCTGAAGTTTCCCGTAACACGTCCAGTGTATTTTTCCGCCTCCGTTTTCTTCGGTAAATTCTCTCTCCGGAGATAAAACCGCCAAAGGATCAATCCCTCCTTTAAAGAGTAATAAATTTCCCTGATAGAATTCAAATTCCATGACCATATCGGGCAACGAATCGAATTCCAGATCGAAATCGATATACAGGTCAACGACTTCACCCTGCTTACCGGGAATCTTAATCTCAGCTGTCTGATGCTTGGAAAAATCGACCCGAACCAGTTCTGGTGAGCAAGCCTGAATAAATACAGTAAGCAGACAAAACAGGATCAGCTTTCGCACGGATGGTCCGATCATTATTGTTTCAGCACTTTTTTCACCGACCGGCCTTTTGCCGTAATGACCTCCACAAAGTACAGTCCGCCGGGCTGAGCTGAAAGATCGATCGTTAGGCCCGATGAGCGCGTAATCAGTTCCTGCACTTCTCTCCCTCTTCCATCAATCACTTTAATTCTTCGATCCTGTTGTTGATAATCGGAAAAACTCAGATAAATCAGGGAAGATGTCGGATTCGGGTACACACTGAAATCCGAGGCAAGCTCCGGTTCTTCAACACCCACATTGTAACAATTGCCCGGAATGTTCAGATCGATCCAGTCGATCCGGTTCGTGATCCAGTTTTTGAGGTAGCTGATTTCATTGGGGTAATTTCCTCCTATGTAATTGTTCGGCCAGACATAAGTATTAAGAATATCCCAGCGCTGGAAATTACGTTGTTGCGACTCATCCAGAAGCAAAGCCAGGTCATCAACGTAGTTTAAAATGGTATCCAAATGGAGCTCGTTCAACCGCAGGTTTTCCCACCGGCATCTTAGCTGATTCGCGTAAGTCGTATCCTGCAGGAGTTTGTCCCACCAGAACGGGATCAGGTAATTATCTCCCGGACAGGTATAATTAAAATCGGTAGCCCAACCGGTAGCGAGTGAGCCGTCGCAATAGTTAATGTTTCCAAGAGCAATGTTAAAATCCCAGATCGGTCCCATTGTAATTTTACCTCCTTTACTGTCTTTATCTTTATACAGATAGGTACTTAAACGGTAGCCGTCTACATTTCTGGTGATCTCATTGATGATGAAGAAATCGATAAACGAGAGCACATCGATGTAATTCCGATAGCCGAGGGTTGTATCCGTGAAGTTGGGACCATCCAGAGCCGTTTCAAAACTGGTGATGTAATTTTCGATGTATGTTGCCTGTTGCGGCAGAATATCAATCTGATCGGGATAATGAAACTGAAATCCGACCTGTTGCGATCCGGCATTAGGCGGAGCAAAGGGTGAGAACCAATCGTAACCGAAACCGCCGGTCGTTTTATCGATCTTTACAATATAGCCTCCGGTGAGGCTGTCGCCCGCCAGATCATCCAGATCCAGCTTGGCAATATCGACCCGTCCTTTGTCCCTTTTGATCTTTTCGGTAAACACGTACACACCCATGTACTCATTGTTCAAAACGACCTCGCACAGTTTGGTTCTCGGGGCATAACGACCTGTTTTTTCTCCCAGGTGATAGGTCAGCACATTCCGTATGAGTGATTTATCCGAATACGGAGCATAAAGAACCCAGTCGTTTTCGGAAGGCATATCCATGATGGCTACATTGTTGTTGTTTCCGAGTGAGTCCTGTGTTTCGAGGCTGTATGATTTTTTGGGGAACATCTGTGAGGAAGAGCCTCTTGTTTCGATGCTGATCTTGTTGTTGTACTCATTAAACGGATCGGTCAGGTAATTCCGGGCGCCATTCGGATTATAGATGATGCCCATATCGGCCACAATCCTTGAACCATCGGGAATGGTTTGTCCATTGGTATTGATCACCACGATGGGCAAGTTGGAAGAATTGAACAGGAAAGGCGGCTGGAACCAGGTTGGTGTCGGCGAATAGGATGTGGAAGCATCGTTAATTCCCAGCGACAAAAACACGCGGGACGACAAATCGGAAGAGGATATGTTCTCATTGTGTACCTGCACCGAAAGCACATTGTTCCCCGGCAAGAGGTTTGCTTTCAGTACCTGCCGGTTGATGAGAAATTGATCCGGATTCCCGGCCTGGTACATCTGTGCTTCGTGCAAGGTAGCGGCAACCTGATTAAATGCAGGATGATCGCCCACGGAACCGATGTTCGAGCGGGCAATTTCCACGTTGTTCAGGTAAGCTACAAAAGCATCATCGTAATCGATATCCAGCACGGCCTGATCGATCTTGGAGGTATCTACAATATTGAAAGTTCTTCTTAAATACACCGAAACCGTATTGGGGATAACGGTATTATCATCACCATCGCCATAACCAAAACCTCCCGGCCCGCTACTCCAGCTTGCATCATTAAAACTGACCTTCCTCCAGTTGGTATCCGGTTCGGTCGTTCCTACAAAATAGCGCCAAATGTCAGTTTCAAAAACGGCTGTTTCCCAATGGTTAACTTGTTGAGCTGGCAGTGAAATCGCACTGAATAAAATGCTCACTAAAAAAAAGGTCTGGTTCAATTTAGTCATCCACCAAAGATAAACAATTCACCTTTATTTTCCGCTACCACGCATAACAATGAGTACGGTGTAGATCAGGATTTTGAAGTCGACCAGCAACGACATGTTTTCGATGTAGATGATGTCGAACTTGAGGCGTTCGATCATTTGACTAACGTTTTCGGCGTAGCCGTATTTGACCTGACCCCATGAAGTAATGCCGGGCCTCACCTTCAGTAAGTGGTTGTAGTGCGGTGCCGTTTGTACGATCTTGTCAATAAAGAACTGGCGTTCCGGCCTTGGCCCCACCAGGCTCATATCACCGATGAGCACATTGTAAAATTGCGGCATTTCATCGAGGCGAACCTTACGCATGAATTTCCCGAAGGGTGTGATCCGATCGTCGTGCGTACTGGACAATGCCGGGCCATCCTTTTCGGCGTCGGTTTTCATGGATCTGAACTTGTAGATGGTAAAGGGCTTACCGTGAATTCCGATCCGTTCCTGGGAAAAAAAGGCCGGACCTTTGGACGAGGTAACCACAATGATGGCAGTAATGATGTAGACCGGAGAAAAGACGAGCAACACAAAAACAGATGTGAAGATATCGATCACTCTTTTGACCGACTGCTGCCAGACCGGCATGATATCTTTGGTGATCACGATCAGTGGTGTGCCGAAGATGGATGTCATTTTAACCGATCCGGAAAGGATGTCGTACATATCCGGAATGATCTTGATGATCACATCGAGACCTTCCAGTTCCGTGATAATGCTCCCCAGGCTGTTGTGCTCGGAGGATTCCACGGCGATGATCACTTCTTCGATGTCGTGTTTTTCGATCGTAGAACGCAAATCCACACAGTTTCCGAAATGCGGAAGATGGTCGTCGAGCAGGTAGCTATCCGCTTTTTGAACATGGGTAAACCCGATGAGTTTATTTCCGGCGGAGTATTTCTGACCTTCCAGTTCTTTATACAATTCAAGGGCATTTTCGTTTGATCCGATGATCAGGGTATTGAATCCGATCTTCCGGTTCTTGATGCACTTACCGGTATGGGTTGTCAGAATGAAACGGAATGTTTCCGTTACGAAAAACTGTAATCCGAACAAGGTGAAATAAGACTTGTAATACTGTGTGTAAGAAGCCACTTCGTCGTCGAGCAACAGGACAAAGAAAATAATCAGCGAACCGATGAAGGAGATCAGGAGGGTTTGACCAAACTCCTTTAACCTGGATTTCCGGTAAATGTTTTTATATGCCCCGACGATGAAATAGAGCAACACCCAAAACAACGGGAGCAGGAGCAATGCGTAAAAGAAGTTGTTGTCGAATTCAAGAGGAATTTCGTATCCGAATTTTTCAGGCTCGAGGTATTTTTTCCTGAAGATGAAGAAGAACGTCCAGGCAATTACGGCAGCCAGCACATCCAGAACAATATATTTGAAAACCTGTAATCGTTTATTCATTAGTAATGAACCAGTTTCAAGTTATCAATATACACGGTCGGATTGGAGCTTACGAAGGGAGCCTGAGTTGTTGAGGCCATTCCAAAAAACACTTTGATCTCATTGGAGGTGGTTCTCGCATTAACCAGGTCGGTCAGGTTGATGTAAATCTTGGTCCAGTCGTCTTTTACATTCAGTTTCACTTTTTTGTACTGATCCTCATCATCATAAATACCCACCCAAATCGGTTCATTGGTTTTGAAATCCATTTCAAAATACACAACGGAGCCATTTTGTGGGAGGTTCGTATAAGCCACGGAAGTAGCTTCGAAAAAATCCATGTTCGATTCGAGGTAAATCCCCCCGGAAACACTCCCCTCTTTCACATCCGATGTTTGTTTAAATACGACGGTATCACTAAATGAATGATAGAGAAAAGACAGGCTGGCATTTTCAAAATCTTCGAGCCAGGTAAATTTGACATCCGGATTATACGTAATGGTTGGTTCGATCTTGTAAACACCTTCGGGTTGCAGATCGAGTTGAAGCACGTAAGGATCGTAAAGCAGGTAACGGGCACGCGACGCGGCAATTCCATTGTCCTTGATCCCTCCGTAAATTTTCAGTTCGCGGTTGCCTGTTTTCAATACCGGAAAAGTGGCGGGCAACTCGTAAACCCCCACCAGGTCGTCGTCCAGGTAAACCCAGGCATCCGGAATGTTACTGGAAGCCGATCCCTCCGTAGCATAATTGGTGGTAAAATCAATTTTATCTATGGAAATATAAGCCGGAACGGTAGCTTCAAATTTCTCTTTTGAGCAAGAAAAGAAAAGTACTCCCAGCAGTAAAAATCCGATAAAATAGTCCGTTCTAAAGTTGTGCAAAACTGTCAAATGTTCACGTATGAACGTGGCGTTTCAAAAATTATTGTGCAAATGTATTAATCTTCGATTAACGAGGTGGTTTTTTTTACTTTTTCTGCAATTCTAAAGGCAGCTTCGAGCATGATCGCTCCATCGAGGATTCCGACTTTCGGAGAGCAGTCGGTGAGGATAGCCTGAGCAAATTCCTCGAGTTCTTTTTTGAGTGGATTTTCTTTATCTATAGCCAGTTCTTCGGTAAATATTTCCGTTTTCCCATTGGTTTTCAAACGATAAAGGCTTGTTTTCTGACGGTAGTAATCAATCACAACATGTGCATCTTTCTGGTAGACCTTCGTGATCCGTTCGTTGGTGAGCGACACCCTGCTGGCAGTAAGGTTTGCCACACAGCCGTTATCAAATTCAACAACGGCATTCACGATGTCGGGAGAATTTCCGATCACCTCTACTCCACTGGCGCTGATCTTCTTGATGTTGGAATTAACCAGATGCAGGACAATATCCAGGTCGTGCCCCATCAGATCCATTACCACCGGAATATCCACTTTATTGGCGTCAAATTCGATCATGCGGTGTGTTTCGATAAACATCGGGTTGGCAATGTAAGGCAGCGCGGCTTTGAAGGCCGGATTGTAGCGTTCCACATGACCGACCTGTACTTTCACGTTAGCTTCTTCGGCAAGTTCCAGCAACTGTTTAGCTTCTTCAACGGTTTCGGTAACCGGCTTTTCAATAAATACGTGTTTGGATTTCTTAATGGCTTTTACAGCATAATCGAAATGAGAAATGGTCGGCTTCACAATATCCACAATGTCCACCAGATCCATTAATGTTTCGGCATCTTCAAAATACGGAACACCGGTAGAACGGGAAACCTGACCGGCATACTCCGTGTTGGAGTCATAAAAACCTACCAACTCAAAGAATCCGATATCCATGAGCTGCTTGATGTGGGTTTCTCCCAATTTTCCGGCACCTATAACACCTATTCGAAGCATACCAACAAAAGTAAATCATTGGGAATCGCCCGAATCTGCCTGAAATAATTCTTATTAACACCGAAAGTTTAATAATAACCCCTCCGGTTACCCTTCAGGTTCGGCAAAATGTTCCTTTCTTTGTCATCGTAAAACATGCTGGACACATACCGACATAAGGGATTAAGAAAACAACTGGCCGAAGTGGTGGCTCAGAAAGGAATAAGAGACCTGGCTGTTTTGAGCGCCATCGAAACCATTCCCCGTCACTTGCTGATTCCTGACAATGCCCTGCATAAATTTGCTTACCAGGACAAACCTTTCCCCATCGGTTCGGGGCAAACCATTTCGCAGCCTTATACGGTTGCCTTTCAAACCGAGCTCCTCGAATTGAAGGAACGCGACAAGGTGCTGGAAATCGGAACCGGTTCGGGCTACCAAACGGCAGTACTGCTGGAACTGGGCGCCAAAGTATTTTCCATCGAACGTCAAAGAGCGTTGTTCGACCGGACCAAAGTTTTGCTCCCGCAGCTGGGCTATACATCGGCCAAACTCTTTTTCGGAGATGGTTACAAAGGCCTGCCTGCTTTCGCTCCTTTCGATAAAATTATCGTGACGGCCGGTGCTCCTTATGTACCTGAAGATCTGCTCAAACAACTCAAAGTCGGCGGTATTCTGGTTATTCCGGTCGGTGAAGGCGACACCCAACAGATGAAGCGTATTTTCAAAGTGGGTGAACAGCAGTTTGAAGTGGAAGAACTCGGCGATTTCAGATTTGTTCCGTTACTCAAAGATAAAGGTCGGGATTAATACACTATTCATCATTACTTATTTCGTACTTTTGCGGGGCTTATGTTTCGATATTTCATCGCCTTACAATACGACGGAAGCAACTACCACGGCTGGCAGGTGCAGGAAAATGCGCATAGCGTTCAGGCTGAGATCAATCAGGCTCTTTCCACTTTTCTTCAGCAAGACATGATGATTACCGGAGCCGGAAGGACAGACACCGGTGTTCATGCCAGGCAAATGTTTGCACATTTCGATCTGGATCAGGAAGTGGACACTCAACTCCTGCAATTCAAGCTGAATGCCTTGTTACCGTTCGACATTGCCTGCGACCGGGTATTCCCCGTTCCTGCAGAGACACATGCCCGTTTCAGTGCCACCTCCAGAACCTATGAATACTGGATCACCAAGCGAAAAGATCCTTTTTTACAAAACAAGGCCTGGTATTTTTCCGGCGATCTTGACCTGGAACTGATGAACCAGGGAGCAGCCGAACTTCTTAAACATACCGATTTCTCCTGCTTCAGCAAGAGCCATACCGATACCTATACCAACGATTGCGATCTGATGTTTGCCGAATGGAAACAAACGGACGACCTGCTGATCTTTACCATTCGGGCAAATCGCTTTTTGCGCAACATGGTCAGAGCCATCGTAGGAACCCTGGTCACACTCGGACAACACAAAATCAGTCTGAACGACCTTACAACGATTGTGGAATCCAAAGACCGAAGCAATGCCGGCTCATCGGCTCCTGCCCACGGACTTTACCTGACTGCGGTCGATTATCCCAGGGAGGTGTTCCATGGCTAGTATTTCCGGTAAAGCATTCGATTATTCACTCTTCAAACGGGTGATGAAATATGTCCGTCCATACCGGGCCATCTTCTACACTACCGCTTTTTTGAGCATAACCCTGGCTTTTTTGGGACTGATTAAACCGGTATTGATTCAGTTTACCATAGATGATTACATCAAAGCACTTGATGAAGAAGGACTATGGACCATGACTGCCATTATGATCGGCATCCTGTTCCTGGAATCCATTTTCCAGTATTTCTTTACCCTGCTGGGAAATCTCCTCGGACAAAATGTAATTATGGATCTGCGAAACCAGACCTACAAACATGTGATCCGTTTCAAGCTCAAGCATTTCGATAACACCCCGATCGGGCAGTTGGTGACACGAACCGTTTCCGATATTGAAACCATTGCCGAGATGTTTGCCGACGGCATTTTAGTTATTATCGGTGATTTTTTGAAAATCATTGCCGTATTGGTCTGCATGTTCTACATCAACTGGGACCTGGCATTGATCACCCTGATCCCGATCCCCATATTATTTTTTGCTACTTCCGTATTTAAAAAGGTGATCAAGAAAGCCTTCCAGGAAGTCCGGGAGCAGGTTTCCAGGCTCAATACCTTTGTTCAGGAACATGTTACGGGCATGTCCATTGTTCAGATCTTTAACCGGGAGGAAGTGGAAATGGATGCTTTTTCAAAGATCAACAAACAACACCGGAACGCGCACATCAAAACCGTTTGGGCCTACTCCATCTTCTTCCCGGTCGTGGAAGTCCTGTCGGCGGGATCCATTGCCTTACTGGTATGGTACGGCCTGGGCGAAGTGGTCGAAGGCATTGCCTCTCCGGGAGAGATTTTCTCCTTTACCCTCTTTGTTCACATGCTGTATCGTCCGATCCGTCAGCTTGCCGATCGTTTCAACACCCTGCAAATGGGCATGGTAAGTTCCGAGCGGGTTTTTAAAGTGCTCGACACGGAATCAACCATCGAAAACAAAGGCACCCGAAGCAGTGACGGACTGGAAGGCAACATTAGCTTTAAGCATGTTTGGTTTGCTTACAACGACGAAGACTGGGTGTTAAAAGACGTTTCCTTCGAAATCGAAAAAGGGAAGAGCCTGGCACTCGTAGGAGCCACCGGCGCCGGAAAATCGTCCATCATTAACCTGTTGGGACGTTATTACGAAATCAATAAGGGGGAAATCTTTATTGATCGAACAAACATCAACGAAATCGAACTGAACCAACTGCGCAAGATGATGTCGATCGTACTGCAGGATGTTTTCCTTTTTTCCGATTCCATCTACAACAACATTACCCTTTACAGCGAAACCATCACCAAAGAAGAAGTGATTGCCGCAGCCAAAAAAATCGGAGCGCATGATTTCATCGAGCGGTTACCGGGAGGTTATGATTACGATGTAAAAGAACGGGGCACCATGCTGTCTGTCGGCCAGCGTCAGCTCATCTCCTTTATCCGCGCTTATGTTCATCAACCCGACATCTTAATCCTGGATGAGGCTACATCTTCCATCGACAGCGAATCGGAAGAACTGATCAAACATGCCACCGAAGTACTAACCGAAAACAGGACTTCCATCATCGTAGCACACCGACTTTCCACCATCAAAAATGCCGATAAGATTCTGGTGGTGGATAAAGGCCAGATTGTTGAAGAAGGCCGCCATGATGAGTTGATCAAGATTGAAGGCTACTACAAAAAACTCTACGACTACCAGTTCAAAAGTGAGGAAGAAACACAATATAATTGACATCCATTCGTAAATGAATAGCTACCTTTACAGCCATGCGCTTACTCTATAGTATCATATTCACCCTCATCCTGACTGCCATTTTTTATTCCTGCAGAAAAGATGACATCAGCACCAGCTCGAGCGACAAACTGACCTTTTCTGCCGACAGCGTACTGTTTGATACCGTTTTTACCACCTTCGGTTCCACAACCAAGAAAATGAAAATCTACAACCGCAGCAAAGATGCCATCATCATTTCTGATATTTACGTAGAAGGCGGAGGCAATTCGCAGTTCAGGATCAACGTGGACGGGATTCCCGGAAACTCTCATAAAAACGTTCGCATTGAAGGCCGTGACAGCCTTTTCCTCTTTATGGAGGTTACGATAGATCCGAACAATGTCCTGTCTCCCTTCGTGGTTGAAGACAAGATCAACTTCATCACCAACGGAAACCACCAGCAAGTAAAAATGATCGCCTGGGGTCAAAACGCCCATTACTATGTGGCCAACCGCTCTGCCATCGGCATTCCGGTAGTTTACCTCGACCGGGACACTTCTGCCGGACCGCTGGATTCCACCTGGACCAATGACAAACCTTACGTGATCTATGGCGGCTACCTGACCCTCGACGCCAACGACAAACTGACCATTGATGCCGGTGTTCGTGTTCACCTGCACAACAACTCGGGAATCTGGGTGTACGAAGGCGGAAACATCGTGGTAAACGGCACTCAAACTGATCCTGTTACTTTTCAGGGAACCCGTCTGGAATTCGACTGGCAGGACGTTCCCGGTCAATGGGACCGCATCTGGATCAACGAAGGAAGTGCCGACAATGTTTTTAACTATGCCATCATCAAGAATGCCTTCATTGGCATTCAGGCGGAAACCTTACCTTTCAATGCCACGGCTCCGACCAGCACCAATAAATTGCGTTTAAACAACTGTGAAATCCACAACCACTCCGGAGTGGGAATACTGGCCAGAAATTACCGGATTACCGACACCAATTCGGTGATCACCAATGCCGGACAGTACAACCTGCTGGTTACCGGAGGCGGCGAATACCAGTTTAACCATACGACCATAGCCAACTTCTGGAGCAGCGGAACGCGCCAAACCCCGGCTATTTTTCTGCAGAACTACTACGTAGACATTAACAGTGCAACACAGGTCAGAGATATTGATTCGGCTAATTTTTATAACTGCATCATCGACGGCAACGTGGACGTGGAATTTGACTTTGACAAGTTATCGCCGGGAAACATCAACTTTAAGTTCAATCACTGCATTCTGCATACCACCAACAGCACCTCGGGGTCTGCTTACAACAGCATGATCATTAACCCGGGCGGCGTATTTCTGGATGAAGTGAACCACGACTATCATCTGGCTTCGGGATCGCCTGCGATCGGCGCCGGATTTGCGAGCGGCGTAGCCTTCGACAAGGAAGGTAATCCCAGAGGGACCCCTCCTGATCTGGGCGCTTACGAAAAATAATTAATGAAACCTTACACTATGTCCGCGGGTCGGATTGGCATTGAGGTTAGCCGTATATCCCAGCATCAGCTCATACGCACCATTACCTCCCGTTGCCGTTGTAAGCCCAGACATGTTGAAATCATAACTAATTGCCACGGCAAGCCCATTCCAGTTGAACCGGCTAACCAGGTATAGCGCATCACCTAAGCGAAGATACGGTCCTATGGTTACATACATCGGATTCCTAAAGTTGGTAAATTTGGTTCTTTCCTGTAAAAAGACTTTGACTTCGGCGCCAAGATCCATGTAGCGATTCGGGCCTTGCTTCACGAACACGGCATTCGGCAAGATCGAGATATCGTCTCCGGCAGGAATCTCGGCTCCGCCATGCCAGGTAAACTTTTTCAATAGCGGGCTTTCGCCATTGAATCCGATATCCGGCGACGTGATGTGAAACAGCGATATTCCTGAAAAAATATTCATGTTCTGTTTTGGCATGTAATACCAATGCAGACCTGTTCCCATATCGAAAACACTCGCCGAGGTGGCTCCCAGTTGATCTACGGTTGCGATTTGCTGATCGAATGTAACACCATTCCATTGCTCATCCCAGGTCAGGTTGCCCAGGCTCATGCTACGCTGCACCATTCCTCCCTGAAATCCTACAGACAAATAATTGTTTTTTTGTCCGCCGCTGATATCGAGATGATAAGCCAATGATAAGCCGACATTGGTTGTTCCCAGTTTGGAAACACCGGCCGCATCCTTAAAGAAATTAATCCCCATGCCGAACATGCCGTTGTTGATCTTCCGCAACACCGGAAAATCGACCGAAGCAGCCATGGTCACATAAGGCTCACTGATGGAGCTCCATTGATTCCTGTAGTTCATGATCGCCCGCATATCGCCATCGAAAATCCCCGCACTTGCCGGGTTCAATGTTAACGGTGACGAAAAGAATTGAGAAAAATGGACATCCTGTTGTGCGAATACAGGCATACCGGATAAGAGCATGCCGAATAATATGATGGTTAGTTTTTTCATTGTTCTTCCTCCTGCTTTTATCTGACTAATGTTACGTTTCCTTTGAGGTTTTGCTGAGTGCCCCCGATAAAGATCACATTGAGGTAATACACAAACACACCCGGATTTACTTCCGTTCCGTTATGTGTTCCGTCCCAGCCCTGGTCCTTATCCGTGGTTTCGAATATTTTCTGACCGTAGCGGTTGTAGATGGCCCACCGCATACTTTCTATAACAAGGGTTCCCTTCACGTACAGGATGTCGTTACTTCCGTCTCCGTTCGGGGAGAATGCACTAGGCACACCTACATTGAGTGCCACATCCACATCGACAAGCACCTGATCGGTAACCACGCAACCGTATTGATCGGTATAGGTTACCGTGTACACTCCCGCCTGAAGTGCTTCGAGAACCACCGTACTTTGGCAATTCGGACAACTCAGGTTTCCTGAAGGGCTCCAGGTGTAAGTTCCTCCCGAAAGCGGATTTCCGGCCGTATCGGTTGCTATAGCCGATAAATTGGCATTCTGGCCGATGATCACAATGGTATCTAATCCGGCATTAACAACAGGCTTCTCATGCACAACAACTGTAGTTGAAGTGTTGGATGATCCGTTGGCATTGCTGGCCGTAATACTGACATTGAATGTTCCGGTGGTATCGTTCCAGCAGACGGTAATGACTTCGTTCGGGTCGTTGCTGGAATAAGTTGCAGGGGTTCCTCCTTCAAACGTCCAGTTAATGGTGGTAGGAATTCCTCCCGATCCGGCATCGTAGCTAAAGTCGATGCAATTGTTCACACAAATCTCCCCGTCCGCATCATCCATGGATATGCCTGCCGTTGGTGCGGTACAATTGTTTACCGTGATCGTAACGGTTGTCGTATCCGAATTGGTACCGTCGGTAACAATTTGCTGAACGGTATACGTTCCGGGATTATTAAAGAATACCGTATGCGGTCCTTGTGTATTGGCTGTTGGTGGTGTAGCACCTCCTAGAGCGGTTAGATCGAAATCCCAGGTCCAGCCGGTAGCTCCAAAGGAAGCATCGGTAAAGACAACGGAATCACCCGTACAAATGGTGGTGGTACTTGGGTTAATACCGGCCGTAACGCTACTGCACGTATTAACCGTAATGGTGATGTTAGCCGTATTGGTACATCCGTTGGCATCGGTTCCGGTAACTGTATAGGTTGTTGTGGCTCCCGGTGAAAAAGGCACGCCATTAGTTACACCTCCGGACCAGACATAAGATACGCCTCCACCTCCGGTAAGGGTAACCATATCGCCGGAACAAATGGTTGTTCCCGGAGAAGCACTGGCCGTAATGGTCGGCGGCGGATTAACCGTAATGAAGTTCGGCATGTAGAGCGAATCGGTTGATGAGCCGTCGTCGACAACGAGTGACACGTTGTACGTTCCGGCAGTATTGTAACAAATGTTCGTTGGATTTTGCGCATTGGATGTAGTGGTTGCCGCTCCCGGAAAATACCAGGTCCAGGCTACTGGTGACCCCGTACTCAAATCCGTAAAATTGATGCAGTCGCCCACACACAATGTGCTATCGGAAGAACTGAAGCTGGCCACAGGACCTGAGCTTGTCCCGCTCAACGTGACGTTATCGATCGCCAGTGAAGGATCCGAACCGGAGTTATTATTGTCGTTGGTCCATTCGAAACCGATTCTCACGCCGGGATTATTGTTGGCTGAAGCAGGAAGGGCGATACTAAAAGCAGCCGGTGCCCATTCTCCCTGAACAAATAAGCCACAAGGTGCACCTCCGCAACATTGTGTTTGAGGAACGGGAGTTACGATCGCGGTCCAGGTGGCTCCGTCGAAGTACCACACATTGCATTCGTCATTACCGGCCTCACCCATTGTCATGTAATCAAACGATAAGGTAATGGCAGACTGACCCGAACAGTTGATTACCGGAGATTCCGCTCTTTTATTGGTTTGTACGGTAGCATCATAAGCGGCACCACAATCACCTGTAGGACATAAGATACTTGCCGGGGACCCTGCAACGTTGGCCACATGGAGGGTTTTATTGGTCCCTCCGGTTCCCAAACATCCGTCACCGCAGTTTCCTGCTCCCATAAAAGCTTCTGTAGCACTGATATAAAAATCATTAGCCTGTGCATGATTTGCTCCGGTGCTGGTAACTGTCCAGGTTCCGTTAGCAGTAGAAGCGCCGTTAGCCAACGTTCCCTGGTTACAACCGGTACCGAAATCTTCGGTCCAGAATACCTGGGCCTGGGACGATGCAGTAAAAAACGTAATCGCAATGAAAAGCAACAATCGTAGTCTCATAGTTTCAATTTTTCAATAAATATATTCTAAATACCGAAAAAAATAAACTAATTTTAGCTAATATTTTTCAGTTCTATTTGTAAAATAATACCCTTTACCACCAATTTAACAGTAAAAAACAATAGATATCTATAAATAATTTTCAGTTCTAACATGATCAATCAACAACTAACCGATCTTATTCTATCCCTTACCAAAACTGAAAAACGGTATTTTAAGATTCATGCGCGTACCAGTAAGACGAGCAAAACACTGGTAAAGATGTTTGAGGCCATTGAAAATAATCCTGACATCGGGAAAATGCAACTTCAAAAAGAATTGCGGCTGAATTCGGAGGAGAATGTAGCGGTTGCCGAAACGCGCCTGCATGCCTTAATCCTGAAAAACCTGCGAAATTTTCATTCCGGTGCTTCCCAATCGATCGAATTGAACAACCTGATCATTGAAATTGAAATTCTTTACCAGAAAAGGCTCTTCAAGAACTGCATGAAGCTGATCACCAAAGCCAAAAAACTGGCCACCCTGCAAAGCAATCACATTGCCCTGCTGAGTTTGCTGAAATGGGAATCCTTCATCGAAAAAGAAGAAGGCAAATACCTGCACCGCTCACAGGAAAAACTGAAGGCCATTTTGGAAAGCGAGCAAAAAGTGATCCGGGATTATTCCCGGCAAACGGAATACAAGTACCACACGTTCAACCTGTTATTACTATCAAAAAACAAAGCCATCGCATCCCTCAACAAGGAAATCAGCCAGTACGATGAGATGATCGCCGAAGGCCTGTTTGACGTCAAACCTGAACACACCATCGATGATAAGGCCTATATTTTAAACTTTATGGGCATGTACCACATGAGCAAAGGTAATTTTCCGGCCTGCCTCAATTGTTACATCGAACTGATCGACATCATCGAACAGTCTCCCCGGAAGAACCTCTTAAAATCCAACGAATATTTCCTGGCATTGAACAACCTGCTACTGATGCAGGCCATGAATAAAAAATTCGGAGATTTCAGCAATACCCTCCGCAAAATATATGCCCAGTTTAAGAATCTGCAAGCTTATCAGGCCTTACTTTTCAATGTGACCCGCAACTACGAACTAGGGATTTATTGTGAGATCGGAGAAGCAGAAAAAGGGTTTAAAATTTTACCTGAAATTACCCGGGAACTAAAAAAATACGGTTCGGAAACCTACGAGATCAACAAACTGCTTTTTTACCTGAATATAGCCATCATGTATTTGTTCAACCAGAAATACAAAGAGTCGATCTACTGGCTGAATGAATTTCTAAACGATTACAGCATTAAAAAGAATGATGTTACCTCCAACATTTATTACTACGGCCACATCATCAACATGATCGTACACTTTGAAGCAGGCAACTACGACTCCATCAACTACCTGTACAACGAATCCGTGAGCAACCTGAAGAAAATCCGCCCGATCAGCAAATTCGACTCCACCATCCTGGCATTCATCAAGGCTTCTGTAAAAAACGAGTATGAGTTTCAAAAACAAAAGGACACGGCTTTCCGGGAATTAAAATCAAAGCTGGAAGACATCGTTACCAATCCGAACGAAAGCATTTCGCTGCATTTCTTTGACTTCTTCGCCTGGATCGACAGTCACTTGACCGGACAACCCATCGCTGCGATCATCCGGAAGAAAAATCAATCAGAGGGCGCTTAAGAACGCTATGGTATCAACGCCGTCTGCATAATCGCTCAGTGCAGGACACTGAGCCTCTCCAAAATTCAGGTAGCCATCGGCATGTTTGTCGCCCGAAACAATGCACTGCAGATCATCTTTCAGGGAGGCCAAATGTTGCTTCAATTCATTCAAACTGCGGTAATACTCATAATGCAACACCCCAACCGGAGAACTCAACCCCGAATCTTCTTTCAACAACACGAAATTATTATCCAGCAACTGATTGCTTCCCATCAGGTAAACCGCTTTGTTGTACTCGTAATTGTTGACATATTTATTATTTTCGACAACATCCGACCAATCATAAAATGCTTCAAAAATCCGGTTGACGGGAAAATTTTCCGGAAGGTATAATTTGGACACATTCCGGCAACCCAACCCATAATAATCGAACACATCCGGAGCCAGTTTTTTAATATCCTCAACCTCATCATCAGCATGGATCACAGCAACCGAATTCCGGTTCTTACGAATGATGTGCGGATACTTCCCAAAATACTGATTAAAATAACGGGCCGTGTTATTGCTTCCCGTGGCAATCACCGCGTCAAATCTACTCAAACGCTCCACAAATTGAATCCGATCCTGAAAAGCAGGTTCCATCTCCATTAAAACCTCGGAAACCTTTTTGAGCAAGGTTCCGTCCTCGGCCGATAATTTGGCCTGTAGTTTATGACCGGCAATCAACACGCTCAGATAATCATGAAATCCTACCAACGGAATGTTGCCGGCCATAATCACACCGATGGTTTTATGACCTTCAGGCAATGAATAGGGAGCCAGCCAAGCATTCAGTTTTTCAGGGGTCAGCTGACCGGAAATCGCACCGATTGCCTTCAACACACTCTCCCTGTCGAACCACGCATTGAATGCCCGCTGCCTGTCGATAAGTGCATTAAAATCATCATAAAACCGGGCATTGATCTCACTCAGCTCCTGCTCTGCGATGCCGTGAACAAACTGCCCGAGAAACATCCCCAACTTTGAAAAAGCATTTATCCTTTTTTCTAATTCCATTTTAATTATCTTTGCAGCGAAATTACAAACATAAAACTTTAAAGCAATGGCAATTATTATTACAGACGAATGCATCAATTGCGGGGCTTGCGAACCGGAATGTCCGAACAATGCGATCTATGAAGGTGGTGATGAATGGAGAATGAGCGATGGCACGGATGTTAGCGGTAATTATATGTTAATGAGCGGAACTTCTGTAGATGCGGACGCCACTCAGGAACCGATCAGTATGGATTATTATTTCATTTCTCCTGACAAGTGTACGGAATGTAAAGGTTTTCACGACGAACCTCAATGTGCTGCCGTTTGTCCGGTTGATTGTTGTGTAGACGACGAAAACATCCGTGAGAGCGAGGAAGAGCTGTTGGCTAAAAAAGAACGTTTACATCTTTAATGAAGATGGTACAATATTCGCTATAAAAAGCCGTGTATAGTTTTACACGGCTTTTTTGCAGGAACACATCCGATTTGAAAAAGATCACATCCATATTATTATGCCTGACCTGGGGAATCTCTGCTTTTGCGCAGGGTTTTCAGGAAGAAATTCATGAACTGAACCGCATTGGCCAGCAGCTCATCAGCAGCATATCGGACGACGAAAAAATGCAGGCCAACGAGGAATTCAAAAAAACCTTATCAACTCTTATCAATAAGCCGGCATCATTCGATACCAACCTGGATTCACTCAAAACAATCAGCATCCTGCAAAGCGATCAGCTTAAAATCTACAACTGGACCATCCCTTTTTCCGACGGCACGTATCAGTACTTCGCTTTCCTCCAGATCAAAAGAGACAAGAGCACCTTCCAGACCGTGGAACTGATTGATAAATCGGAAGAGATCAACAAACCCGAAACCAAAATACTCACTCCGAATTCCTGGTACGGCGCTTTATATTACAAGCTCATCGAAGAGAAAAAACTTGGAACCCAAGTGTACACCCTCCTGGGTTGGGACGGCAATAATCTGCTAACCAACAAAAAGATCATTGATGTGATCAGCATCGACAAGAACGGTAATATTAAACTGGGAGCCCCTGTTTTTAAGGCCAAGCGAAAAACCTACAAACGGGTTATTTTTGAATATGCCGAAAATGCCGTGATGTCTCTCAAATACCATCAACGTTCCCATCAAATCGTGTTCGATTACCTGGTACCGACGAGTTCCAACCTAACCGGCATCTATGAATATTACGGACCGGCATTGAACCGGTTTGATTCTTACAAGATTGAAAAAAAAGGATGGGTTTATCAGGAAGACATTGACATCGAACTGGATAAAAGCATCAAGGATTTCATCTGGAACGACCCGAAAGAAGAGTAAATTCTACGATATCCTACTCCAGTTCTTTTTCGTTTTTCGAAGAGCCTGCAAGCCCATCACCAGGCGTTGATTATCTGGATGCTGCAAATCAGGATCTTTTTTCAGCACCTCAACAGCTTCCGACCGGGCCACCTGAAGCAGTTGCTGATCCCTGGTCAAATCAGCAATATTCAGATTCATCAGTCCGCTTTGCTGTGTTCCCTGCAAATCACCGGGACCCCGTAATTTCAAATCGACTTCGGCAATTTCAAACCCATCGTTTGTCCGGACCATGGTTTCCATGCGCAACTTCCCATCTTCACTCAGCTTATTGCCGGTCATGAGGATGCAATAAGATTGCTCCGCCCCCCGTCCGACACGGCCTCGCAACTGATGCAACTGCGAGAGGCCAAATCGTTCGGCACTCTCAATCACCATCAAACTGGCATTGGGCACATTCACCCCGACTTCAATCACTGTTGTTGCAACCATGATCTGGGTTTCCCCTTTTACGAAGCGCTGCATTTCATAGTCTTTGGCATCGGCTTTCATTTGTCCGTGTACAATACTTACCTGATAATCCGGTATGGGGAAGCGTCGGACAATGCTTTCATAGCCATCCATCAAATCTTTATAATCCATTTTTTCAGATTCCTGGATGAGCGGATAAACAATGTAGACCTGACGGCCTTTTTTGATCTCTTGCTCGATGAAGCCGAATACTTTCAATCGGGCGGAATCATACCGATGAGAGGTCGTAATCGGTTTCCTTCCGGGAGGCAATTCGTCGATCACCGAAATATCGAGATCGCCATACAGGGTCATGGCCAGGGTCCGGGGAATCGGAGTAGCTGTCATAACCAGCACATGAGGAACCCCCTGAGTTCCCTTGGCCCACAATTTGGATCGTTGCGCTACCCCAAAACGATGTTGTTCATCTACCACTACATATCCGAGATTCCTGAACTGCACCTTATCTTCGATCAGGGCATGGGTTCCGACAATAATATCCAGGCTACCGTTTTCCAGGCCCTCATGAATTTCGTTGCGTTCGGCTGTTTTGGTCGAGCCGGTTAACAAGCGGATGCTCACACCCATATCGGCCAATAATTCTTTGAGCCCTTCGTAATGTTGTGTAGCCAGAATCTCCGTTGGTGCCATCATACAGGTCTGGAACCCATTATCGATAGCCAGCAACATCGTAAGCAATGCCACTACGGTCTTTCCGCTCCCTACATCACCCTGCAACAATCGATTCATGTGATGCCCTGAACCGACATCTTTCCGGATCTCTTTAATTACCCGTTTTTGAGCATTTGTAAGCTCAAAAGGTAAATAGTTCTCATAAAACTCATTAAACCGATTTCCAACCTGATCGAAAACCAATCCTTTCAGCTTTTTGGTTTGTATCAGTTTCTGCCGGAGCAGACTGAGTTGAAGAAAGAATAGTTCTTCAAATTTCAGCCGGAACAGAGCCTTTTGAAGCATTTGCTCGTCCTGCGGCGTATGTGCATTGATCACGGCAACTTCACGGGGAATGAGTTTTAATCGCTCAAGCAGGTATGCCGGTAAAGTTTCGGGAATGTGATTATGGAGTTGGCTGACCAGGTTTTTCTGAATCTTGAAAATGCCTTTGGCGTTTAGCCCTTTGGACGAAAGTTTTTCCGAAGTGAAGTAAACCCCTTGCAGATCAATCTGATTGGCGACCAGCGAATTTTCTACCGGTTCAATTTCCGGATGAGAAATGTTGTATCGGTTATTAAAACGGGTTGGCTTGCCGAACACGATGTATTCCACGTTGGGTTTGAGTGTCGGAGCGATCCACTTGATGCCTTTGAACCAGACCAGTTCGATCTCTCCGGAGCTATCGGTTAGCATTGCTACCAGCCTTTTACTCCGGGCATGACCGAGTGTTTGGATGTTGCTGATCCTGCCCCGCAATTGGATATGAGCAGCATCCGAATTGATGGAAGCGATCGGGTAAACCTTCGACTTATCGATGTATCGAAAAGGATAATAATTCAGCAAATCTCCGAATGTGTAGATACCGAGTTCTTTTTTGAGTAGTTCTGCCCGTTTAGGCCCGACTCCTTTCAGGAAATCGATTTCGGTATGTAGAAACTGATCTGCCACAAAGCGAATTTAATTAAAAAACCCCCGACAAAATTGCTGGGGGTTTGTATTTTGTGATGACACATTTTAAATATTGGCCGATCCGAGCAACAACACCGGATTCTCCATGAGTTGCTTGAAGGTCTTCAGGAACTGTGCTCCCAAAGCACCATCCACCACGCGGTGGTCGCAGCTCAGGGTTACTTTCATGATATCACCAGGAACAATATTTCCATCTCGAACGATAGGCACTTCATTGATTCCACCTACAGCCATGATGCAAGCATCCGGCGGATTGATGATGGCGGTAAACTCCTCGATTCCGAACATCCCCAGATTGGAGATGGTAAAGGTACTTCCTTCCCAATCAGCCGGCTGTAATTGCTTGGCACGGGCTTTATCCACATAAGTTTTTACTTCACCGGAAATCTGTGTCAATGTTTTACCATCGGCAAAGCGAACGACAGGAACCAGCAAACCTTCATCAACAGCTACGGCAACACCGATGTTCACATGTTCGTTGTAACGAATACGGTCGCCCAGCCAGGACGAATTCACTTTCGGGTGCATTTTCAGCGCGGCAGCTGCGGCCTTGATCACAATATCGTTGAAAGAAATCTTCACATCATTGATGCGGTTGATCAGCTTGCGGGCCTCAATGGCATTTTGCATATCGATCGCTACCGTTAAGTAGAAATGCGGAGCCGTAAACTTGCTCTCACCCAAACGGCGCGCAATGGTTTTACGCATTTGTGACACGGGTTCCTCAGTAAATTTCTCTTGTCCGATGAATGCCGGAATCGCAAAAGCTCCGCTACCTCCGGAATAATTTTCGACATCCCGTTTGATGATTCGACCACCTTCGCCGGTGCCGCTCACCATTTCGAGGTTAATTCCTTTTTCGCCGGCCAGTTTCTTCGCTAACGGAGACGCTTTTACACGTCCGCTGGAAGAACCTGTATGTGCCGGAGCAGCAACAGGAGCTGATTGTGTTTGAGTTTGAACTGGTGCAGCAACAGGAGCCGGTGCACTTTGAATCACAGGTGTTTCCTCTTTAGGTGCGGAAACTGCTTGACCGTGGGCTTTGATCAGGGTGTCCACATCGGCCCCTTTTTCACCGATAATGGCCAGGATGGATTCGACGGGAGCCGAACCTCCTTCAGGCACACCAATGTGTAGCAGCACGCCGTCTTCAAACGATTCGAATTCCATGGTGGCTTTGTCGGTCTCGATCTCAGCGAGCAATTCTCCCGATTTCACCTGGTCACCTACTTTCTTATGCCATTTGGCTACCACTCCATCGGTCATGGTATCACTCAATTTAGGCATTTTTACAATGTTGGCTTTGATCTTAGACGTATCAATAGCTTCGGCAGCAGGAGCAACAGAAACTTCTTCCGCTTTCGTCTCACCCGATTCAGCAGCTTTAGCCGAAGCCTCACCACCGGCTAACAAGGCCGAAAAATCCTCCCCTTTTTCACCGATAATGGCCAGTACGGATTCCACAGGAGCCGAACCTCCTTCAGGCACACCTATGTGC
Organism: Flavobacteriales bacterium; assembly: GCA_020435335.1. GTDB lineage: Bacteria > Bacteroidota > Bacteroidia > Flavobacteriales_E > Vicingaceae. The sequence goes on along the minus strand of JAGQZT010000047.1, from coordinate 3,717 downwards.
AGCAGCACACCATCTTCGAATGATTCGAATTCCATGGTAGCCTTATCGGTCTCGATATCTGCGAGCAGATCCCCCGACTTAACCTGATCACCTACTTTCTTGTGCCATTTGGCTACCACTCCTTCTTCCATGGTGTCGCTCAACTTGGGCATTTTGATAATTTCAGCCATACTACTTTCCGTTGAATTAAGTATTAATCTTTAATGAATGGGTAATTCGGTTCTGCATAAATTTCTTCGTAGATCGCACCTGGTTCAGGGAAAGGAGATTCCTCTGCAAATTGGATAGCGTCTTCTATTTCTTTTTTAATCCTGGCATCAATGGCATCCAGTTGCTTTTGGGTGGCATACTTTTCTTTTTTGATGACATTCAGCACTTTTAAGATCGGGTCGTCTTCCTGATATTGTTCTTCCTCGTCTTTCGTTCTGTATTTACGGGGATCCGACATCGAGTGTCCTTTAAAACGATAGGTTTCCATTTCCAGCAGGTAAGGACCTTTACCGCTTCGGCAATGTTTCACCGCCTTTTCAATGGCGTTATGAACAGCCTCTACATCCATTCCGTCTACCGGTTCTCCGGGAATGTCATAACTCAGTCCGAGCTTATACAAATCGGTTACGTTAGAAGTCCGTTCAACGGAAGTACCCATCGCGTATTTATTATTCTCAATGATGTAAATTACCGGAATTTTCCACGTGGCTGCCAGGTTCAGGGCCTCGTGAAAAGCACCCTGACGGACAGCTCCGTCGCCCATCGAACACAGGGTCACACAATCGTTTCCTTTGTACATATCGGCATAAGCGAGACCTGTTCCGAGCGGCACTTGCCCACCAACGATACCATGACCACCATAAACATGCTTGCTAACATCGAACATGTGCATGGAACCACCTTTACCTTTCGACAATCCGGTGGTTTTTCCGAACAACTCGGCCATCATGTATTTGATATCCGTTCCACGTCCGATCGGATGTGCATGACAACGATATGCCGTGATCATCTTATCATCGTCGCGCGTAGCAGATACTGCTCCTGCAACCACCGCTTCCTGTCCGATATACAAATGGAGAAATCCGCCGAACTTTCGTTGAATATAAAGCTGACTCAGCTTTTCTTCGAACTTCCGCATCATCAGCATGGATTCGTACCACTTGAGGTATTGCTCTTTTGAGAATTTAGATTTCTTGGCCATAGTGTCATGTTATTCGTGCAAATTTAGTATAAATCGTATAAATACTTCAATGTTTACCCTTTTTTAAGCAATGATCCGTTAAACGCAAACGGCAGCAGATCATTCATGCTCTGAAAGACCCATACTTTCGAGTCGACAGCCTTTAAGACAAGCTGAATGGGTTGTTGCTGTTGTTGCTCATATTCCATGATCACCTGCCGACAACCTCCGCAGGGAGTAACGGGTTGATCATCTCCTTTTGCCGTTGTGATTACAATTTTGTCGATTTTTTTATCCGGAAACCGGGATTTGGCTGCAAATACAGCAACCCGCTCGGCACACAACCCGCTGGGGTATGCGGCATTTTCCTGGTTCGTTCCCATTACTTCGGTACCGTCATCCAGCACACACATGGCACTAACCTGAAATTTGGAGTACGGCGCATAAGCATGACTCAGGAATTCCTCCGTTTTTTTTAACCTCGTCTTTAAACCTTCATCCAGTTGATCTGTCGAATCATACTCCGTAAAATCGATAGTAAATGAGTGTACTTTCATGGAAAAATTATTTATTAGCTTACCAACCTTTTCGGTCGCTATTTTATCTTAATGTTAAATTAATATTACTACTTTTAATCTCGCAAAATTTTAGTAGCGACCAAACTTAATAAAAATATAAGTATGAAAAGATATACGCTTATCCTCAGCGTGGCACTCCTTGGCCTGATTTCCTGCACCAAAGAAGAAGGTGAAGGTGGCCGTTCGTCGATCAGGGGCACGGTACACATGACAGATAAAAACGGAGCCAATCAGGGAGAGTACGACGTTCCCGATTACGATGTTTACATCATCTATGGTGACAAGGACGATATTTACGATGATGATATGAAAACAAATTATGACGGCACCTTTCAATTCAAAAACCTGAGAAAAGGAAACTACCGGGTTTATGTTTACACGACGGATGCCAATGAGCCTAGCGGTTTGGCTCCCGTATTCAAATCCATTTCCCTGGGCAATAACGAAGACGCTGATATCGGCACGTTTGAAGTAGAACGATAGTTGAGTGATTTAAAGGACATATTACACAAATTCAAGCCGATTTCCTTAAAAGAAATGGATCGGGTGGCTTTGCTCAACCGGACCGACACGAAGTACATTTTCAATTTTTCGGCTTTGGGCCCGATCCTGGAAGAAGTGACCGGCAACTACGATGTGCTTGAGATCAACGGACAGCGGTTTAGCAATTACAAAACCTTATACTACGATACCCCGGAGTTTAAAAGCTTCCTTGATCACCACAACGGCAAAGTGAACCGCACCAAAATCCGGTTTCGGAATTATGTGGATTCAGGCATTACATTTCTGGAGATCAAATTCAAGAACAATAAGGAGCGTACGATCAAATCCAGAATACAGGTGGATCACATCGAAGAGACCCTTTCCGAGCGGTCGAAGGCATTCATCGGCACCAACTCCGTTATTGATCCCGACACCCTGATACCAACCCTTTGGAACAATTTCTCCAGAATCACACTCGTTCATAAAACCGATAACGAAAGGCTGACCATCGATTTCAACCTGGCTTTTGAACAATTCGGCAAAGTGTCAACCACAGCGGTCGACCACCTTGTCATTGCAGAAGTAAAGCAGGAAAAGGTCAATGTGAATTCCGACTTTATCAAGACCGTTAAGAAGCGTCACATCCGGACCAGCGGAATGAGTAAATATTGCGTCGGAACCGCCATGCTGAACAAAGATGTAAAATCCAATAATTTTAAAGAACGTATTTTAAAAATAAAAAAACTAGAACATGCTTAATCTCTTATTAAGAATACCGATCCTCGAATCGAAACTATGGGACACGAATGACTTCGGAGAAATGCTGATCCGCTTTGGTGTAGACTTACTGGTAGCATTCATCATCATCCGACTGATCTATTACCCCATTCAAAAACGGAAGGATTTCCTCTTTACTTACTTCATTTTCAATATCGTTATTTTCTTCATCTGTATTCTGCTGAACAGCGTTAAACTGAAACTCGGCTTTGCCTTTGGGCTCTTTGCTATCTTCGGCTTTCTGAGATACCGGACCGAACAGCTCCCCATCAAGGAAATGACCTACCTCTTTTCCATCATTGCGGTGTCGATCATCAACTCGCTAACGAGTAATAAGATCACTGTTTTTGAGATCGTATTCACCAACATAACCATTATTATTGCCATTTTCCTGCTGGAAAAGGTCTTCCTGCTCAAACATGAATCCCGCAAGGACATCCTGTACGAACGCATTGAAAACATCAAACCCGAAAATCACGAAATCCTGATCGCCGACCTGAAGGAAAGAACCGGACTTAATATTCACCGCGTACAGGTTGGACGAATCGACTTTTTACGTGACACGGTCCGCATCATGGTATTCTATTACGAAGAAGACCCGAACATGAGTTTAAACGACGATGCCTTTGTAAGTAACCGCAATGAATAAGATTCTTGTATCCATATTGCTCCTTTTCTCCGGATGGATTCAGGCCCAGGTGACCAATG
>JAGQZT010000046.1 GCA_020435335.1 Flavobacteriales bacterium | reverse complement strand
CCAGATCGTTTGGCAACATAATTCTTATTCCGAAGGTGACGAAGAAACGCTTTTTGAAGCCGTTAAAAAACTCGCCGCCGGAGAATCGGTAGAACACTAGGAAATAAGATTTCAATAATAATATAGAATAAGCCCGGATTTTTTTAAATTCGGGCTTATTTTTATGCTTTGAATTTACAACTAAACAGGATGAATTTTTTGAACAGATCAGTTGCCTTTACCTTATTGCTATTTAGCGCATGGAACATGCATGCGCAAACGCTGGATCAGATCATGGAGCGCGGACAGGTGCACGGTAACTTTCAGATGGATCTTCAATATTATCGGGAAGACAGTACAATTGGTGCTCAGGATGTTCCTGAAGATGTATTGATGAACGGCTTCATGAACGTTAACTATACCAATGGAAATTTCTCTGCCGGAATCCGGTACGAAAGCTACCTGAACACCATGCTGGGATTCCCGACCAAATACAAAGGAAACGGATTAGGATATAAATATGCTTCCTTTACGAACGAGGAACTTACCGTAACCGTAGGTAATTATTACGAACAATTCGGTAACGGTTTGATTTTCCGTACTTATGAAGCCCGAGGCCTGGGCTATGACAATGCCATGGAAGGAATCCGGATTAACTACAAAGTAGCTGAAGGGCTTTATGTGAAAGGAATTATCGGTAAACAACGTTATTATTTTGAAACCGGTGAGGGCATCCTCAGAGGGTTCGACGGTGAGCTGATCGTGAATGACTTCTTTGGCGGGTCGCTCGCCGAATCCAAAACAAGAATCACCCTGGGAGGTAGTTTTGTAAGTAAGTACCAGCCTGACGTGAGTAACCAATACAACCTCCCTGAAAACGTCGGAGCTTCTGCAGGAAGGATTACCCTGCAACGTGGAAAAATCCGAATCAATTCGGAATATGCTCAAAAGATCAACGATCCTTCGGCAGACAATGGTTTCATCTATAAAAAAGGAGAGGCATTCTTCGGCGAAATTGCATACTCCACCAAAGGATTCGGGCTTACTCTATCCGGAAAGGCCGTAGATAACATGAGTTTCCGGTCGGACCGGAATGCCCAGTTAACCGACCTGCTCATCAACTACCTGCCGGCATTAACCAGACAACACACCTACAACCTGCTGGCCACACTTTATCCATATGCCACACAACCGAACGGTGAGGTTGCTTTTCAGGGTGAACTGGTGTATAAGATTCCAAAAAAATCATTGCTCGGCGGAAAATACGGAACAGGCATCCTCCTGAATTATTCCACCGTATACAACATCGATTCAACGGCCCTGCCTGCAACCGACACCACGCTCCAAGGGTACACTTCCAACCTGTTTGCTATCGGTGAAGATAAATACTACGAAGAAATTAATGTAGAGATCACCAAGAAATTCAGCAAGAGCTTCAAGGGAATCTTCACCTACTCCAACCTGTTCTTCAATCAGGCTGTTGTGCAAGGAAAAACCCCTCAGGACCACCCGAATATCTATGCCAACATCGGTGTAATCGACCTGACCTGGAACATCAATAAAAAACATGCTGTGAGAACCGAAATTCAAGGACTGTTCACCGAGCAGGACAAACAGGATTGGGGTACACTCTTGATTGAGTACTCCTACTCTCCGCATTGGTTCATTGCCGTAATGGATCAGTACAACTTCGGAAACGACAAACCGAAAGACCGAATTCATTATTATTTTGCTTCGGCAGGTTATGTGAAAGGAACGAACCGAATTCAGGTAGGATACGGAAGACAACGCGCCGGTATTTTCTGTGTCGGTGGTGTTTGCCGAAACGTTCCTGCCGCAAATGGCGTAACAGTAAGTATAACAAGTAGCTTTTAATTCAATAACCCCGTTATTATGAAAAAAATATTCATCCCGCTTTTAACCGCTTTAACCGTCGTATTCGTAGGGTGCGACAAAATTGACAACCCGATCCCAAGTGGCTTCGTTTCAACCGAAGGATTGCAATGGGACGATTCATCGTATGCCGAAACCAACAATTCCGTTAGAAATTTCGTGCTGGAAGAGTTTACCGGCCAGTTGTGCTCCAATTGTCCGCTGGCACACAAAGAAATTGAACGATTGGACTCCATCTACACCACCCAGTTCATGGCTATCAGCTATCATCAGGGTGCATTTGCCAATCCGAACAATGGTGCTCCTAACGATTTCCGGACAGTGGAAGGAGATGATTATGCCATTGCCTTTACTGTAGGAAACTGGCCTTCGGGAACGCTTTCCCGCCTGAACAATGGTTCCGCCGTGAGTGTATCTCAATGGGACGTTGATATCCAATCCATTAAAAACGATGCCCCTAAAGTAAAAATGGGGTTATCCGTGCTCTACAACGATTCTTTACGCACAGCCAAAGCCATCATTACCACCGAATGGCTCTCTACCGAAGCAGGAAACTATCAGGTACAACTGCAGTTAGTGGAAGACAGCATTACGGCTTACCAGTTGGATGGAACAACCCACGTTCAAAATTACATTCACCGGCATTTATTCAGAAAGTCGTTGAACGGAACCTGGGGAACAACCATTCCGTCATCTAACCTCGGCGACATCGACACGCAGGAGTTTGCCATTGCGCTTGATCCGACGTGGAACAAAGATCAGTGTTTTGTCGTGGCCTATGTATATAAAGCTGCTCCTAACTACGAAGTTTTGCAAGCCGAAGAACTTCACCTGATCACTCATTAGAAACATCTAATTTCAATATAAGCCTCTGAGTCCGTTACTCAGGGGCTTTTTTTATTAATTTTGATGTATGAGAACGACCATCATCATCGGTTTCCTTCTATTCAGCACACTGGGTTCGGCTCAGGTGTTCAAAGCCGGATTTTTAGCCGGTGTGAGCGGGAATCAGGTGGAAGGTGACGGCTATGGTGGTTACGACAAGATCGGTTTCCTGATCGGCGGATTCACCAACACCCCGTTAGCGGAAAAATGGACCGCACAATTCGAAATCTACTACACCAATAAAGGGAGTTTCAACGCCGCTCATCCCGATAAGGGGGATTATGACATGTTCAAATTTAATGTGAACTACATCGAAATTCCGATCGCCATCCAGTATCACTACAACCGTTTCATTGTGGAAGCCGGTCCTTACATCGCCAAATTCCTGAATTACTCGGTAGAAGATGAGTTCGGCAAGCAGGAGATCAACATTTATCCGATCAAAAGCTTTGACATCGGCGGATTTATCGGGGTCAATTACAAGCTCAACGATCATTTTATTTTTAATCTGAGATCCATCGGTTCCCTGATTCCCTTCCGGGATTTTGAAAATTTCGATCAGAACATCGGCATCATGAACAAGTTGTTTAACCGCGGTCAGTATCACCTGAATATTGACTTCACCATTCGCTATCAATTTGGAGAAGCCTAGAAAAATAGTCGTTGCCGTTACCGGAGCTTCCGGATCCATTTATGCCAAACTGCTGTTGGATTACCTATCCACATTAGCCAACATCGAAGTGGGATTGTTGTTAAGCGACAACGCAAAAATAGTTTGGCAACATGAACTCGGAACGGAAGAATATGAAGGCTATGCATTTAATCTGTATCGTAAAAACGATTTCAACGCTCCTTTTGCGTCCGGTTCGGCCAAGTACGACACCATGGTGGTTGTACCCTGCTCTATGGGAACATTAGGACGAATTGCTCATGGAGTTTCCAATGACCTGTTAACCAGGGCTGCAGATGTGATCCTGAAAGAACGCAGGAAATTGATTCTCGTAGCCCGTGAAACACCATACAACCTGATCCACATCAACAACATGAAACTCGTTACCGAAGCCGGTGGAATTATTTGTCCGGCAACGCCTTCGTTTTATTCGCAACCAAAAACGATAGAAGAAGTGGCCAAAACGGTTGTTGACCGGGTGATCGATCTGATGGGGTTCGATCATGATTCTTTCCGGTGGAATTCCTGAACTAGTCTTTGATGAATTTAATCCGGCGGATTGTGTTTTCGTGCTCCACTTCCAACACGTAAAAACCGGAAGCTAATCCCGAAACATCCAGTTTGTTTCCGTTTGCAGGAACAGGCACCGAAGCACCATAAAGGGTGTAAACATTCACCCGATCAATCATTGAATCCGATGAAATGGTCAGCACATCCCTAACCGGATTGGGGTAAATTCGGATGGATTTAGCATCTCCCAAACCCTGCTCAATTCCGATCGTGCTGCTCACAATAAACTGCCCCATCATGCCTCCGTCTTCATGTGGTAACATGTGACAGTGGTACATGTACGGAATCGTATCATTTTCGAAATCGGAAAACTGCGCAATAAAACGTACCGTCTGGAACGGCGCCACCAACACCACATCCTTACGCCCTTGTTCATTCAATGCCGGAGGGTTACCTGCCCGATCCAGGATATAGAACTGCACATCATGAATATGGAACGGATGATACGTTTGAGTGTTGTTATTCAGGGTCCAGACCTCAATGTTGTTCAACGGCACATACTCATTAATGGAATCCATTCTAAAACCATATCCATTAAAAACAAAGGGGCCATTTAAAAAGTTCAACCCTGGATTAGTTGTTCCGAAATCGATCGTACGGGTAGTATTGGCATTGGCTTCCAGCAAGGGGGTAACCGTTACACCACTCGAAATCACCGAAGTAACCGGAGAAGCTGTGGGTGCTACCACATTGATCGTTAACATGGTATAATTGTATAAGTTCAGCGGATTGGTCGGATAACCCGGCAAGGTGGCGAACTGATTCATAGCCGGGTATTGTGCGCCATAAATACCGACAGGAAGTTCCTCGCAGTAATTAATCATCTCGATGGTTTGCCCTTGCATCGTTCCCAGATCGAGCAAAATCTCGGCGCGCTCTCCGGGTCCTAACCGCAATCGGTTCATCGCAACCGGATTGGCCAGTAATCCGCCGTCGGAAGCAATCTGGTAAAAAGTAAGTGAATCGGTAAAGCCCATCAAATAGGTGCGGTTAGAACTTCCGTTCAGTAACCGGAACCGAACTACTTGTGCCGGTGCATCCAGGTAGGGATCGATGGTCGCATTGATCATGAAAATGGAATCCTCGTGGGAATCTACGATAATCTGATTGGAAGTGTCAAAAGCTTTCGTTTGAAGTACCATCGGAAAATCATCGACGCCGTAGGTTCGTGGCAGATTCAGTGCCGCCTCTTCGGCATCTTTCACCAGGATAAAACCGGCAATGCCTTTGACTACATGTTCGGCCGTTTTCATATGCAAATGCGGATGATACCAGTATGTCGCGGCTTTATCCATAATCTGAAAGCTCGGGCTCCAGGTTTGTCCCGGAAGAATAATGGTATGCGGGCCTCCGTCATTTTCGGGAGCAACGTGCATGCCATGCCAGTGCATGGTAGTCGTATCGGCCAGATTATTCTGAACGTTCATGGCAACCGTCGAGTCTTTCTCCAGGATTAAGGTCGGACCCAAAATAGCACTACTGGCACCATAGGTTTGGGTTTTCAATCCCGGAAAGAACTGGACGGAATCTTGTTGCAGATTCAGGTTATAAGTTGGTCCACTCAACGTTGGCGGAATGTAAAGCGGGTTCTGGGCTGAAAGTATCGATCCAGAAAGCAAGAAGAATATGCCGATCCATTTTTTCATAGAACTAAGGTAATTCACTTCGGAAGAATATCCAATGACTATTCTCATAAAATCCTTTCATTCTAGGAAAGCCACATTACGCTTTAGTCCTTTGAATTTGGTGCGTTTTACAGCTGACTTCTTAAAGAGTTCCTGAAAGATTTCTTCGGTAAGTTCCTGCCATTCGTTCCTGCTGTAGTTGAGCAATTCCGATTTGGGCAGAAATGAAGGTTCCGTATGGGGTGTGGAAAAGCGGTTCCACGGACAAACATCCTGACAGATGTCGCAGCCGAACATCCAATCCTGAAACTTCCCTTTTACCTCATGGGGAAGAATCTCATCCTTCAGCTCAATGGTAAAATAGGAAATGCATTTACTGCCATCGACCACATTTCCAGGCAGGATGGCCTCAGTAGGACAAGCATCGATGCAGGCCGTACAGGTTCCGCAATAATCTTTGATGGGTGCGTCATAGCTCAATTCCAAATCCAAAATGATCTCCGCCAAAAAGAAAAAAGAGCCTTTTTTAGGATGAATGAGCATGGTATTCTTCCCGATCCATCCCAAACCGCTTTTAGCGGCCCAGGCACGTTCTAACACCGGTGCCGAATCGACAAAAACCCGGGCGTTAATCTCGCCGATCTCTTCGTTGATGAAGGCGACCAGATCTTTTAATTTGTGTTTGATCACGAAATGGTAATCTTCGCCGTAAGCGTATTTGGAAATATGATAGCTGTCGGAACGTTGCTCCTGTTCCGGGTAATAATTGTACAGGAGAGAAATAACCGACTTTGAGCCTTCCACCAGTTTGGTCGGATCGAGGCGTTTGTCGAAATGATTGGCCATGTAATGCATGTCGCCGTGGTGATTGTCCTTCAACCACTTTTCCAGCCGGGGAGCTTCTTCGGCCAACTGTTCAGCTTTAGAGATTCCGCAGAAAGAAAACCCCAAACGGGCCGCTTCGGATTTGATCTGCTGGGTGTATTTAGAATTTATCGAAGTCATTAACTTTTTTCAATAAACTCCCAACTTAATACATTCACATTATTATATCCTTTTGTAGACAAATAATTAATTATATCTTCGATATACTCTTGTGGAACAATGATTCCTGTAACATTTTCTTTATTAAAATCAAAATCTTGTATTTTCCTCCATTCCCTTTCTTGATAAAAAGAATCTCCTTCATCGTCACCGTATTCGGTTGATTTTAAAAAACTAAGAATGTTTTGTTCTAAATCATTCAGCTTTTTGGGTTTAACTTCTGTAACAGGTACATTATATCGCCCATCTTTTCTTTTTTCAAATCCGCTTCGCATCGCTGTATCTTCATCAATCCCTATATTATTTAACTCCTCTTCAGAACTAACTACAATTGATTCTATTCTTTCGACTAAATTGTTCGTTAAAAGTCTTCTTGGAATATAAAAAACAGGGTGAAATGAACTATAAATACTTTGTGAACTAAACCCTATTGCAACATCCCCATAATATCTACGATGATTTTTTAAGTTTATTAATGGGATGTCTGTAACGCAACAAAAATTCTCTGTTGTGTTTGAAGCGATAATTTTTTCAGAACACGTTGCTTTTAACTTTCTGGAATCTAGGATTAATTTTAAGATCTCAATTGATTCGCCAATAGATTTTGGCGATTTATTAATAAGAATATCTTTTGGGTAATTTATATTGCCCCAATCGACATCTTTTGGAGAACCTGTAAAATGCCAAAATATTTTTGAATAATAATTCATTTAGGTAAATCTAAAACAAATTCCCCTGGGTGGGATCTTTCATTTTGCCGAGGTGGTGGTAGGCTTTTTCGGTCGCTTCACGACCCCGGGGCGTACGCATGATAAAACCTTCCTTGATCAGGAAGGGCTCGTACACCTCTTCAATAGTTCCCGCTTGTTCACTCACAGCCGTGGCAATGGTGGTCAGTCCGACAGGGCCGCCTTTGAATTTATCGATGATGGCTGACAGAATTCGATTATCCATATCATCCAGCCCGTTCTTATCCACATTTAGTGCATCGAGCCCGACGAGAGCAATTTCCTTGTTGATACGTCCGTCGCCTTTCACCTGCGCGAAATCGCGTACACGACGTAACAAAGCATTGGTGATTCGTGGTGTTCCGCGACTACGCCGAGCAATTTCATCTGCCGCATTATCGTCGATACCCACGTTGATGATATCTGCAGAACGTTTGATGATCTTCGAAAGCAAATTGGCATCGTAATATTCCAATCGGGATGTAATTCCGAAACGGGCTCTTAACGGTGATGTCAACAAACCTGTTCGCGTTGTGGCTCCGATCAGGGTAAACGGACTCAGTTCGATCTCTACGCTGCGGGCATTCGGACCGGTATCGATCATAATGTCGATCTTGTAATCCTCCATGGCGGAATAGAGGTATTCTTCCACGACGGCAGAAAGCCGGTGAATTTCATCAATGAACAACACGTCGCCTTCTTCGAGGTTGGTGAGCAGTCCCGCCAGATCGCCCGGCTTTTCCAGCACAGGACCTGAAGTGACTTTAAATCCGACACCCAATTCGTTGGCAATGATGTTGGCCAGAGTAGTTTTCCCTAATCCCGGCGGGCCGTGTAATAAAACATGATCCAACGCCTCACCCCGTTGTTTGGTGGCCTGAACGAATACCTTGAGGTTGTCCACCACCTTCTCCTGACCGGTAAAGTCGTCGAAGCTCAGCGGGCGAAGCACCCTTTCGAACTCGCGTTCGGCGGAGCTTAGGTTTTCATTATTCGGATCGAGGTAATCGTTCATGTAAACAAAAATAAGAATAAAAGGGATGCCTCATCAATCATCAATATCCAATTCTTTTCCGGTAAGGGTTCGGAAGATCTCACCCAAATAGACCTTCAGTTTGATGACGTATTCCGGAGAGGAGAATTGTTCTTTCACACCCGGACTTTTGTAATAGATGAACCGATAACCGACTCCGGTACCGATCCCGAACCAGCGGATAATCTTATAATCGATAAGCGTAGCCGGTTCATAGGACAATACGACCGACTCAACCAGCTTAATCTTTTTTCCTTCGGTGTTGTTGTATTGATAACTTGCCCCTCCGATCCCGAATTGTGTCGACAAACTGAATTCCCACTTCCGGGAATTGAAAAACACATATTCGATGTAGGGGGAGAAATAAAAGTATTCCAGGTTCACGGGTAAGGTGGTGTCGCCTTCCACCACAGTCTTCTCTACCGGCAGCAGCATTTGATTGATCCCCAATCCGACTTTGAATTTCCGCCTGAAACTGAATCCGACTTTAACGCCGATGGTTTTCACATCGTTGTCACGGATAAAAGAAAACCGGTTATCGAATTTAACATCCAGCTTGGGTTTGCTATGAAAGCTTTTGCGGTACTGATCCTCGAAAGTAAGCGGAGTATCTTCAACAACCTGAGCACAGAATGAGGCAGGAATAAGCAGGAAAAGAATAAAAATGACTGAATGGTTGATCCTGGAAATAAACGTACACATGGCAAGCTGAAACTTAATGGGTTTCAGATAGTTTATTCTTTTTGTAGTGGCGGTAGATAAAAAACCCGACCGTAGCGATAAGCACATAAGGAATGAGCATCAGGTAGATGATCCCGTCGTTGATGCCTTTAGCGGCAGTACCACCGGATTCCACATCGGATTCGGCAACGGCTTTACACATGGCGCATTGTGAAAAGGCAACACCCTTCATGAAAACAAAAAGCAGCAGGAGTCCTATTTTTGTGGCGATGTTCATCTTCTTCAAAGTTACGCAGGAAAGCCTTACAGCGGGCTATTTTCGTTGTTCTATTTGGTTCTTTTTCTCCCCTTTCATGGGTACCACTTCCTCTTTAAAGAGGATATCAATGGCATCACCCAGTTCTTCCTTAACCACTTTGTGGATGGTTCCGTCGAAGATTCCGCGGATGTGTCCTTTCTTGTCGATGAGGATCAGGTATTGCGAGTGCAAAAATCCACCGGGGGCTACTTCGTCTTTTTGGGCACTTACGAAGAATCCGTTGAGGGCCACATCATAGATCGCTTCTTTAGGGCCGGTCAGGAAATCCCACGTTTCGGTATTGGCATGAACGCGTTCGGCGTATTCTTTCAGTACTTCTACGGTATCATGTTCCGGATTCACGGTGATCGAAATGAACCGGAGGTCTTTTCGGTCGCTGAACTGATCCTGTACATATTTCATATTGGTGGTCATCTTCGGGCAGATGGTCGGGCAGGTCACGAAGAAGAAATCGGCTACATAGACTTTTCCATCCAGGTCATTGCTGGTGACTTTTTCTCCGTCCTGATTGGTGAATTCGAAATAGGGAATTTTATGATAGTTGGTATCATAAGTTCCATCAGCATGTTGCACCGCTTCCTTCGGACCGATATAGGGAAGCTTTTTAAAGTGGTGTTCCCCTGTATACAACAAGAGGTATACAGATCCCGGTAAGAACAGGATGATGAACAGAATGAGTACGGATTTGAATTTGGAAGATTGCTTCATATTTTATGATAAAAAAAAGATCACAATTTCTTGTGATCTTTACATATCTTTTTTATGCCTTAGAAAGGATAGTGACGAATAAAGGTGTCAAAAGTTCCTTCCGTAAATACGTGGTACATGAGGTATAATGCCAGCAACACGAACGGTACGATGATCGTATTTTGCAACGATCCTCTTTCATGTTTCAAGTGCATGTAGTAAGCCACGATAAAGTAGGCTTTGGCGATGGTCATGACGATGAAGGTCATTTTTACAAAGTGCCATGACACGCCCCATTCTTTCCAAAACATCCCAAGGGTTACCTCTACGGTAGTTATCACTAATAAGACCCAGAACATGTTCCATATCATTCTTCTGGTTTTCTTTCCTTCCTCTTCAGAATGATGAACAGCGTATTTATAAGGTTGATCTGAATGTTCCATATCGATAAATATTTTTTAAAATTAAACCAGGTAGAAGAATGTAAATACAAATACCCAAACTAAATCTACAAAGTGCCAGTATAATCCGACTTTTTCTACCATTTCGTAGTGTCCTCTCTTCTGGTAAGTACCCATGATCACATTCACAAAAATGATAAAATTCAAGACCACACCACTGAATACGTGAGTACCGTGGAAACCGGTGATGAAGAAGAAGAAGTCGCCGAATAACGGGTGACCGTACTCGTTGTGTGTTAAGTTAGCACCATAAACTTCATGTCCACCTGCTACCGCATCTTGCATAGCCTGACCGGTAAGTTGCAGATAAGCAGAAGTGTTATCGGTTGCTACCTCTCTCCACGGCAACAAAAGAGCTTGTTTGGATTCATCGGCCCAACGAGCGATAATGCCTTGAGTGTGTTCAACAGTACCATCAGGTAAGGTGTAAGTACCAATACCCAATTCAATGGCACCTAACTCGGTTCCGTGGATAAAGTGATACCATTCCCAGGCCTGAGATCCAACGAAGATCAAACCACCAACGATGGTCCAGAACATCCATTTTATCACGCCTTTTTTATCCATACGATGACCTGCTTCCACAGCCAGTACCATGGTTACGGAACTCATAATCAGGATAAAGGTCATTAAGGCCACATACAAAAGTGGGTGGTGTCCATGCATAAATGGAAAATGGGTAAACACATTTTCGGCTGATGGCCAGATATCACCATAACTGTGACGGTAAAAACCATATGCTGCTAAAAATCCGGTAAATGACAGGGCATCTGACATTAAGAAAAACCACATCATTAATTTACCGTAGCCGGCTCCGAAAGGAGAATTATTATCTCCTGCCCATGCTGTTTTGCTATCTACTACTGCTGTATGAGACATATTAAATTGTTTTTTCTAAGCTGTTATATACATTAAAAAGAAGAAAAGGTAAATCCACAAGCCACCTAAGAAGTGCCAGTAAGTGATGCTTACTTCTACTCCAAGGTAGTTTTGAGGGGTATATCTTTTCTTGAATGTTTTTACTAATACGATGGATAAGCTAACCAAACCACCAATCAGGTGTAGTACGTGCAGGATGGTTAACAAATACAAATAAGAACTCTCTTGTGAGGTTCCGCTCAAATAATAACCACGAGCCACCAGATCGCTCCAACCCAAATACTGAGTAAACACAAATGTTAATCCCAGTACCATGGTAGCGAGCACGGCCATTTTGGCTTGTTGTTGTTTCCCTTTTTTGGTTGCAAGTAAACCGAGGTGGAAAGCGATACTACTTAATACGATCACGATGGTACTTACCAAAAATGCATCCGGTAAGGCGATGTTGATGAATCCGCCACCACCCTGACTAACGATTACCGCACTGGTCAGACCACCGAAGAACATTACAATACTCACTATGCCGATCCATAGCAAAGGCTTGGAAGTTTTGTTCTTCACTTCTTGTTTGTAGTCCATATTTTCCATTGCGATCGAAGTCATGGATTAGTGTCCTCCGTCATTTTCGTTTTCTCCCATAGGAGTGGTTTGCATGATGTAATCATCTCCGTAAAGGAATTCACCGTTCTCGTCTACTTTACTGTAATCGTAAGGCCATCTGTAAACGGCAGGAATTTCTCCATACCAGTTTCCGTGGATGTGTTCAACCGGAGTTGTCCATTCCAGGGTAGTTCCTTTCCATGGATTCTGAGGTGCTCTAGGACCTCTGAATGCACTGTAAATGAAGTTGAACATAAAGATCAACTGAGCAACCAGTGCGATAACAGCGAAGGTGCTCACAAACTCATTGATATCAACCATGTTATCAAACAATGGGAATTCCGAGTTGGTGTAATACCTTCTTGGAACACCGGCTAGCCCTAAGAAGTGCATCGGGAAGAATACCCCGTATGCCGAAGCGATGGTCGTCCAGAAGTGCAGGTTACCCAGTTTATTGTTCATCATTCTTCCGAACAATTTCGGGAACCAGTGGTAAACCCCGGCGAACATACCAAAGATGGCTGATAAGCCCATTACGATGTGGAAGTGACCTACCACGAAATAGGTATCGTGCACGTTGATATCCAGTGCAGAGTTCCCCAATACAAGACCTGTAACACCACCGGTAATGAAAGTGGAAACCAGTCCGACACTGAACAAAGTAGCCGGAGAGTAAACGATATTTCCTTTCCACAGGGTAGTGATGTAGTTAAACACTTTTACTGCAGAAGGAATAGCGATCAATAAGGTGGTGAATGTAAATACGGCACCTAAGAAAGGGTTCATACCGGTAACGAACATGTGGTGACCCCAAACGATAAACGACAGGAATCCGATCGCCATCATGGAACCGATCATGGCACGGTAACCGAAGATCGGTTTTCTGGCCATGGTTGATATGATCTCAGAAGTGATCCCCAATGCAGGTAACAATACGATGTATACCTCCGGGTGACCTAAGAACCAGAACAAGTGTTCGAATAAGATCGGGCTACCTCCGGCGTGGTCTAATACCTGTCCGCCAATATAAATATCGGATAAGTAGAAACTGGTTCCGAACATTCTGTCCATTACTAACAGCAATGCTGCTGAAAGCAATACAGGGAACGATAACACCCCGATGATGGCTGTGAACAAGAAAGCCCAAATGGTAAGAGGAAGTCTGGTCATAGACATTCCTTTGGTACGCATGTTAAAGATGGTAACGATGTAGTTCAAACTTCCCAACAGCGAGGAAACAATAAAGATCGCCATCGAAAACAACCAAAGGGTCATACCAGCTCCGGATCCCGGAATTGCTTGTGGTAAAGCACTCAACGGAGGATAAATAGTCCATCCGGCTGATGCAGCACCACCTTCAACAAATAAAGAGATCAGCATCAATACAGAAGACAGGAAGAAGAACCAGTAAGATAACATGTTCAGGAATCCTGAAGCCATATCGCGAGCTCCAATCTGTAATGGAATCAATAGGTTACTGAACGTACCACTTAATCCGGCAGTTAATAAGAAGAATACCATGATGGTACCGTGCATAGTTACAAGAGCCAGGTACTTATCCGGAGCCATAATGCCGTTTTCCTGCCAGCTTCCCATTAACAACTCAACCATTTCAAAGCTCTCACCTGGCCATCCCAGCTGAAGTCTGAACAATGTTGACATTACCAAACCGATAAATCCCATTGTAAAACCAGTTATCAAAAACTGCTTCGAAATCATTTTGTGATCAGTACTGAAGATGTATTTAAATAAAAAATCTTCGTGATGATGATGATGTGTACTCATTCTTATTTTAAATTAAGTAATGTTCTAAATTCTAATTTCTTTATTCAACAAAGCTTTTTTGCTCTGCTAACCATTTTTCGTAATCTTCTTTGCTTTCCACTACGATGTCCATTTGCATGTTGTAGTGAGCAGCTCCGCAGATTTTGTTACACAATAAAATGTAGTTGAAATCTTTGTTTCCGGTAATCTCTCTCATCTCAGCAGTCGTTTTGGTCGGAACGAAGTTAAATTGCGTTTTCACTCCGGGCACACAGTTCATTTGAGATCTGAAGTGTGGCATGTAGGCACTGTGGATGATATCGATTGATCTGAACACGAATTGTACGGGAACATTTACCGGTAAGTGGAATTCTCCTTTAACGATTTTGTCATCTTTAGCGAACTCATCGGTAGCATCAACACCGGTAGCATTAGCACCTTCAATCAGGGTAACGTGAGAACGGCCCAGTTTTTTGTCTTCTCCGGCATATCTGGCTGTCCAGGTAAACTGCTGACCGGTTAACTCCAGCAACACGTGTTCCGTTTCAGCAGGAACCGGTTTCATGATCTTGTTCCAGTTATTTAATCCGAAAAGGATCAGTACGGTTAAAGCCAAAGAAGGAACGATCGTCCAGATCAACTCGAGTTTGTTACTGTGAGCAAAGTGATAGGCTTTACGTTTTGCACTGTAAGCATATTTGTACGCGAAATACAGCAAGAAAATATGTGTTAACACGAACACGGAAGAGATGATACCGAGTGTTAAATTCAACAAGAAATCGTAAGGCACACCATGCTCGGACGCTGGTTCAGGAAGAACCCGGTCGCCCCAGGCATAAATTTGCCAAAAGAAATAGGCCATGTAGGCTATCAGGAAAACGATCATCAAAGAAGCCTGAAACTTCCCATCTTTCTCTTTTACTTCCCAAATATTCTCGCCTTTACTTTTAGCTCTTAGCTCTGCAATTTTAAGTAACTGGACTCCGGTTACTATTACTAATAAAACTGCTATTACTATTACAACGGTCATCATAATTTTAAGACTTTCTATATAACTATATTCTAAATTCTATTAAGTATGTAAATGAATACTTTCATCGTACATCGGATGATTTTTAGTCATCAGCGGTGCTTTCGATAATGCTCTTAACACGGTAAAGATGAAGATTCCCAGGAAGGTTAAGAACATACCGATCTCAACGGCACCTACGTGGCCGTGATCGAACATCGTACCTGGCAGTACCATGATCAACACATCCATCCAGTGTCCTAAGAAAATAATCAACGCTACAGGGATTAAGAAAATACCATTTCTTTTTGCATCTCTTGACATCAATACAAAGAATGGCAAGAAGAAGTTTACGAAGAAGGTGCCTAAATACAACACTTTATAATCTTCAAAACGTTGGATGTAGTAAGTTACCTCTTCCGGGATATCGGAATACCAGATCAGCATAAACTGGCTGAACCAGATGTAAGACCATAAACAACTGATGGCGAACATCCATTTCCCCAGATCGTGAACGTGGCTTGAGTTTACTTCTTTCAGGTAGCCGTTTCTTTTCAGGTACTGAACCAATACAACGGCAACGATCATTACGGACACCCACATACCGGAGAAGCAATACCAACCGAACATGGTGCTGAACCAGTGAGTATCGATAGACATGATCCAATCCCAGGCTGAAGATGAAGACGTGTAAGCAAAGAAGGCAATAAAAATCACACCTTTAACGATTGCTTTGGTATATACCGGAGATGTTTGTCCGTTCAATTCCAGTCTGTCTTCCTCTAACGATTTTTTTCTGAACCATCTGGCAAAATAGTACCATACCAAAATATAAGCGATGGTTCTACCCCAGAAGAAAGGTTGGTTCAGGTAAGCTGATTTTCCGGCAATGATCGGATCATAATGCTCGGAACCTTCTTCCATAACACCTGGCATCATCCAGTGGTACAGGTGGTTCATGTGTAATGATGACGCAACGAATACGACCAACAATACCACCGCACCGATAGGCATGTAGCTCATGATGGCCTGAAAGATCCGTTGTGTGGTAACTCCCCATGCCATTTCAGACACATACTGTAAAGCGATAAAGAATACGGCTGCTAAAGAAATGCTGAAGAAGAAGTATCCATTCACCAGCAAATTAGCCCAAAGTCGCGTAGAAGTATGTTCTCCGTGACCGGTTAGCAATCCGACTGCTAAAGATGCGATCCCGACTACTACCAGAATTATGGTAGTCAGTTTAGCTTTATTTGATATTGTATATTCCATGTTATAGAATGTTTTATTCCGTTATTTTTTAATGTGCTTCATGATTTTCTTCCTCACCGGCCGGCGCTTCAGGTGCTGCTTCGGCGGCCACTTCTTCGGCAGGAGCAGCTTCTTCTGCTGCTTCAGCAGGAACGGCCGCAGGAGCCAATCCCATAAACTCTGCTCTGATGTAGTGTACCAGTTTCCATCTTTCCTCCTGATTTAACTGAGAGGCATGTGCTCCCATCAGACCTTTACCGTAAGTAATGGTATGGAACATTTTACCTTCCGGTAATTGCAATTCAGGTGTGAATTTGGTCGGGATCGGCGGGAACTTATCTCGTTGTACAAGTGTTCCGTCTCCTTGTCCTTTATCACCATGGCAGTGAACACAGAACATACCGAACAATTCTTTACCTTCAGCTTTTACGTTTTCCGAATAAGCAATCGGATTGGTCAGATTTTGGCCAGCCAGATCATAACCTTCAGGAGTGTTCTCGTAGGCATAAGGCATGTAACCTCTGGCGATGGTCCCTTCAACCGGGTTGCGGGCAGACATACGGTCTGTGTATTCCGGATTGCTGTATTTTCCTTGTACTTCACCATAATCCACATAAGGTTCAATAGCAGGTGAACGATACATATCAGGCATGTATTCAGGAGCCAAACCGCCCTCTTCTTTACATGATGAGATCGAAAAAACGGCTACTGCTGCCAGCGCGATTGTTGTGATTCTATTCAAATAAGTTCTTTTCATAAGATATCGTGTGTCAAATACTATGAATGTTTTACATCAATTTCCAGTACATGAGTCTGGTTAATTAAAGACGTGATCTCGTCTTCGCTAACTTCATTATCATGCGTGTGGATTTCCATAACGAAACGATCATCCGTAGATCTTGGGTATGGATTTTTAGCTTTCATTCCCGGCAGTGTCCAGTTTCTTAGCATGAATGTAATGGCCATACCGTGAGCGGCACAAAGTACACCGAACTCAAATGTTACCGGAACGAAAGTCGGAATGTTATCAAACAAAGAAAAATTAGGTTTACCACCAATATTCATCGGCCAGTCGTGGATCATGAAGAACCACATTCCGGTTAAAGCCAAAGAAACTCCGATCATACCATAAATAAATGCTGCAATGGCGATTCTGGTTCTTGGTAAACCAATAACAGGGTCTAAGCCGTGAATCGGGAAAGGAGAGAATACATCTCGGATATGAACTCCTTTCTCTACCAAATGTTTTGCACTTTCTAAAAGTACATAGTCATCGTCGTAGATTGCGTATATTGTTTTGTCTGACATAACTTATCTCTTAAAACTAATTATCTATTATTTTTTTACCGGGTGAAGTTTGTGGAATTCTTCGTCCGTCATGTTTTTATATTGCTGTCCTGATGATTTCAGGATGGTTTTAACCTCATTGAATGCCAATACCGGGAAGTATTTCAGGAACAACAGGTAGAATACACTGAAAATTCCCAGCGTACCGATGAAGATTCCTATATCAACCCAGGTCGGGTGGAACATCGACCAGCTGGATGGCACGTAATCTCTGTGAATGGATGTTACGATAATTACGAAACGCTCGAACCACATCCCGATGTTTACCACGATAGACATGATAAACGTAAAGGTTAAGTTCGTTCTCCATTTTTTCACCCAGAACAAGTGAGGAGAAACCACGTTACAGGTCATCATCGCCCAGTAAGACCACCAGTAAGGACCTGAGAATCGGTTAATGAAAGCGTATGATTCGTATTCCACACCGGAGTAGTAAGAAATAAACAACTCGGTTAAGTAAGCCACACCTACGATGGAACCGGTAACGATGATTACGAGGTTCATGTATTCGATGTGTTTGATGGTAACATATTGCTCCAGGCGCATCACCTTCCGTACAATGATCATGATGGTTTGTACCATGGCGAATCCGGAGAAAACGGCTCCCGCAACGAAGTAAGGCGGGAAGATGGTGGTATGCCAACCCGGAATTACCGAGGTAGCGAAGTCCATCGATACAATCGAGTGAACCGAGAATACCAGTGGTGTTGCCAAACCGGCCAGTACCAGTGATACTTCTTCGAAACGTTGCCAGGCTTTGGCATTACCGCTCCATCCGAAGCTCAACAAGCTGTACATTAACTTTTGTACCGGACGGGTAGCTCTGTCTCTGATGGTGGCGAAATCAGGAATTAACCCGATGTACCAGAACACCAACGAAACTGATAAATACGTAGAGATCGCGAATACGTCCCACAACAGCGGGGAGTTGAAGTTTACCCATAACGAACCGAACTGGTTGGGAATTGGTAATACCCAGTAAGCCATCCAGATACGACCCATGTGGATCATCGGGAACAATCCGGCCATGAATACCGCAAAGATGGTCATGGCTTCCGCCGGGCGGTTAATCGCCATTCTCCATTTCTGTCTGAACAGTAAGAGTACCGCCGAGATCAGGGTTCCGGCGTGACCGATACCAACCCACCAAACGAAGTTGGTAATATCCCATGCCCAACCTACGGTCTTATTCAAACCCCAGGTTCCGACACCGACACCCAATAAATATAGGATACAACCAACACCCCAAACGGCAATGATCGAGGCGATTGTCATTAATATTTTCCATCCTTTAGTCGGTTTGTTTTCAATCGTGTGAAGTACATCCCGTGTAATGTCGCTGTACGTAGGATTTCCTAATACTAAAGGTTCTCTTATTGATGCTTCTCTATGCATTTTATAATCTTTTATATAAAACTATTAAGCTTCGTTTTGTTTAACATTTCTAACTTTCAGTTGATAGTATACGTTAGGATCCTGTCCTACTTCTTCTATCACTCTGTATGCTCTGTTGCTGTCCATACCAGCTCTTACTTTACTGTCTTTATCGTTCAGGTCACCAAAAGTGATTGCTCCGGAACCACAAACGCTGGAACAAGCCGTTTGGATCGAACCGTCCATAACAGGAGTTCCGGCTTTCTTAGCCTCCAGTTTACCAGCCTGAATGTTCTGAACACACATGCTACATTTTTCCATCACCCCTCTGGCTCTTACAACCACGTCAGGGTTCAGTACCATTCTTCCAAGATCATCCTGAGATGGGTTGATCTCTTCGAATTTATGGTAAGCCATGTAGTTGAACCAGTTGAAGCGTCTTACTTTGTAAGCACAGTTGTTTGCACAATATCTGGTTCCGATACAACGGTTGTAGGCCATCATGTTCAGCCCTTCGTTACTATGCGTTGTAGCTGCAACCGGACAAACGGTTTCACAACCGGCGTGGTTACAGTGCTGACACATCATCGGTTGGAACACTACGCGCGGGTTATCGGCAGGGCTTTCCATTTCGGTATAAGCACCGATAGCTCCTTTTTCCGTAGCTTCCATGGTTTTTTCGTGGGTTCCACCAACATTTCCGAGTGGTTCATGCTCACTGGAGTAGTACCTGTCAATACGTAACCAGTGCATTTCTCTTCCTCTTCTAACTTCGTCTTTACCAACAACAGCAATGTTGTTTTCCAGGTTACATGCTGTAACACAGGCGCCACATCCGGTACACAGGTTCATGTCGATAGACAGTCCCCAACGGTGTCCGATATCTTTAACAGGATGCGTGGCCCACAAATCAAATTCTTCGGTTTTCTTTTTAACCTGCTCGCCGTTTTCATGAGCGATCAATAAATGATCGGGATTGTAATCTTCTTTGGAACCACCTTTGAATACATCCAGTGTAGTTTCTCTGATGATGGAATCACGACCCATTACCGTTTGATGCGTTTGAGCAGCCGCGATCGGGTAAGTTCCCTCTATCGGTGTAATGGTAGCAACAGTGTAGTATGATACCGCACCGTCTTTAGCCATCGCTAACAACGGATAAGCATTTTTACCGGTAGGCTCACTCATTTTACCTACTTTCTTCCCATATCCTAATGCGATTCCGATCGTACCTTTAGCCTGACCCGGCTGAGCGATCACAGGCAATTCAACGGTAGCTCCGTTGGCTGTAACGCTAACCATGTTGGCAGGGCTTTCTTGTCCGAGGATGGTGTTGAACCCTTGCTCCTTCATTTCGGAAGGATTCATGGTTACGTAGTTATCCCAGGTAATTTTTGTTACCGGATCCGGTAATTCCTGAAGTACAGGGTTATCTGCACTATTACCGCATCCAACACCTTCTTTCACGTAAAGTACAAGCTCTGTTCCACCTGATTTTACCTTGGCAACCTCAGCGGCGGCGGCATTCACATCGGCGTTAAAACCGCCCATGGCCATTTCTTCGCCTTCGGCAGCAGCAACAGGAGCTTCGGCATGCGCATGCATAGCAGAAACCCCATAGATACCATCGTGCAATGCTTTATTCCAGAAATCAGAGAACATCAATGCCCCTGAACCCGGAAACAGGTTTCTCTCCCAGTAAGCCTGGATATAATCGTAATAAGATGTGTTGTTTCCTGACCATTTCAAGATGCTCTCTTGTGCCTGACGGGTGTCAAACAGCGGAGAAATCGTAGGCTGAGTTAATGCGTAATGACCTGCAACAGGCATCGCATCATTCCAGGACTCCAACCAGTGGTTGTCCGGACAAACGTACTGGCAGGCAGCAGCGGTATCGTCCATTTTGGAAGCGAATGAAACGGTTGTTTTCACTTTCTTCAAAGCGCTGGCAAATTTGTTGCCCATAGAATAAACCGGATCAACACCGTAAATCAATAAAGCATCTACTTTACCGGCTTCCATATCTTTGATCAGTTCGGCTACTTTGGCATCGTCACCTTGTTTGGTGTAGGACACATGATCCATGTCGATGGTTTTACCGTAGTTGCCCAGCATGTTGTTCAGGGCATTTACCAGAATCTGAACGTTTTTATCATTAGAACCGCAAACCACGATGGACTCGCCTTTTGCAGCCAATAAACTTTCGGCAGCAGCAGCCACATCAGCAGCAGCAGAAGCAGGAGCATCTCCTTTGATTTTTGACCCACCAACTTTTGCGGCAACAGCATTGTATAGAGCAGCAACAACTGCACCGTACTCAGATGGCTTAACAGGAACTCTGACATCGGCATTCGAACCGGTCAGGGTCATGTTGGCTTCAAACTGGAAGTGTTTAGACATCCATTCGCCTTCCGGTTTTCTTCTTTCGGTATAGCCTTTACCATACATGATGGAATCCAGCCATCCGGATAAGAAATCGGCTCCTACACTCACTATGGCTTTCGCGTTGGCGAATTTGTAGGTAGGGATGGCTCTTTTTCCGAAGCTGGCTTTGTTAGCATCCAACATTCCGGAATAAGAGATCGTATCGTACGTAACAATATGCTGTGTGCTGGTTGGAGCTTCAGGCATTTCTTCACCTTCAGCCACATCCATAGCGGCACTTGAGTTTACGAAGTCATTTAAAATATGTTGGAAAGACGGGCTGATAACAGTTGACGTTAACACTCTCACGTTTTTACCACCTTTCAATGTTTTTCCTAATTCGGCATCGATTGCATCCCAGGTCGTTTCTTTACCTCCGGCCATCGGGGCTTTCAATCGGGTGTTATCGTATAAGGAAAGAACTGAAGCATTGACTCTGGCGTTCACATCGCCACCGGTCATGCCACAAGCGGAGTTTCCACTTACGAAGATCGGGCGACCTTCTCTGGTTTTTACCAACACCGGACAAAAATCATGACCATCATAGAAAGTAGAAGCATAGTAATTTGCCACACCCGGGATGATCTCTTCAGGTTTGTTCAGGTAAGGGATCGCTTTGGTTACAGGAGTTTCACAAGCTGCTAAAGAAGCGGCAGCTACACCGAACCCTAAGTACTTCAGGAAATCTCTTCTGGAAGTGGTACTTCCTTCCAGGGTTTCTTTGTCTTGTAAAAATTCCGTTACCGGAAGTTCCTCAGCAAACTCATTCTGGTTTGCCTCAACAAAGCTCGAATCATTTTCAAGTTGTTCTAAACCTTTCCAATATTTTGTTGAATTAGCCATATTATCTTAAAGCTTATAAGTTCTAATTATATTAATAATGACATTTAGCACATTCCCAACCACCGATCTCTTTCACGGTAATTACTCCGTCTTCCATCACTTGTTCTTTGAATTCAGGAGTCATGCGGGCATGCATTTCGTCATAGTAACCATTACCTTCTGTGGCCACAGCCGTAGCATTATGACACTCGATACACCATTTCATGGTTAACGGAGCATCCTGGGCAACCACGTCCATTTCCTCTACAGGACCGTGACAAGTCTGGCATTTTTGTTTGCCGGCTGTAACGTGTTGCGCGTGGCTAAAGAAAACGTGGTCTGGTAAGTTGTGGATTTTAACCCATTGAACCGGCGTTGGATTATCACCGTAAGTTTGGGTTTCTCTATCGTAATCGAGGTGGTCGTAAATTTTTTGGATCTCTTCGGTCATGGAATATTGTTTTCCATTGTACATAAAGGTTTTACCGCTTGATCCGTCGATGTGCTTGTGACAGTTCATACAAACATTCAGAGAAGGGATTCCTGATGTTTTACTGTGACGAGCAGAAGAGTGACAATAGTTACAATCGATCTTATCGTCACCGGCATGAATCTTATGCGAGAACTTGATCGGTTGTTCCGGTTTGTAGCCCTGATGAACACCGATTTCGAATGCACCGTCCATTAAGTCAAGCAGTCCGCCGAAGAACAACACGATCACGACAGCGGCAACGATCCCCTTGTTATTACGCATCACTTCTCTCAGGCTTTCCCACAATGTGGTCGGGCCTTTATACTCTTCACCTTCGTTTTTCGCAATGGTTTCACGTAAGAACAACCCGGTTCTGTTCAGGGTAAAAATCAAGATCACCAATAACAAAATCGCAGCACCGAACACGTAGATCATGGTGCTGTTGTCTTCAGGGGCAGCAGTGGTTAAATCTCCACCTCCCGGAGGAGTTGGCCCTGCAGCAGTTTCACCATCATTCGGGTTATTGATGTATTCCAAAATGGCATCGATCTGAGCATCATCAACAGGTTGAGGAGGCATGATCACTTTTCCATATTCTTCGAAAATAGCAACCGCATCACCGTCTCCGGAAGCGATCATTTCACCGGAATTCTTGATCCAGCTGTGCAACCATTCGGCAGAACGTTTCTCGGTAACCCCCTGTAAACCAGGCCCTACAACTTTGTTAGCTCCTACACTGTGGCAGGCAGCACAATTGGCTTTGAATAGCTTTTTCCCGTCTTGTGAATATGAATTGAATTGAAAGAACAGAAAAGATAAACAAAATAAAAATACTTTAAATAGCGTACTCTCTTTTGTTAGGTTGGTTATCTTGTTCATACTAAATAAGTTACAATTTCTTTATGAATTTTTTTAAATAGACCTAAGTGCAATTGCAAACAAATGTATAATTATGGGCGGTTTTTACTAAACGTTTTTCAAAAAAAAGAATCAGAACTTATTAATTTAGAATTAATCTAAATAAGCATATTACCAAATTCATATTTTTGGTCTGTTAGTTGATAAAGTTTCAACCAAATATTAATAATTAATGTATTTTTGGCTTTCAAGTAAGTGACAAAATGAAAATATTTTTAGGTATAATCTTCTCATTTAGCTCGTTTTTAATTGCAAAAGCGCAGGATACTGCCGTTCCTGATTCTACGAAATCCCATCGCGTTGACATCATCAAAGACAGCCGCATTGATAAGCTCAACGAAACCTATTCATCCGGTTTTAAGCTGGAAGGGTACCGGATCCAAATTTACTCCGGAAACAAGCGTCAACCGGCCAAAGATGCCAGGCTTGCATTTAGCCGGATTTATCGAAAAACAGAGGCCTACGAAGTGTATGAACAGCCCTATTACAAAGTGCGGGTAGGTGATTTCAAGACAAAGATCGAAGCACTGAAATTCAAAAATGATCTGACCAAGCATTTCCCGAACTGTTTCATCGTTAGAGACGAGATCGAATACGGGGCGAACTAAGGAATTGAACCCAACAAAAAAGCCGGACGATGTCCGGCTTTTTTGTTGTTGATTATCAATAATTTAATTCAATTTTTGCTTTACTTCCACTTCTTCGTAAGCTTCTAGGATATCGCCTACTTTGATGTCGTTGAAATTGGCAATGTTCAATCCGCATTCATAGCCTTTGGCCACCTCTTTCACATCGTCTTTGAAGCGTTTCAGTGAACCTAGTTCTCCGGTGTAGATCACGATACCTTCACGGATCAACCTCACCTTACTGTTTCTGTTGATCTTACCATCCTGAACCATACATCCGGCAATGGTACCCACTTTAGAAACTTTGAAAAGCTCCCGGATTTCAACGGTAGCAACCACTTTTTCTTCGATCTTGGCAGCCAGCATTCCTTCCATGGCGTCTTTGATCTCTTCGATGGCATCGTAGATGATGGAATACAGACGAATGTCGATCTGCTCTTTTTCGGCCAGTTTTCTGGCGTTAGCAGACGGACGAACCTGGAAACCAACGATAATGGCATCTGAAGCAGCTGCCAGCATCACATCGGATTCGGAAATCTGACCAACGGATTTGTGAATGATGTTCACTTCCACCTGATCGGTTGATAATTTTTGTAATGAGTCGGATAACGCTTCGATCGAACCATCCACATCACCTTTAATAATGATATTCAACTCTTTGAAGTCTCCGATCGCCAATCGTCGTCCGATCTCATCCAGTGTAATGTGTTTCTGGGTTCTAACCCCTTGTTCACGTTGCAACTGCAATCTTCTTTCGGCAATGGAACGGGCTTCCCGTTCGTCGTTCATAACGTGGAACTTATCACCCGCACTTGGAGCACCGTCCAGTCCGAGGATGGACACCGGCATAGATGGGCCGGCTTCAGTTACTTTATTTCCTTTATCGTCGAACATGGCTTTCACCTTACCGCTGTAGCAGCCGGCCAGGATCACGTCTCCGATCTTCATGTTTCCGCCCTGAACCAGCAGGGTAGATACGTATCCACGTCCTTTATCGAGCTCCGATTCAATAACGGTTCCTACACCGTTCTTATCGGGATTCGCTTTTAATTCCAATACTTCTGCTTCCAGGATCACTTTCTCCAGCAAATCTTCTATCCCTTGTCCTGATTTAGCAGAAATCTCCTGAGACTGGAATTTACCACCCCAATCTTCCACGAGGATGTTCATGGCAGACAACTCTTCTCTTAATTTATCCGGATTAGCTCCAGGCTTATCGATCTTGTTAAAGGCGAACACCATCGGAACTCCTGCAGCCTGCGCGTGATTGATCGCCTCTTTGGTTTGAGGCATCACGTTGTCGTCGGCCGCAATCACGATAATAACCACATCGGTAATCTGAGCACCACGGGCACGCATGGCGGTAAAGGCCTCGTGACCAGGTGTATCCAGGAAAGTCAGTCGCTTGTTCTCACCCACTTTTACCGAGTACGCCCCGATGTGCTGAGTAATACCACCGGCTTCGCCTTCGATTACATTCGCTTTACGGATGTAATCCAGTAAGGACGTTTTACCGTGGTCAACGTGACCCATAACAGTTACGATAGGAGCCCGTTCTTTCAGATCTCCTTCTTCATCTTCCTGTTCGAAGCTCACTTCACTGTCTTCGGTAGCGGAAACGAACTGAACGGTATACCCGTGTTCTTCCGCAATGATGGAAAGGGTTTCCGCATCCAATCGCTGATTGATGGAAACGAACATTCCCAGGCTCATACAGGCCGAGATCACCTCATTGGCATTCACACCCATCATGGCAGCAAGCTCACTTACCGTTACGAATTCCGTAACTTTCAGGATGCTTTTTTCCTTTTCGGCCTCCTGCATCTCTTTTTCCATCTGTTCGCTGACAGCCTGGCGTTTTTCTTTACGGTGCTTAGCCGCTTTGCTCTTACCACCACCGGTTAACCGGGCCAGTGTTTCCTTGATCTGATCCTGAATCTCTTGTTCGGTCAGTTCCGGTTTACGTTCAACCCTTCCCCCGGCTTTTTTCTTGCCTTTGCCAAACTGATTGGTTTTGGCTTTATCCACATCCACCTTGCGGGTGATGCGTTTCCGTTTCTTCTTCCCGTGTGCGTCGTCGTCGTCGCCGGATGAAGAAGCGAGTGGTTTGCTTTTCTTTTCTTTCGGAAGTTCGATTTTACCCAACACTTTCGGAGCATCCAATTTTTCGTAATTGGTTTTATACTCTTCCGGCTGTTTAACCGGTTCCGGTTTTTTCTCTTCTTTCGGTTCTTCCTTTTTAGGCTCTTCCGCAGTTTTCTTTCCGGGGCGGGTTTTGGTATTGAGTTTATCCAGGTCGATCTTACCTAACACTTTAGGTTCGTCTTCCGACAATTTGCGCTCGATCTTCAGCTCCTGAGCCTCCTCTTTCTTAGGCGTTTCCTGAACCTGATCCAGCGTTATGGTTTCCTTCTCGGTACCGATCGACACCTTTTTAGATTCTTCTTTGGCACTCTTCTCCGACTGAAACTCATCCACTAATATTTCATACACATCGGCTTCGATTTTGGTATTCGGGTTGCTTTCAATTTCAACCCCTTTGGATGCCAAAAACTCAACCAGTGTCTGAATTCCAACATTAAATTCACGAGCAATTTTACTTAATCTTTTAATTTGCGCCATAAGCTATCAATCCGTTTGTGCTAAAGTATATATTTTCTTTTAATCTAAAAATTATTGGCTTTCTTAATCCTCGAATTCCTGTTGCAGGATGTTTCTTACATCTTCGATGGTTTCGATCTCCAGATCGGTTCTTTTCACCAGTTCTTCAACCGATAATTCCAGAACGCTTCGGGCAGAATCACAACCAACCGATTTCAGTTCGGTAATGATCCATTCTTCGATCTCATCAGCAAATTCTTCGATGGCAACATCATCAGAATCATCGTCCATATCACGGTACACATCAATTTCAAAACCTACCAGTTTACCGGCCAGTTTGATGTTGAAACCACCTCTACCGATAGCCAGTGACACCTGATCAGGTTTTAAGAACACTTCGGCTCTTTTATTTTCGTGATCCAGTTTGATGGCTGTGATCTTAGCCGGGCTCAAGGCACGTTGAATATACAATTCGATGTTGTTGGTAAAGTTGATTACGTCGATGTTCTCGTTTCTCAGCTCACGAACAATGCCGTGAATCCGGGCACCTTTCATACCCACACATGCTCCAACCGGATCAATTCTGTCGTCGTAAGACTCCACGGCCACTTTAGCTCTTTCTCCCGGTTCGCGGACAATTTTCTTAATGGTAATCAAACCGTCGTAGATTTCCGGCACTTCCAGTTCGAACAAACGTTCCAGGAAGAGTGGTGACGTTCTGGACAGGATGATGAGCGGCTTGTTGTTTTTCATTTCCACTTTCACCACTACCGCTCTTACGTTATCGCCTTTCTTGAACCGGTCGTTTGAAATCTGTTCGTTCTTTGGCAGGATCAGCTCATTGTCTTCATCATCCAGAATCAGAATCTCGCGTTTCCACACCTGATAAACCTCTCCGGTAATCAGCTCACCCACTCTGTCTTTGTATTGAGAATAGATGTTGTCTTTTTCCAGCTCCATCACTTTCGACATCAGGTTCTGACGCAAAGAAAGTACGGCTCTACGACCGAAGTCTTCCATTTTCACTTCTTCCGAAACCTCCTCCCCGATCTCAAAATCAGGCTCGATCTTGATGGCATCCGAATAGGCGATCTCTTTATTTTCATCTTCTACCTCTCCATCGGGAACGATCTCACGGTTTCTCCAGATTTCCAAATCTCCTTTATCCACGTTCACAATAAAATCGAAGTTCTCATCGTCTCC
This sequence comes from Flavobacteriales bacterium, assembly GCA_020435335.1. Classification (GTDB taxonomy): domain Bacteria; phylum Bacteroidota; class Bacteroidia; order Flavobacteriales_E; family Vicingaceae. The sequence continues at coordinate 13,311 of JAGQZT010000046.1, read as the reverse complement.
AAATCTTTTCTTGATGGTACTTCTAAATACGCTTTCCAAAATATTCATCAGCGTTGCTCTATCGATATCCTTGAATTCTTTAAATTCCTGGAACGAATCTATTAGGCTTAAACTTTCCATTTTTGTTTATTTAAACGATATTATTAATGTAGTTTCTTTTATAGTATTAAAATCCAAATGTTTCTGTTCAACGACGGTCTGCTTTTTCTTTTTCCCTTCGACCTTCTCTTTGTAGGAATATTCCACCTCAATTCCATCGTCATTTACAGCCGTCAGCAACCCGCTGATTTTTTCATCGTTGTTCATGATCACTTTCACTTCCCTGCCGATGTTTTTCAGGTATTGCTCTTTAACCCGGAATGGCTTATCCAGGCCGGGCGATGAAACATGCAGCTCAAAATCTTCGGTTTCGCGATCGAGGTTATGCTCCACGGCACGACTAAACTCAACGCAATCCTGAATGGTAAATCCCTTCATACTGTCGACCTCCAGAAGAATGTTATTTCCCGGACGCACTTCCAGTTCCACCACAAAACAATCTTTCTCTTCGAGTTTGTCTTTTATCAATGCTTTTACCTGATCTACGCTTATCATTTTTTACCAAAAAAAGAGGGAACTTACCGTTCCCTCAATTCGTCATCTGTATGTTTACAGGGACAAATGTACGATTTTATTTTTGTTGAACAAGAAAAAAGGCCACACAAATTTGCATGGCCTTTCACTTATTATCTTGTCGGATTACTTCTCAGCAACCACTTCAAAGTTAAAATCAGCATCTACATCTTTGTGTAATCTTACGTTAGCCTCATAAGTACCAACCTCTTTGATTGGCTCACCTTTGATTTTGATGTATCTTCTGTCTACGGCGTGACCGCTTTTCTCGATGGCTTCAGCCAGCTGAATGGCGTTCACAGAACCAAAGATCTTTCCTTTCTCACCCACTTTAACAGCTACTTTTACTGCCATAGCCTTCAAAGCATCAGCTGTTTTTTGCGCTTCGTCTTTGACCTTTTGATCTTTAACCGCTCTTTGTTTCAGGTTTTCAGCTAACATTTTCATAGCCGAATCAGTAGCAAGAGCAGCCATCCCTTTAGGGATCAGGTAATTTCTACCGTAACCGTTCTTTACTTCAACTACTTCGTCTTTAAACCCTAAGTTTTCTACGTTTTCTTTTAGTATAACTTTCATTTTACTGCCCTCCTATTATTTTAACATATCACCAACATAAGGCAATAAAGCTAAGTGACGTGCGCGCTTAACCGCTTGAGACACTTTACGTTGATACTTTAATGACGTTCCTGTGATTCTTCTTGGTAACAATTTACCTTGTTCATTCACGAACTGAAGCAAGAATTTTTCATCTTTATAATCGATGTATTTAATTCTGTTCTTTCTGAATCGACAATATTTTTCTTTGGATAACTCAATGTTCGGGGGAGTTAAATATCTGATATCTGAACTATTTTCTGACATGGTTTCTCGTTTTAAAGGTTAAACTTAGGCTTGCTTTCTTGTTTTTCTTGATTCCGCGAAAGCAATAGCATACTTGTCCATTGAAACAGTCAAGAAACGCATAATCTTCTCGTCTCTTTTCATGTTCAATTCCAGGTTAGCGATCAGTTCGCCCGGAGCTTCATATTCAAACAAATGGTAAAACCCGGTCGATTTTTTCTGAATCGGGTAAGCCAATTTTCTTAATCCCCAGTCTTCTTCGTGAGTCAGATTGGCACCGCCATCCTTCAAAGACTTTTTAAATTTTGCAACTGTCTCCTTTACCTGATCTGCAGATAAAACGGGAGTTAGAATGAAGACAGTCTCATAACGTTTTGTCATTTCCAATTTATTTTAATTAAACATTTCCCTAAAAAAGGACGGCAAAAATAGAAATTTTTATTGAATTACAAACCCCTGCGACGCATTTATTGTTTTATATTCATCCTTCAACGGAACGCCGGCCTGTAAAAATTGTTAAAAACAATTGAAAAATGGCCGGCAAATATCGCTCAATTAACCGTTATATTTGTTTTTTCGTTAGCGGCATGGAAAATTTTGTTGTATCAGCCAGAAAATACAGACCTTCTACCTTCGATACGGTAGTGGGGCAACATGCCATTACCTCTACGTTAAAAAACGCCATCAAAAGCAATCACCTGGCTCAGGCCTTTTTATTTTGCGGGCCTCGAGGTGTCGGAAAAACCACCTGCGCCCGGATTCTCGCAAAAACCATCAACTGTTTTAGCATTACCGAAAACATTGAAGCCTGCGACGAATGTGATTCCTGCCGGGCATTCAATGAGAACCATTCCCTCAACATCGTTGAACTGGATGGTGCCTCCAACAACTCAGTGGAAGACATCCGAAGCCTGATCGATCAGGTACGGTTTGCCCCGCAACTCGGATCCTATAAAATCTACATCATTGATGAGGTGCACATGCTATCTCAGGCTGCCTTCAATGCCTTTTTGAAAACCCTGGAAGAACCGCCTAAACATGCCATCTTCATTCTGGCAACCACCGAAAAACACAAGATTATCCCAACCATTCTCTCGCGCTGTCAGATCTTTGATTTCAGTCGGATTCAGATCGACGATATCGCCAGCCATCTGGGTAAAATTGCCCAGAACGAACAGGTTCAGGCGGAAGCCGACGGGCTTCACATCATTGCCCAAAAGGCAGACGGTGCTTTAAGGGATGCCCTTTCCATGTTCGATCAGATCGTGAGCTTCTCTGGCGGCGATGTGAGCTATAAAGCCGTAATCGAAAACCTCAACATTCTCGACTACGATTATTATTTTAAAATCACAGATTGCATCCTGTCCAAAAACATCAGCGATGCCCTGCTCATCTTCAATGAAATCCTAAACCACGGATTTAACGGTCATCACTTTGTGAACGGACTGGCCGAACACTTCCGAAACCTGTTGGTTTGCCTCGATGCGAAAACGGTTTCTTTACTCGAAGTCGGTGCCAACATCAAAGAACGCTATGTTTCACAAGCTGCAGCTGCCAACGTAGCAACCCTGATTCAATTCCTGGAAATTACCAACGCCACCGATACCAAATACAAGTCGAGCCAGAACCAGCGACTCCTCGTGGAAGTGATGCTGATGCAATTGTGCGCTTCCGGTTCTGCTGCAGGTGAAAAAAAAAACACCATAATTAATCTACCCTTCCGAAACGCACACCAAACCGCTACACCGGTTAAAGAAAAACCAAAAGTTGCACAGCCAATAGCGCAAGAGCCTGCTAAACCCACCGTTCCTTCCGAACCTGTCAGTACACCGGAAGTAAAGGAACCCATTGCTACCCAAGTGCCTGCCGATGTAACCCCGGCACCTGAAGTCAATCCCGAAAACACGCCTGCCGAAACACCTGTTACCAACAAAACAACAGCCGAACAACCGGCTCCAAAACCCTCTTTAAAAACAACCGGTGCTTTTGCCTTTGCAGGCTCCATTTCCATCCACGGATCAACTGAAAAAGAAAAAGAAGAAGGCAAAGCCGCGACCGAATCCACCGGAAAATTAGCAACCCCTTATACTGTTGACGCATTTATCAAAGAATGGAACAGCTTCAAGGAACAACTATTGCTAGATGGCAAATCCTCCCTGGCCAGTGCTTTTGATAAAATACCATCGATCGAAAACGACATCATTTACCTGATGGTGGAAAACAAAGTGCTTCACGACGAATTTAAAGCCCACCAGGCCGAATTTCTGGAACACATCCGTTTATCCCTGAAAAACCACAACATCCAGGTAACCATCGAAGTCAACAAGGATGTCGCTTCCAAAAAAGCTTACACCCCGCAAGAGAAATTCATTAAAATGAGCGAAAAGAATCCGGATCTGAAAGAACTGGTCCGAAAACTCGACATGGATGTCGGATATGCTTAAAATCAATTCTTCGAACAAAAAATCATCTACCATTATTTAAGACACGAACTCATGAAAAAAACTAAACTATTCGTAACCTCTGCAGTGGTTGCATTTCTACTGGTTACCTGTGGTGATAAAGATCAGCATCAGGAAGAGAACAAATACAAATACGACTACGAAACCGTTGAGAACGATCCGTTAAACACGCTGATCTACACCCTCGACAACGGGCTGAAGATCTACATGTCGGTGAACAAAGACGAACCCCGAATCCAAACCAACATCGCCGTGAATACCGGAAGCAAACAAGATCCTTCCGATGCTACCGGACTCGCGCACTACCTGGAGCACATGCTCTTTAAAGGAACTTCCGAAATTGCTTCGTTAGACTGGGAAACGGAGAAAAGTCTGCTTAAACAAATTTCCGATCTGTACGAAAAACGAAGAGGCATTGAAGATGAGGCCGAACGCAAAGCGATCTACCATCAGATCGACAGCCTTTCGGGAGAAGCCGCCAAATATGTTGTTCCGAACGAATACGACAAAATGATCAGCTCGCTGGGTGCTAAAGGAACCAACGCCTACACATCGCTGGAACGAACCGTATACGTGAATGACATCCCTTCCAACGAATTCGAAAAATGGCTAACCATTGAATCCGAGCGATTTAGCGAACTGGTTCTGAGGCTCTTCCACACCGAGCTGGAGGCTGTTTACGAAGAATTTAATCGCGGACAAGACAGCGATTGGCGTCTGGCTTACTACACCATGATGTCCGCCCTGTTTAAAAACCACACCTACGGAACCCAAACCACCATCGGAACAAGCGACCACTTAAAGAATCCTTCGATGGAGAAAATCCATGAGTATTTCAACACCTATTACGTGCCGAATAACATGGCGATTATTTTAGCCGGTGATTTGGATCCGGATCAGACTGTTGACCTGATTAAAAAATATTTTGGAGAGTATCAAACGAAAAAAGTACCTGAATTCACTTTCGAGCAGGAAGAACCGATTACCGCTCCGGTGATCATCGATGTTCAGGGAACCGATGCCGAATGGGTTGATATCGGATTCCGCATGCCCGGAGTTCAAGATGCCGATATCTATAAACTGCAGTTGATGGACAACCTTCTGGCCAACGGGCAGGCAGGGCTCATTGACCTGGAACTGGTTAAGGCGCAAAAAGTATTGAATGGTTATTCCAGTTTCAACATCGCCAAGGATTATTCCACATTCCTGCTGCACGCCACCCCCCGGGAAGGACAAACCCTGGAAGAAGCAAAATCCCTGTTACTTGGCGAACTGGAAAAAATTAAAAAAGGGGAATTCGAAGACTGGATGCTGGAAGCATCCATTAAGAACTTCAAGTTGCAGGATCAGCGCAACAACGAACACAATTCGTACCGCACTTACAAAATGACCAACGCTTTTATCCTCGAACAAGACTGGTCTGAAGTTGCCGGCGTTAACGACAAGCTGAGCAAACTCACCAAAAAAGACATTGTAGATTTTGCCAACACGTATTTTCACGACAATTATGTTGTGGTGAATAAGAGAACCGGGAAACGCGACAACGTGAAGGTGGACAAACCAGCCATTACACAAGTTACGCTGAACCGGGATACCACGTCCGCCTTCGCTAAAAAGATCGAAACCATGGAAGCCACCCGCATGCAGCCTATTTTCGACGACTACAAAAAGGATGTGATTCAGGATGAGTTAAACCATAAGGTTCCGTTCTACTATGTAGAGAATACCACCAATGAGATCTTTACCTTGAATTACATCCTGGATATGGGCAAATTCAGCGATAAAGAACTGGCTTTAGCGGTAAAATATCTGGAATACCTGGGAACCGACCAATACTCGGCGGCGGATTTACAAACCGAACTCTATAAGCTGGGCCTTTCCTACAGCGTTTATGCTGCCAATGAGCGGGTTTATGTTTCTCTGTCCGGACTGGAAGAATCTCTGAACGACGGCGTGAAATTATTCGAACACATCCTGTCGAATGTACAACCGAATCAGGAGGCTTACGACAATGTGGTACAGGATATTTTAAAAGAAAGAGCCGACGAGAAACTGTCCAAATGGAACATCTTTTATGGTGCCATGCTGGACTACGGGAAATACGGTCCCGAATCACCTCAGAAACACATCCTTTCCGAAACCGAACTGAAAGCCATCGATGTAACTAGTTTGGTGAATAAGATCAAAGGATTAACATCTTATGAGCATTATGTGTACTACTACGGCCGGAAGGATAAAGACGAGGTGAAAAACATCATCAACGAACACCATCAAACACCGGAAGAGCTGATTGCACTCATTCCTGCCAAAACATTCCCGGAACTGGAAATGGAAAAGAACCGGGTTTATTTTGTGAACCACGACATGGTGCAATCCGAAGTGATGATGCTTTCGAAAGCCGGACCTTATAACAAAGATCTGGCAGCCACCACCAACGTATTTAACGAATACTTCGGTTCCGGATTATCCTCGATCATTTTTCAGGAGATCAGGGAATCCAAAGCGCTGGCCTATTCGGCGTACTCATACTTCAGCACTCCTGAAAAACTTGATCAGTCTCACTATGTGCGGGCCTACATCGGCACACAGGTCGACAAGCTGGGCGATGCCAAAAAAGCCATGATTGAGCTTATGAACAACATGCCGGAAGTTGGCGATCAGTTTGAAGATGCCAAATTAGCTGCCTTGAAAAAGATCGAAACTTCGCGAACCAAACGATCCAGCCTGTTCTGGAAGTACATCAGAGCCAAAGAATTAGGGCGGGATTATGATCTGAATACCGAGATTTATCCGGCTATCCAGGGCATGCAGTTAACCGACCTGAAAGGCTTCTTCGATGCGCAGATCAAAGGACGAACCTATACCTACCTGGTTATTGGCAACAAGGATCTGGTAGATGTGAATGTGCTTAAGGAAATGGGCGAATACAAAGAAGTTAGTCTGGAAGAACTGTTCGGGTATTAGAAAAAAGCTGCTTAAAATTGCTTTGTATCAATATTTTATTACATTTGCAGGCTCAAAATTAATTAACAATTAAAAATTAAGAGATGCCTACAAAGATTAGATTACAAAGACATGGTAAGAAGCGTTACGCTTACTTTCATGTAGTTGTAGCGGATGCTCGTGCCCCACGTGATGGGAAGTTTATTGAAAAACTAGGTACTTACAACCCAAACGACAACCCTGCAACAATTGACATTAATTTCGACAGATGCTTACACTGGGTGAAGCAAGGTGCTCAGCCAACTGACACATGTCGTGCATTATTATCCTACAAAGGAGTACTTTACAAAGACCACCTGGACAGAGGTGTTGTGAAGGGTGCCTTAACTCAGGATCAGGCCGATAAAAAATTCGATGCCTGGTTGAATGAGAAAGAAGGAAAAATTCAGGGTAAGAAAGAAAATTTAGCGAAAGCTGCTGCTGATGCTGAGAAAGCCAGAATGGCTGCAGAAAAAGATGCCAACGAGAAGAAAGCTGCCGAAGTACTGGCAAAAACTTCTGAGTTAGCTGCTGCTGCCGAAGCTGACGCCGCCGAAGCTGTAGCAGAAGAAACTGCTGAGGCTGCTACTGAAGAAGCTCCTGCTGCTGAAGTAGCCGAAGAGGCTGCTGCTCCTGCCGAAGAAGCTCCGGTTGCTGAAGCCACTGAAGAAGCTGCTCCTGCCGAGGAAGCTCCTGCTGCTGAAGAGCCAAAAGCTGAAGCTGCTGAAGAAGCTCCTGCTGAAGAAGAAGAAAAACCAGCAGAAGAATAAGACCAATACTCATGAATCTGGACGCGTGTTACTACTTGGGATACACCGCTAAGGTTCATGGTAAACAGGGAGAACTTATCATCAAACTAGATGTAGACCATCCCGAAACATATCAAAATCTGGAATCAGTGCTTATCCGCATGAATAAAAAGGATAAATCACTGATTCCTTTTTTTTTGACCCGGGCCGATGTGCTGAATAACGGCACCCTTCGCATCCAGATCGAAGACCTCAACTCGGCCGACGAAGCCAGAGAACTGGTCGGAAAAGAAACCTACCTCCCACTCGAAGCCTTACCGAAATTAACCGGCAATCGATTCTACTACCACGAAGTGGAAGGCTTTACGGTTACCGATACCGAACTGGGACCGATCGGCACCATCAAACAAATACTGGACTTTCCTACCCAGGCTATTTTCGAAGTGATCAATACCGACGAAAAAGAGATCCTCATTCCGATCACCGATGAGATCATCCGGGAAGTAGACCGTGCCACCAAAAACATTACCGTAACCACACCGGAAGGATTGGTTAATCTCTATCTTAATTCTTAATTAGCTGATTAACTGACCCTTAAATTAATTTTAAGAAAATTAATTCCTCAATCCTGTATCTTTTTTTGATCCCTGCATTGTATGTATAGAAGGTTCGTCCTTCTAAAATCATGTTTCCTGCGCAGGATCCTTTTTTTAAACAGCCCGAACGGGTTGTATGTAGAAAATTATGTCTAATTAAAAACTCACGATCATGGCAGGAGCAAATTTAACCCCACGGCAAAAAATGATAAACCTGATGTACCTGGTTTTCGTTGCCCTACTGGCACTCAACATCTCGAAAGATATCTTGGATGCCTTTTTATTAGTCAATAACGGTCTGGAAACTACCTACGTTAATTACGATGAAAAGAACCTCCTTCTTTATTCGGAATTTGACAAAGCAAAGACCATCGACCCTAAAAAAGTAACTCCCTACTGGGAAAAGGCTACTCAGATCAAAACCTGGTCACAGGACCTATCCGGTTTCATCGACGACATCAAAGCCAAACTGATCATGGAAACGGAAAAGTTACCCCGGGAGGTAGCCGATACCATCAACATGAAATATGTGAATGGAAAAGACAACTACGATGCCCCCACCCGCTTAATGATCGGCGATTCCGAAGATGGTTCCAAAGGCTGGGCCAGGGAGCTGAAGCTGAAGATCAATCAGTATGAACAGCACCTCCTCAGTTTCATCGATGAAAAAGAGAGGTCATCAACGCATCTTGATCTGAAAACATCGGATGTACAAACTCCCGAAGGAAAGGAAAACTGGGAAATGAATAATTTCTACCATACGCCTTTAGCAGCGACCGTCACCCTGTTATCCAAATTAAAAACGGACGTTAAAAATGCCGAGTTTGAAGTGGTGAACAAATTGTTCCAATCGGTAAGGAAGAATGATTTCACGTTCGACACCATTGCGCCGAGGGTTATTACACCGTCGAACTACGTGATGTTGGGACAAAATTATGATGCCGATATATTTGTTGCCGCCTTCAGTAAAACTCAGGATCCGGAAATCCTGATCGGAAAACTGGATGAAAATGGCAACCTGGTAGAGGTGTACGATACGGTTCATGTGAAAGACGGCATGGGAAAATACAGCATCGCTCCAAGTGCCGAAGGCATGCATGAGTACGAAGGCATCATCAAAGTAACATCTCCTTCCGGAGTTAAAAAAAAATACCCGTTTCATTCCAGCTTTATAGCCGCCAAACCAAGCCTGGTGGTCTCTCCCGATGCCATGAATGTATTGTATGTCGGACCCGACAACCCAATTTCAGTTTCAGTTCCGGGAGTAGCATCCGAAAACATTACGGCCACCATTACGGGTACGGGAAACCGATTAACAAAAACGGCAAATGGCAAATACAAGGCTGTATTGAGCAAAAGCTCCCCAAAAAACGTTCAGGTAAATGTCAGTGTCAAAACACCGAAGGGAGAAACCCAATCCATGGGGAACATGAATTTTGTGGTAAAACGATTGCCTACACCTTATGCATCTTTTGCGGATATCGAAGGTGACGGAAAAGTCCGGTTGAGCCAGATCAAGAACAGAAAAGTGGTTAAAGTAACCTATGGCCCAGATTTCGTGTTTACCCAACTCCCGTTGAGTGTAGAAGGATTTAAAGTGGAGGTAATCCGAGGCAATGAGTACAAATTAATGGAGTCGTGTCCGGGCAGAAAATTATCAGACAAAGCTGAAAAATTCTTTGATAAGAAACTTCAAAAACACGATGTCATTTACATCACGGATATTTTCGTGAAGGATGTCAGCGGTTCAACCGTAAAAATTAAAGGGGTTATCAAAATTGTGGTGACCTAACATCAGACTACCTATCTGATTTATTTTGGGGTTTGTTCCGTTTGGGGCAAACCCTTTTCTTCTGCCTTTTTCTCTTTTTCAGACAGGTAAATGATGTAGATCAGGATCAGAATCAGAAATATCGCAAAATAGGTCCGCTTCCGTTTATACACAGGTCGCTTGGTCATATCCCTGTGTTTGGAAATAACACTATTAAAGTTTTCGTACTTTTTAATGTCTGCCGAATCAGGCTCGGGCCTGTTCACATTGATCTCATATTTCTTTTCTTCAGACATTTTCCTTTAAATTAGTTTTTTTTGGAGTTCTTCCAACAGTCGGTACACTTTTATTTTAGCATTACTCTCTGTTATGTTTAAGATTGAAGCTATTTCCTTGAATGATCTTTTTTCAAAATACCGCAACTCCAGGAGTAAGATCTTTAAATCGTCCAGCTCATTTAATGAGGCTATCATCTTATCCTGCATCTCAAAATTATACTTGACCTCAGCATCGTTTACAATATTTCGTACATCCACATGACTGATGTTAATCGTTCTTTTCTTCTTCTTATCTCTGTAGTATTGGTTGATCTCATTGATCGCGATGCGGTAGAGCCAGGCCACAAAAGGAACACCCGTATGCTTGTAGTTTTTAATGTGAACCAGTGCTTTCAGGAAAACCTGGGAAGTAATGTCGCTGGAATCGTCCAGGTCATTCATACGTTTATACACAAATCGAAAAATCTGCTCGTGGTATTTTTCATAGAGAGGTGCGAAATACCTGCTATCTCTTTTGGATAGTTCGATCAGCTTCTTTTCTGATTGAGTCGTTATCTTTTTCTTAAATACCGATAGCATCTGGCAAAATTAGGTTTCCTCGTATATAACGCTGTTTTTAGGAAAAGTAACATATCAAAAGAAAAAAACCGAAGATTCTGTTCCTAAATGCCTGATTGATCTATCTTTGAAACAGGATGTCATTCCATTTCAAACAATTCAGCATCAGCCAGAACCAAACCGCCATGAAGGTGGGCACCGACGGCGTATTGTTGGGTGCCTGGGCTCATGCCGGAGGGAGTACCGCCCTCGACATCGGCACGGGAACCGGACTCCTCGCCCTCATGCTGGCTCAACGTAATCCCGATTTGATGATAGATGCCATTGAAGTGGATCAATCCGCCGCCGAAGAAGCCCAAATCAATTTTGAGTCCTCGCCCTGGAGCAATCGGTTAAAAGTCTTTCAAACTTCCATTCAGGAATATACACCTGAAGCGACTTACGACGTGATCATTTGCAACCCGCCCTATTTCATCAACTCCACCAAAGCACCGGAAAGTTCCCGGAAAACGGCCCGGCACAACGACTCGCTTACACATCCGGAGCTGTGTGCCGCCGTCCAGCGCTTACTTTCCGAAAATGGTTCCTTCCAGGTAATCCTTCCCGTTGAGGAAGCCCGACAGTTTATTCCGGAAGCCGGGAAACACTTCCTTCACCTCAACCGGAGGTGCATCGTAACGCCTAAACCCGGGAGCACACCCAAACGCTGGCTCCTGGAATTCTCATTCCGAAAAAGCCAATTGTCTGAAGAAAGCATCACCATAGAAACTGAAAAAAGACACGAATACAGCAAAGATTACCTAACTTTAACGAAGGATTTTTATTTGAAATTTTAATTTTTCACATTGTCCGTTCGAGTGATTTTTGATTCTCGATACACTTCGCACTCAAATTGACAAAATTAAAAAAAGCCTGCCCCGAATTTATTTCGGGATATTGAGAACAAAACAGTACTGCTTAATCATGAAACCCACGCTGTATCAAGGAAATAAAATCGATAAACAAACTATTCAACAGGTGGAGGATGCGCTTACCAACGAAGAAGCTTTGCAGATCAACCTCAACGGCAAGGCCTTCTCACTTACCATGCGAAGCCCGGGAAACGACGACGAGCTGATCCGGGGCCTGCTCTATTCCGAAGATGTTTACCGCGGACAGGAACCTTTGCAGATCAAATACTCCAAAGCCAAAGACAGCATCATCACAGAAGCCAATATCCAAATCGACGAATCACTCATCCGGGAAGGTTATTCCAACAGCCGTAATTTTTTATCGGCTTCATCCTGCGGTATCTGCGGCAAGACCGAACTGGAATCCTTCGATCAGGCCTGCCAACTGGAAACGAACAACCAACTCGATATCAACCTGTTGGAACCGATGTTCCGGGAAATGAAATCCCGGCAAACCACCTTTCACCAAACCGGAGGATCCCATGCCGCGGCTGCATTTACTGCTGCAGGTGAACTACTGTGTGTGATGGAAGATATCGGGAGGCACAACGCCGTCGATAAAGTAGTCGGCCACCTCATCAATCACAACCAGTTGAATCAGGCTTTTTGTCTTACCGTGAGCGGGAGAATCTCCTACGAGATCGTATCTAAAGCTTTTGCGGCTAAAATTCCGGTATTGGCTGCTGTTTCAGCCCCATCTTCGCTGGCTGTTGACTTTTCAAAAGAATTGGGAATCAGCCTGTTGGCTTTCTGCCGGAATGATAAGGCCACCTGCTATGCGCATCCGGAACGGTTAACGATTACTTCAGGAGCGTAACCACACCCGATTTACTGAATTCTTCCCCATCGGCCGAAGTGAACCGGATCATGTACACGTAAGAATCGCTTTGACACAATTGGCCGGAATTATCGACACTACCCAGCCAACCGGTATTCAGATCCTGAGTCTCGAAAATCTTTTGCCCCCATTTATTGTAGATCTGCAACAGGTAACTGCTCGGATCGGTAAACGTAAGCACGGGCTTGAATTCGTAATTGCTTGTGCTGAAGGGTGCAAAGGCATTCGGCACGTAAACCAGCGGGCTGTGTGTCACACAACTTTCGTTGGACGAGCTAACTGCTTCGGGCAAACCACCCACATGAGGGAATGTGTTTTCCGTGGCCACCACTTTATAACAAAAAGATCCGTCGCCATCCACCACATTGATGATGTTATCGACATATACCGTGGTATCTCCGAAAGCAGCAACCTGAGTAATGGGCGACGATTCCCAAACACCTCCGATAGCACGGTAAATTTCATACTTCTGAACATTCCCGGCCCAATCTTTATACTGGGTAAATGTGATGGTGTTCATCACACCGGCGCCTTCCGATTCCACATGGAGCCAGATGGTCTTGCCTATGTTGGAGGTGTACTTCAACTGCTGGCAGGTGTTAATCGTTTCAATCTGGTAATAATAGTGTGTTGCATTCGCATCCACATCAATGTCGTAAAAAGTCACCATCGGAT
>JAGQZT010000045.1 GCA_020435335.1 Flavobacteriales bacterium | reverse complement strand
CATACCATGAACACAGTACACAATGCTCGAAAAATCAGACAGTTTGAAGCCTATTCCAAAAAATTGAATAAGCTGATCGGATCCGGTCAACTGGACTCCCTGTCGAATACTCAACTTCACCGGTTAAAAGTAAAGATCAACCGGCTTTATGCCCAGGTAAGTCATATGATCCACACAATCAGGCTACAGAAAATCGTAGGAGCTGCGTGGATATTTTTGTGTTTTTCATCTGTTCAAGAGAGTAGGGCACAAACATTTGCCCCGGGCGTGGTCAATCCCTTTGGCTTGACTTCGGTTTCTACGGGAGCCAATTTGCCCGTATTTACCGATCTGGATGGTGATGGAGACCTGGATGTGCTAACCCTGGAAGCAGGAGGTGCATTCATGTACTTCGAAAATACGGGAACCGTTTCGGCTCCTGCATTCGGAGCACCGGTCACCAATCCGTTTCAGCTAAGTACACTCGCTGAATTTAGTGGAAAACCCACCCTGGCCGATTTGGATAATGATGGCGATCTCGACCTGATGGTTGGTATCTATACCGGCGTATACTATGCCGATATGCGTTATTACGAGAATACAGGGAATTCGACAGCACCGGCCTTTGCAGCGCCGGTCAGCGCTCCGTTTGGCATTTTGCCAGGCTATTATCATTCATTTCCCGTGTTTGGTGATTTGGATCAGGATGGCGATTACGATATCATTAACGGTGGCTATTACGGTGAGATTTTTTTTCATGAGAACACAGGTTCTGTTACTGCTCCTGCGTTTTCAAACAATGCAGGGAGCCTGCTCAGCTTATCGGATGCTAATTTTGTAGCCGTTCCTACCATGGGCGACCTGGATAATGACGGGGATCTGGATTTGTTGCATGGCGACGGAAATGCCCTGGTTTATCGGGAAGATTTATCTGCACTCTCTCAATTGGCCCAGTTTGCCACACCGGTTATGAGTCCTTTCGGGTTGGATACGGTTGCCAATGCACAGGCTTTAACACCGACTTTGGGCGATCTGGACAACGATGGTGACCTGGATCTGTTGGTTGGTACTTCGGGTCCAGGACAATCCCATTTCATCTATTATGAGAACACCTCTCCGTTAAATGTAGAGGTTCCAGGAAAAAATCCGCTTGTTCACATCGCCCCCAATCCGGTTCATGATGTCCTCACGATTCAGTACGACAACAACGGGGAAGCCTTTACACTCAGTTTCTACAACCTGCTCGGAGAGCGTGTAATTTCGGAAAATATGTATACGATCATAACGAAGGTATCCACAGCAGATATAGCGGAAGGACTTTACCTGTTGGAGCTGTCCCGTAAAAACGGAGAGGTTATCTCCACCGAAAAAATTATGGTCAACCATTAACGAAAAACTAATAAATAGAATGATGATGAAATTTTTACTTACTAGAATGAATGCAATGGCAAAACTCACAGTTATCCTGATGCTGTTGCTGATAGCTCCCGGTCAATTGATGGCACAATGCAATACCATTCCCGATTTGGATTTGCCTTTTAGCGGAAATGCCAATGATAACTCAGCGAACAACAACAACGGGATTGTGATCGGAGCCTCATTGGTTCAGGACCGGTTCGGAAATCCGAACAGCGCTTACTATTTTGATGGAGGGGATTTGATCGATGTGCCGGAAGATGTTTCCGTGCAGCCTAATTTTCCCTTGAGTTTGTCCATGTGGATCTGGGTTGACAGTACCGCAGGTGCTCAATTACCATTTTTCAGTAACGAGGATAATCCCAACCGGTTCTGCGGGATTTGGATGGATGTGGTGAATGATAAAATTACCTTTAGCTACGGAAACGGGCAGGCCGGGTTTAGCACCAGCAACATCAAAACCTATACCGGAAATACAACGGTTACCCGGGAGGAATGGCATCATGTCTGCGTGGTGGCACATAGTCCCACCGATGTGGATATGTACCTCGATATGGTGTTGCAAAATACAACGATCTATGGGAATGCATCAACGCTTGCTTATGTTTCGGCCGTTTGGGACGTATCGGTGGGAAGCGAAAGAGGGCAGTACTTTAAAGGAGCCATCGATGATGTTAAGCTGTATGCAGACAGCTTGTGTGCCAGTGAAAGATCGGCCTTGTATACACCTGGAACGGATAATAACCCGTTTTGCGACCCGACAACAGCTACGGATGTGCAAACGGCTTGCTACAGTTTTCAGTGGATCGACGGAAATACATATACTTCCAACAACAACACGGCTACATTCATGCTCACTACAGCACAGGGAGGATGTGACTCATTGGTTACCCTGAACCTGACCATCAATACGGTTGATGTGTCAACAACACAAGCCGGTGCTACAATTACGGCCGTGGCTGCCGGAGCAACCTACAGGTGGTTGGATTGTGATAATGGCTATTCGGTTATCTCCGGGGAAGTGAGTCAGAATTTTATTGCCCAATCCAATGGAAATTACGCTGTGGAGGTTACTCAAAACGGCTGTGTAGACACGTCCTCGTGCGTTAGTGTAACGGGAGTAGGGATCGATGCATACGGAAATGGGAGACAAGTGAGTATTTATCCGAATCCGGTTAAAGATCAATTAACGATTGATTGGGCGGATTTCAACATTTCGGGTCAGGCTAGTTGGTATGATCTGACCGGAGGACTAGTGAAGAGCAGCCAGATCAGGCAGGCACACACAATAATCTCTACTTCGGATTTGGCCAATGGTGTTTATTTCATTGAAATTAAAGATGTGAATAATGCCATAATAACAAAGCAAAAGGTTGTAGTTGGCCACTAACGAGCATGAGGTGAAAGGCTCCGGTCGTGATTCATGACCGGGGCTTTTTGTTTGTCGACAGAACCATCGGAACAATTTAATAATAAGCCGAACGATAGAATCAGATTCACATAAGCATGACAATAAACCCCGGAGGATTACCTGGCGTTATCTGGTTTCCCAATACTGGGATGAATCTTACGGGGTCAACAAAAAATTTTTCCTTACACTGATTACTTTGGTTAAACGCCATGGCCGGTTTACCAGGCACTATGTTGATGGGCAAAGGAGCCGTTATTACAAACCGGTTCCTTTTTTTCTGGTGTTCATCACGATTAATTTGGTGGCATCCAACCTGCTGGATGTCGATCAGTTGTTTACCGATTCATCGCTGGATCAGTTTCAGTTATCGGAAAGTCAGCGGAATATTTTCAGTAAATTCAGGGAGGTAAACAACGATTGGGGCAAGTACCTGGTATTTTTCAATGTCGTTAT
>JAGQZT010000044.1 GCA_020435335.1 Flavobacteriales bacterium | reverse complement strand
TGTTGTCGTCGAAACGGATGTTTTCCGAATCACCCTTTAACAGTTCAATCTTGTCTTGTAAGCCTTTCTTTTTGATCTTCTCCCGTCCAACTTCCAGCATGCCTTCACTGATGTCGATCCCGGTTACTTTTTCAGGATTCAGTTTTAACGCCGCTACCGCGAAATCTCCCGTTCCCGTAGCAATATCCAGTATCTGTTTCGGTTGACCCGGTTTAAGCAGTCTGATGGCCTTTTTTCGCCAGAGTATGTCTATTCCGCCGGACAGGAAATGATTCAGGAAGTCGTACTTGCGGGAAATGTTGTTGAACATCGTGGCAACCTGTTCTTTCTTGGTGGCGGTATTTTCTTTGTAAGGAACTACGGCCATGGTCAGATCAGGTTTGCGATTGCTTCGGATAATAACTGGTCTTTGTCAATGGGAACAACGCCTACGCTTTCACAAACGATGCCTCCTGAAAGGTTGGCAATTTCGGCAATCATTTCGAGCGACTGATCCAGTGCCAGACACAATGAAGCTACGCTGATCACGGTGTCGCCTGCTCCGGAAACATCCGAAATGTTACGAATATGGGCGGGGATATGCTTCTCTTCGGTGTCACTTTTGATAAATACACCGTATTCGGAGAGGGTAATGAAGTTGATCTGATGTTTTTGATCCTGATTGAAGTTATTCAGTGCCTGAGCAATTTCAGCAATGTTGTTTGCCCTCAAGTCCAAATTCAATCCTTCACGGAGTTCTTTCAGGTTCGGTTTAAAAAGGCTGGCGCGTTTATAGGCCATGAAATTCTTCTTTTTCGGATCTACAGCCGTTGGAATGCCTTTGGAGTGGCACAGGTCAATGATGGAATCGATCAATACCGGCGTAATAACACCTTTATCGTAATCCTGGAAAATCACCACATCGATCTTTTGGTTGGCAATGATGTTTTTGATCTTTTGGGTAAGCGCTTCGTTTTCTTGTGCAGAAAGTGGTGTTTCTACTTCGGAATCTACACGGATCACCTGATTTTTGTTGCCGATCACGCGGGTCTTAACGGTTGTGATGCGCTCATCGCTTTGGATGATTCCTTCTGCTGTAAGACCCTCGTTCTGTAAAAGTTCGTTAAATGATTCCGCTGCACGGTCATTTCCGACTACCGAGCATAAAATGGCTTTGGCACCTAATGCTTTTACGTTCAGCGCCACGTTGGCGGCTCCTCCGAGGCGTTTGTCCTTGCGGTTCACCGAAACGATGGGAACCGGTGCTTCCGGAGAAATACGCTCCACTTTGCCGTAGTAGTACGAATCGATCATCACATCCCCAATGATCAGCACATGGAGCTGATTGAAACTTTTGAACAGGTTGATGATCTCGTTTTTATTCATACTAATGCAGTTTGGCTAAGGCCTCTTTAATTCGTTTAATGGATTCGATCAATACATCGTCGGAAGTAGCATAGGAAAAGCGAATGCAATTCGGATCACCGAAGGCTTCGCCGGTTACCAAAGCCACTAATGCCTGATCGAGCAGGTACATGGTGAGGTCTGTGGCATTGTTGATCTTCCAGTCGCCGGCAGACTTGCCGAAATAGCTGGAAACGTCCGGAAACACGTAGAATGCGCCTTTCGGGTCGTTCAATTTCAGTCCGGGAATGTCTTTCATCAGGTTAAGTACCAGGTGTTTTCTGCGTTCGAAGGCGTCTTTCATCTCGTAGGTAACCGATGGGTCGGCTTCCATGGCTGCCTGGGCGGCCTTTTGAGATATGCTGCCTGTCCCCGAGGTGAACTGGCCCTGCATTTTGGTACAGGCATCGGCGATCCATTTCGGAGCACCGATAAAACCGATTCTCCAGCCGGTCATGGCAAATCCTTTGGAAACGCCATTCACGGTAACCACTTGATCCTTAATGAAATCGAACTGGCCGATGCTTTCGTGTTTCCCCATAAAATTGATGTGTTCATAGATCTCGTCCGAAAGAATAATGATGTCCGGATAGTCTTTGAGCAATTGGGCAATCGCATACAATTCGTCTTTGGTGTACACCGAACCGCTTGGGTTACACGGCGTGCTGAACCAGATCATTCTGGTGTTGGCGTTGATGTATTTTTTGATCTCTTCGGGAGAGACTTTAAAATCCTGCTCGATGGTGGTCGGAATGCTCACCGGTGTAGCTCCTGCTAATTTGATGATTTCGTAATAACTCACCCAGTAAGGAGCCGGAATGATCACTTCGTCACCCGGATTGAGTAAGCTGAGGGATACATTGGCGATAGAATGCTTGGCACCCGTAGAAACAACAATCTGATCGGCCGAATAGTCGAGGTTGTTGTCACGTTTGAACTTGCTGGAAATGGCTTCCCGAAGTTCAGGATAGCCCGGAACGGGAGTGTAGTGCGAGTAATTTTCATCGATGGCCTTCTTGGCAGCATCCTTGATGAATTGGGGCGTATCGAAATCAGGCTCGCCGATGCTGAGGCTGATCACGTCTTTCCCCTGAGCTTTCAGTTCGCGGCTAAGCCTTGTCATGGCAAGCGTCTGAGACTCGCTCAAACTGTTTATGATGTTTGAAAGTTTGTGTTCCATGCTAAAAACAATAGGGGACAAAGCTAATAAAATTGTAGTGATTTACGTTTCTATTGCATCGACTAATCATTCTTTTTTAATAATTTTACGGGTACTAAATTTTATGAGAAAATGGAAACGGTATTAGACATCCTCAAATACATTTTACCATCGGCGATCACTTTTGCCGCCGTGTATTTCGTGTTGCAGAAGTTCCTGGATAACGAACATCGTAAGCAATTACTCTTACTGAAGAAGGAAGCGCAGAGCGAAACCATTCACCTGCGTTTACAGGCTTTCGAGCGGCTGGTCTTGTTTCTGGAGCGCTCTTCGTTAGATAAGCTGGTGTTGCGTTTGCATAAACCGGGCATGAGTGCCAAATTGATGCAGGCGGAGATTACGAGAACCATCAACGAGGAGTTTAATCACAACCTCACGCAGCAGGTGTACATTTCAGCTACAACCTGGGACATTATCAAGAAGGCCAAGGATGAGACCATTCGGGTGGTAACACTTGCGGGAACACAAATGAACGATACTTCCACGGCTGCTGATTTAGGGCAAAAAGTGTTTGAAATTATGGGGCGCCTGGAAGCAACACCCACTCAGATTGCAATCAATCAGATCAAGAAAGAGATCAGGCAATTATTCTGATTTTTCAAAGGGGTTGTAGGTGATCCCGAAAGCAAAGAAAAATTCGTTAAAGAAGAAATGCTGACTGGCCCGGTCGGACGGATCGGACGATGTCCGGATGTCGGGCATGTCGATGAATCCCACTTTATATTGACCTCTTAAGAAGAAATACTTGTAGATGATCAGGTCGAGTCCGGTGCTTCCCGAAAAACCGTAACCAGCGAAATGGAAGGCGTCGTGTCTCTCGTTGTTCCAAAGGTTTACGTTCGATTTTGGCATTAATGCACCGATTCCGAAGCCGAAAATGCTGTTCAGTTGAAGTTTTTTCGGGTTAACGTTCACCTTAAATGCTTCGAACAGATTGTCGTTCCGGTTAATCTCCGCATGGATGTAGTTTAGTCCATCGGTATGCTCGTATTTCAGGAATCCGTAGCTGTTTACAAAATCTTCGTGATTGTAATCACCATCGTATTCGGTGCCGTCGTGGATGTAGCCATCGATTTCCGTTTCCTGATTGTAAACCAGAACATATTTCATGTGATCGACCCCGATCGAAATGTCGATATGATCGTTGATGAAATAGCCGATCCGGGTATTCGTTTGAGGTAAAGTAACTCTGGTGAAAGAAAAGTACGGATCCACGTTGAAGGGCGTTTGGCGGTCGGTTGCCCACATGTCGTTCAGCGTAAAATCATAATCATCACCGGTAAAATGGATGTCAGAATCGGAATACCAGGCTCTGTTCCAACCCCAGAACCAATAGAAACGCCCTTTGTTTTTAACGATAGATTCCTGACTGTGTGCTGCGATAGTGGTGAGCAGCAGGCATAAGATCACTAACTTTTTCAAAATCCGAAATTTTGGGCAAAGTTAGCCTCTTATCATGAACAAGAAATGATTTTGATTAGTTTTTGAAAAGTTCGAGCAATAAAGAGGCTGCTTTTACCGGACTCAATTTGCCCGAAACTACTTCTGTTTCGATGGTTTTCAGTTGCTCTTTAACCTGAGGATGGGTGTAAAAAAGAGTGGAAAGTTGTGATTCGATGGCGTGTTTGAGCCAGAATTTGGATTGATTCCGACGGGTATTCTCAAAAAAGCCATTGGCATGCATGCTACGGAAATAGTCGTCCATGATCTTCCAGACCTGATCGATGTTCCGGTGTTCAATGGCAGAGCAGAGTTCAACGCGTGGAATCCATCCGTTCTCATTGGCAGGGAAGAGGTGCAGTGCATTTTTATAGTCCTGGGCTGCATTTTTAGCAGGAACCTCGTTGTTTCCGTCAGCTTTGTTGATCACAATCGCATCGGCAATTTCCATGATGCCGCGTTTGATGCCCTGAAGTTCATCTCCGGCACCAGCTAGCATGAGTAAAAGGAAAAAATCAACCATTTCCTTTACTTCAATTTCAGATTGTCCTACACCCACGGTTTCAATCAGGATGGTATCGTAACCGGCTGCTTCGCAGAGGATGATACTTTCCCGTGTAGCACGGGCCACACCGCCTAATACGCCTGAAGAGGGGGAGGGACGGATAAAAGCGTTTTCCTGCACGGATAACCGGTTCATCCGGGTTTTGTCTCCCAGAATACTGCCGCCTGTTTTGTTACTACTCGGATCGATGGCCAGTACGGCGACTTTTTTTTGCTCTTTTTCAATTAAAAATAGGCCCAATGCCTCAATAAATGTACTCTTGCCAACACCGGGAACACCGCTGATTCCGATGCGATAAGATAGACCCGAATGGGGGATGCATTTTTCGATCAGGGCCTGAGAAAGCTCGTGGTGGTTGGGATTTGTACTTTCAATCAAGGTGATGGACTTGCTCAACATGCTTCGGTTGCCGTTCAATATGCCTTGATAATATTCCTCGATGGAAAGAGTCTTCATGAGATTTAAATGTAACAAATTTAAGAATCAATCGTTATATACTAATAACAGTTTTTTAGTTGTTAGTCGATAAAAAATAATTATTTATCGAAAAATGATGTTCAAAGGCATCAAAACTACCTGTCGACGAACCTAAAAACCGAATACCATGGACACTGGAATCATTACCGGCATCATAACAGCCGTAGTCTTGGGCGCAATTTTTTTTGTGCTTTATATCATGAGTAAAAAACATGAAGCGAAGAAGAAAAGATAGATTTACCACTTATCACTTTTCTAATCCATTTATGTAATAATACATTTAAGTACTGGCGTTAAGTCTAATATTTGCTTATTAAAATCCATAAGCTATGACTAAGCGTCAAATAATAATACTATCGGTTACACTGCTCGTTTTTGTGTTAATCGTGTTTCGTCTGGCAACCGGCACCGGTGGAGACGAGCAGAACAATGTAAAGGCCGGTGACAGCAGTAAGTATGTTAAAGTACATACGATAAAAAATGACACGGTCGCGCTATATGTCAACGGATTTGGCCGTGTTTCTTCGGCTCAGAACATCACACTATCCTCAGAAGTACAGGGCTTATTACTTCCAACCGGCTTTGATCTGAAACCCGGACAAAGCTTTTCTCAGGGACAACTCTTGTTTAAGGTAAATGATAAAGAAGCTCAACTGGCTTTGAAAGCCAGAAAAAGCAGTTTCCTCAATATTGTTGCGACGATCTTGCCGGATATTAAACTCGATTTTCCGGATAATGCAGCAGCCTGGGCCGTTTTCCTCGATAAAATTGATCTGGCTCAGCCATTGCCTGAGTTACCTGAATTCAAATCCAATAAAGAAAAAACGTTTTTGGCGGCTAAGAATGTGTTAGCAGAGTACTTTAACATTAAAGGGGATGAAGAACGCATTAAGAAGTACCATGTTTATGCTCCGTTTAACGGAAGTGTTGTTGACGTTACGGCAGAAGCCGGAACCATTGTGAATCCGGGAACTCCTATCGCAACGATCATTAAAACGGTTGCTCTGGAGGTTGCTATCCCGGTTGACCCGCAAAGTGCCGGTTTATTGAAATTGGGAAATACCGCAAAGATATTTAGTGAGGATAAAAAAATGGATTGGAACGGGAAAGTAACCCGTATTGCTCAAAACATCAATCCGAATACACAATCCATAGATGTGTACTTGAGCATTGAACATGATGTGAAACATGCGTTATATAATGGAATGTACGTTGAGGCGGATATCTACGCCGGAGAAGTATTAGCTGCAGATGAGCTGCCACGTCGTTCATTTTTAAATGACGGTCAGGTATTCACTGTAGTCGACAGCATGTTGATTAAAAAGAAACCGGTTGTGATCAAGAAAAATAAGAATTCAGCGGTTATTCAGGGGCTGGAAGACGGAATGCAGGTCGTTATCGAACCGATTCCCGGTGCTGTTGATAGTATGAAAGTTTCACCCATTTTAAAATAACAGGATGCAAGAGGAAACGATGCATAATACCGACATCAAAATGCCACCGGCCATTGAACACCTCGAGGAGATCGGACTTTCATTGAGCCAGATTCCGGGACGTTTAACCGTAACACGAAGCAAGAAAGGGAAACGGGCGGATAAATGGGCCATTGTTTTCGGTTTTTTCTCTTTGTTCTTTCTGTTGGGCGCCTTATTGTTTTGGATCAGGTTAGGTTTGGGGAAAGAAGTTGAATTGATGGGATTGATCGCAGCCATCCTGAATTCTTTTGTCGGTGGTTACGGAATTGTATTGTTTGTAAAGGGCATTGACCGGCTGGTGAGCAGTCGCATCTCACTTGAAGTTTCTGCAGAGGGGATAGACCTGAAAAAAGGTGGGCTTACCATTCGGAATTTTCCGAGAAGTGCAGAGTTTCAACTTCATGTTGAAGATGATGAGCATGAAAAAATGAACCTGGTGTTAATCGATGCAGAAGAGACAGAAGTACTGTTTCGATTATCAGGAGTAAATCCGACTTACCGCAATTCATTATCCAGGTTAACCGATCAATTAAATCATTTTTAATCCAAGCGAACTGACTGTATGAAGAATCTGATATCCTTCTTTATCAAACAACCGATCTGGGCCAATGCGATCATCGTGTTAACCCTGATCTTCGGGTTTACAGCCATCGTTAGCATGGACAGATCTTTCTTCCCCGAGCAGGACCCCAACCGTATCGGGATCGGGGTGTTCTACCCCGGAGCATCTCCCCTGGAAATGGAAGAAGGGGTTACCATTAAGATCGAACAGGCTTTAAAAGGAATCTCCGGGATTGAAGAAATCCACTCCACATCTTCTGAAAACTCTTCTTCGGTGAGCATTGTCTGCTATAAGGATGCCGACCTGGATGAAGTGTTGCGCGATGTGGAAAATGCAGTAGACGGGATCAACAGTTTCCCGGATGGTGCAGAAAAGCCAACCATCGTAAAACAGCGTAGTTTCATGAATAGCCGGGCTTCTTTCATGTCACTTTCCGGTGATGTGGATATTGTGAAGCTGAAAGAAACGGCTGAAGACATCGAAGACGACCTGCTGAATACCGATGCCATCAGCCAGATTCTGAAAGATGGTTATCCGGCGACCGAATTTTCTATCGAAGTACAGGAAGAACAGTTGCTCCGTTACAACATGACCTTTGATGAAGTAGCCAATGCTGTTCGGTTTAACAACCGCGATATTTCTGCCGGTTCGGTAAAGACCGACGGGGAGGAATACCTGATCCGGGCTAAATCCAAACAAAATACGGAGAATGGGATAGAAAAATTGGTATTACGTACCGACATGAATGGAAACATCATCACGTTGGGCGATGTGGCTGAAGTGAAATTACAGTTTGCCGATTCTCCGGTAAAGAGCTACGTAAATGGCGAACGAAATGTGACCATCACCATCATGAAACTGGAAGATGAGGATTTGGGGAATATCTCCGATGCGGTTAAGGATTATGTGAAGGAATTCAATGCGACACACGATGATATGCAATTGACCATCATGTTCCAGTTTTACGACATGCTGAAACAGCGTATCGATATGCTGCTGAACAATGGGTTTCTGGGATTATTGCTCGTTTTGGTCGTGTTAGGGCTCTTTCTGAACCTGCGTTTGTCGGTATGGGTGGCAGCGGGTATTCCGATCTCCTTCCTGGGGATGTTTATGATCGGTAGCCTGTACGGCATGACCATCAATATGATCTCTCTTTTCGGGATGATCCTGGTTGTCGGGATTATCGTGGATGACGGAATCGTGATCGCCGAAAATATTTTTGCGCACTACGAACGCGGAAAGAGTCCGTACCGGGCAACGCTGGACGGAACCATGGAGGTGATCTCCTCGGTTTTCACTTCTGTGCTGACCACGGTAACGGCGTTCAGCGTACTTTTATTTATTGAAGGAATGGAGCAGATGAAGGAAATGGCCTTCGTGGTTATTGCCAGTTTGCTGTTCTCCCTGCTTGAAGCCTTCCTGGTACTGCCTTCGCATTTGAAGACAAAAAAATTAACTAAGAAAGAGGGGCGTTCCACACTGTTTTCCAGGATGAAACTGGCTGTTGAGAATTCCATCATGTATGTAAAGGACAAAGTATATGGGGATATTCTCCGTTCGATTATCTATAAAAAGTGGTTAAGGCGAACACTGGTTTTCCTGCCGTTTGTGTTTATCCTGATCATTAGTGTGTTGTTTGCAACCAAAGTGATTCAGTCTACTTTCTTTCCGGCTATTCCTTTTGATGATTTTAAGGTGGAATTTGCCTATAAATCAGGGGAACCGGTGGATAAAACCACCGATTACATGTGGTATTGCTATGAGAAAGTGATGGAAGTGAAGAAAGAACTGGAGATGGAATACAATGATACGCTGATTACTTATGTAACGGCCGTGATCGGCGGCACCGAAGAATTAGGTGAAAGTGGAACTCATGCCGGTATGGTTCGGGTCAGCCTTGATGTGGAAGGCGCGGCTATTTCCAGTTTTGATATTGCCAAACGGGTAGAAGACAAGATCAAGCGGGACCCTTCCCTGGAAAAATTCATGGTAGGAGGTGGAAACCGCTGGGGTAAACCGGTTGAAATCGCACTTAAAGGAGATGATTACCGGCAGATCAAAGAGGCTAAAGATTACCTGAAAAAGGAGCTCTCCAAAATGACGGAATTAAAAGATATTACCGATAACGGCGGACAAGGAAACCGGGAGATTCTGCTGGAGCTGACCGAAAAAGCCAGGTTGTTGGGATTGACTCACATGGACATCACCAAACAGCTTCGTCAGGGCTTTTTCGGGGAAGAGGTGCAACGACTGATCATCGGAACAGAAGAGGTTCGGGTGTGGGTACGCTACCCGGAATCCGACCGGAAAACCTTGGGTCAGATGGATGACATCAAGATCAAAACACAAACCGGACAGTTGCTGCCGTTAAAAGAACTGGTCAATTACAAGATCGAACGGGGAGAAGTGAGCATCAAACACTTTGGCGGAGAACGTGAAATCCGGGTGGATGCCGCGCAGGTAGATGCCTATGCTTCAACATCCGAGATCAATCTGAAGATCAAAGAGAACATCATCCCCAAGCTGGAGTCCAGCTACCCGGGAATAAAAACAGAATTCAGAGGTCAGGCCGAAGCCGCTGAGAAATCAGGAGGTTCCATGGGAATGATCGGACTTATTCTGGTGGCGCTGATGTTGTTGATCTTATCCCTTAACTTCAATTCGGTTTGGCAGGGTATGATGTATTTCTTTATTATCTTGGTAGGGCCGTTTTGTGCGATGTTAGGGCACGGAATTGAACATAAGCCATTCTCCTTGTTGAGTGTTTGGGGAGTGATAGCCCTGATGGGAGTACTGGTAAATGATGCGATTGTGTTTTTGGATAAATACAACCGGAACCTGAAAGAAGGCATGTGTGCCGAAGATGCGGCCATTGATGCCGGAACATCCAGGTTCAGAGCCATTTTATTAACCTCGATTACGACTATTGCGGGATTGTATCCGCTTATCCTGGAGCCAAGTTTTCAGGCTCAGTTCCTCATTCCGATGGCGATTTCCGTAGCCTACGGGGTACTATTCGGAACAGTCTTTATCCTGTTGTTCTTCCCGTTACTGATATTATATTTCAACGACGTGCGTAAGTTCTTCAAGTGGATGTGGACCGGAGCAAAGCCAATGCAACTGGATGTGGAACCAACCATTATTGATCTGAAAAGAGCAGGAGGGAAAAATGAAGAATAAAGCTATGAAACTATTCAGAATAAGCCTGTTGCTGGTGACTTCAATGCTTTTTGGAAGCCAGATCAGGGCACAAGAGAATCTGTCGCTCAAGGATGCTGTAACCCTCGGGTTGAGCAATAATTTCCAGATCCAGATTGCCGAAAAGAACACAACGATCGCCGAACGAAACAATAACTGGATGGAGGCAGGAGCTTTTCCTTCGATTACGGCAAAGGCAAGCGAGAGTATCAACTGGAGTGAGAACAACAACCCGGCCTCTTTTATTCAGGGGCGTTCAACCAGTACGTCGACTTCTTTCGGCGCTGATCTGAACTGGGTGATCTTTAACGGTTTCAAGGTTCACGTTACCAAAGCCAAACTGCAACAGCTGCAGGAGCAAAGTGAGGGTAATGCAGCGGTGGTTGTTGAAAACACCATTCAGTCTATTATTTTAGGGTATTACAATGCTCTGCTTCAGCAGGAAAAACTCAAGGCGCTGGCTAATGTGGTTAAAGTTTCTTCGGACCGGTACGATTATGTGATGGCCAAAAAGGAATTGGGAACGGCCTCCACTTTTGACCTGCTGCAGGTGAAGAATGCCATGTTGATGGATTCCACTAATTTTCTGATGCAGGAACTGGCCTATAAAAATGCCTTGCGTAACCTGAACATGCTTATGGCTGTTGATGTGGAGAAGCAGTACGAGCTTACGGATGAACTGGCGCATGAAAAGGTGGTTTTAAGCCTCGACGGGATGAAGGAAAAAATGATGTCGAGCAATCAAACTCTGAAGAACCAGTACATCAATCAGGTGATCATGAAAAAAGATGCTGGGATTGCCAAGGCCAATCTGTTTCCCGTTGTTTCTTTCGGAACGGGAATATCACATTCGATCAACGGATTTGATGGTACAGGTCTGGGAGGAATCAAGATCAACAGCTCGGGCAATACGTCGTTATCATATTATGCCAATGTGTCTTTGAGTTTTACGATCTTCAACGGAAGGAAAGCGTACCGGGCATTTAAAAACCTGCAAATACAGGAAGAAATCAGCGATTTAACAACCCAGGAAATGGAGTTGACTCTGAGCAATGAACTGATTACGGCTTATGAATTATACAATGCACGATTAACCATCATGAACTTATCAGATCAAAGTCTGGAGACTGCTGAGCTGAACTTAAAACTGGCAGAGGATAAGTACAAATCAGGTAGCATTTCTTCTTTTGAGTTTCGTGATATCCAAACGGCTTACCTGAATACGATTGCCACGCAGTTGGAAGCTGTTTTTAATGCCTTATCGGCACATACGGATTTGGTTCGTATGACCGGAGGAATCGTAGAAGAATTCAATCAGTAATCACTCCCTGTTTCTTGCGGTTGCAAAACCGACGAGTCTGTCGTAGTAGTCATTTACACCACGGTGATAAACGAGGATGCTGTATTCGTTTTCGGTCTCATAATGAGATCCTTCGACCATGGCAATATCGCCTACATTCTTTGAGCCGTCCTTAACGAAGCAATACAGGTAGTTGTAATAGCCTTGTTTCAGGAGTACTTCTTTTACGTACTGCTGGTTCACCGTATCGTAATCGAGTTTCATTTCTTCCTTAAATTTCCAGTCGGTGAATTTACCGAACAAGTACAGGTTTCCGTTCTGGATCGGGGGAGAGTAGGGTAAAGTGAAGTGAACCATGACATAATCGGCCTGAGTTCCGTTGTCTGAAGCACCGTTGCGTTTAATGATGAAGTTTCCGTCGAGGTCTTGTTCGGAGTAGTATTTTTTGAAAGACCGGGCTTCATCGTTTAACAGGAACACTTCATCCAGTCCTTTATATTGGTTGTATGCCAGCGACTTTACCCGCATGGTTTGGTACTGGGTGCTTTTAATGTCGAAATTCCTGAATTCGTTGATGGCGTCAAAAACGTTCTCACTGTTGTCGTAATCGTAATTCAGTACTTTGTCGTTGATGAATTTGGGTTTTAATCCTGTAATGGCGTTATCCCATCGGTAATTTTGCATCAGAACCACATTCAGTTTAAATGGATCGCGGATGTCGTATCCGTCGTGATCGATTTTAAAATCGACCTCTTGCCGGAAATAGCTTTCGTTTACATCGGTAGCTCTTTTAATGTTCATGGATATGGCTACGTTGCTTTCAACCACCATGAGTCGCCGACTCAGGATAGGGCGGTCTTTCTTGTTGAGTTCATAAACGGTGAGCAGGTAATTTCCGGAAAGGGTCATTTGCATGTTTTCATTCGGAAAAACCACTTCGTAATGAGTAAAAGGAACGTCAGTGTCGGAGGAGTATTTGTAGTTGAAGATTTCATCCTCATAAAAGCTGGCGAGGTACTCATTTTTATTGAGGTTGGAAGGGGTCCAGTTGGCATTGCAATGGGTGAGGGAATAGTAGTAATTTTTGTAGCCTCTGCCCAGATCGTCGAAACTCAGCAACAGTTTTTCACCGCTGTTCAGGTTAATGATGGGATAGCTCAGCTCGGATTTGGTGTTGTGAAACAGAACTGTTTTGATGCTGTCGTTGTAAGTGAAATCGTCGTATCTTAAGTAGTTTTCCAGAGCATAATCATCATCATTGAAGGCGAAAAAAAGACCAGATAACAGAGCCAGAATCAGGAACGGAATTGAGGGTTTTTTCATCATCATTACAGCGTATTTAATGTACGAATTTACAAGTTTGAACTTATTAAAATAAGGACTGGTCTATTTTATTAAAAAATCATACCAATTTACTTTGAATAGTAATAGTATTTTATAAATTTGTCCGATATTCCACAAAAAAATAGATGTCAATGGACGTAAAAATTCGTAAAGGCGTTAACATAAAGCTGAAAGGTACTGCTGAAAAATTATACGCTGATTCTGTTCCTTGTACTGACGTTGTATTAAAACCTACTGATTTTCCCGGATTAAGACCCAAGCTAAGTGTAAAAGTTGGGGATAAAGTAAAAGCAGGATCTACTGTGTTTTACGATAAGGATAATGACGTAGTTAAATTTACATCGCCAATTAGCGGGGAAGTTGTAGAAATCAACCGCGGAGAGAAAAGAAAAGTATTGGAGATCAGGATCAAATCCGACGGAGCTAATCAATTTGAAACCTTCAAACAAGGTGATCCGGGTTCGATGTCCAGAGAGGATGTGATTTCCAACTTGTTGAACAGTGGTGTTTGGCCTTTTATCCGTCAACGTCCGTTTGATGTGGTTGCCAATCCGGCTGATACCCCAAAATCGATTCATGTTACTGCACTGGATACGGCTCCTTTGGCACCTGATTACGGGTTTATTGTTCACGGGCAAGGTGCTGTTCTGCAGGCCGGACTGGATGCCCTGGCTAAATTAACAGATGGAAAAGTTCATTTGAACATTAACGGGAATGCCAATGCCGATGAAGCATTTACTTCTGCGAAGAATGTTCAGATCAATAAAATATCCGGACCGCATCCTGCCGGGAACGTGGGCATTCAGGTTCATCACATTGATCCGGTAAACAAAGGTGAAGTGGTGTGGGTGTTAAATGCCCTGGATGTTTTAACCATTGGCAGATTGTTCAAAGAAGGTCAATTCGATGCTTCCAGATCAATCGTTGTTTGTGGATCAAAAGTAAACGCACCAAAATATTGTAAGACCGTGTTGGGAGCCCGTGTTGCGGATTTAGTCAAAGACGGCGTAGAGGAAGGCGGACGGTTCATTAGCGGCAATCCGTTGTCAGGAACACAAGTTGCAGCAGACGGTCATTTGAGTTTTTACGATTATCAGTTAACCGTATTACCAGAAGGTGGGGAAGACCGATTCTTCGGTTGGTTACCTTATCTGGGATTCAACGGATTCAGTTTGTCGCGAACAGCATTTTCATTCATGTCGCCAAACAAAGAGCGTGATCTGGACACCAACATGAATGGTGAAGAACGTGCGTTTGTGGTAACAGGAGAATATGAAAAAGTATTTCCGATGGATATTTATCCGGTTTACTTGTTGAAATCGATGGTTACAAGCGATATTGACCTGATGGAGAAACTCGGTGTGTATGAAGTGGCACCTGAAGATTTCGCTCTGTGTGAGTATTCCTGTACCTCAAAAATTCAAACTCAGAAAATTGTTAGAGAAGCGTTAGATCTGGTTAAGAAGGAAACAACCTGATGCTTTTAATATAGAATAGAAGAAATGAAAGCTTTACAAAGACTTATGGAAAAAACCAAGCCCAAAAAGGACGGGAAATTCCCGTTACTTTATACGATTTGGGATGGTACGTATACTTTTTTCTTTGTGCCCGGTCATACCAACAAGAACGGCGTGCATATCAGAGACAGTGTGGATTTGAAACGAACCATGATCGTAGTGGTGATGGCGTTGATCCCTTGTTTACTGTTTGGGATGTATAATGTTGGTCACCAGCATTTTTTAGCAACCGGTTTGGTATCAGGTGCCAATCATGTTTGCGATATGTTCATGGATAAATTCCTGTTCGGAGCCATGAAGGTGTTGCCGTTGGTTATTGTGTCTTACGCAGCCGGTTTGGGAGTTGAATTTATATTCGCTACCGTGAAGAAACATGCGATTCACGAAGGATTCCTGGTAACCGGGATGTTGATCCCTTTGATCATGCCCGTTGGTATTCCGTTGTGGATGGTGGCTGTTGCAACTATTTTTGCCGTGGTTGTCGGAAAAGAGGTGTTCGGGGGAACCGGAATGAACGTGCTGAATGTGGCTTTGGTAACCAGAGCATTCTTATTCTTTGCTTATCCGACTAAAATGTCAGGTAATCAGGTTTGGGTTGATACCAATCTGGAGAGCGGTCAGCAGTTGGTTGACGGATTCTCAGGAGCCACACCACTTGGTAACGCTGTAGAAGGCGGGGTGGATGCGATTCCAAGCCTGATGGATTCCATTATCGGGTTCATTCCCGGGTCGATCGGAGAAACTTCTGTGATCGCGATTGGATTAGGAGCTTTATTGCTGGTAGCATCCGGAATCGGAAGCTTACGCATCATGTTGTCCATGTTCGTAGGAGGTTTCCTGATGGGGTGGATCTTTAATCAAGTCGGAGAACCGGGATCTTACCTGGCAGTTCCTGCTTTACATCAACTGATGTTGGGAGGATTTGCATTCGGTGCCGTGTTTATGGCTACTGATCCTGTTACGGCTGCTCAAACGTCGAAAGGTAAAATCGTTTACGGAATCTTAATCGGTATTCTGGCGATATTGATCAGGGTAGCGAATCCCGCATATCCGGAAGGAGTCATGCTGGCGATCCTGATTGGTAACGTGTGTGCACCACTGATCGACCACGTGGTGGTAAACGGCAATATTAAAAAGAGATTAAAAAGAGTTAAAACCGCATAATTATGGCTATTAATAGAGATAGTAACGTATATACCGTCGTGTTTGCTACGGTTATGGTAGTGATTGTGGGTGGTTTCCTGGCTTTCATTTCCATGAGCCTGAAGCCCCAGCAAAAAGCGAACATCACCAATGAAAAGATGCAAAACATCCTTCAGGCCATCGGCATCGATGAGACCAACGGCATTGCACGTGATGATGCAGGTAAAGTATTCAACGATTACGTGAAACGCAGAATCACGATCAATTATAAAGGTGAGATATTGAGTGATAAATCGGCTGATGAAGCGATTGATCCGCAGGATAAACTCGATGCCTTTAACATTGACCTGAGAAAAGAATATTCCATGTATGTGAAGCCGATCATGAGCCAGTACAAAGGCGACGATGCGAAGATTGATGCTGAGATGGCCGCTTCACCGAACATTCATTTTCCGGTTTTCGTTTGTGAGAACAATGGAAAGAAATATTACGTGGTTTCAGCCAGTGGTAAAGGACTTTGGGATGATATCTGGGGATACATCGGTTTGAGTGAGGATGCGATCACCGTTTCAGGATCCGTGTTCGATCACAAAGGAGAGACACCAGGTTTAGGGTCTAAAATTGCCGAGGAATGGTTTCAGGTTCAATTTAAAGGCAAAACCATCGAAGAGGGCGGAGCTTATGCCCCGATCAAAGTGTT
The DNA here is from genome assembly GCA_020435335.1 of Flavobacteriales bacterium. Lineage (GTDB taxonomy): Bacteria > Bacteroidota > Bacteroidia > Flavobacteriales_E > Vicingaceae. Next base: position 21,147 of record JAGQZT010000044.1, on the reverse strand, counting down.
GAAGCCAGGAAACGAGCTGAATAGCCATCAGGTAGATGGAATCAGTGGAGCTACGTTTACCGGAGTAGGTGTAGATGAAATGTTAACAAGAAATTTAGCTGTGTATTATAATTTCTTTAGTACCAATAAAGGATTGTAATCATCATATAACTGTATACTATGAGTGAAGAAGTTAAAAAATCGGAACCCTTATTCTCCAAGAAGAATAAGAAACTAATTACGGATCCGTTAAACAAGATCAACCCGGTAACCATCCAGGTATTGGGAATTTGTTCTGCCTTAGCGGTAACCGTGCAGATGGACAATGCCATTGTGATGTCTATCGCGGTAACCTTCGTATTGTTCTTCGGAAACATGCTTATTTCCATGATGCGTAACCTGATTCCGGGCCGAATCCGGATCATCGTACAGCTGGTGGTTGTGGCCTCGTTGGTAATTGTGGTAGACCAGGTGTTGAAAGCCTTCGTGTACGACGTGTCGAAGCAGTTATCTGTATTCGTGGGATTGATCATTACGAACTGTATCATCATGGGGCGTCTGGAAGCATTTGCTTTAGGTAACAAGCCCTGGCCATCAATCCTCGATGGTATCGGAAACGGATTAGGATATGGATTGGTATTGGTGATCGTTGCTTTCTTTAAAGAATTGTTGGGATCAGGAACATTAACTTTCCCGGGAATCGGTAAACTGACCATCATTCCTGAGGCCATGTATACGGCCGGTTACATGGATAACGGATTGTTCTTGTTGCCACCATCATCATTGATCATCGTAGCCATCTACATTTGGGTACAGAAATTCAGAAATCCAGAATTAATTGAAGCTTAATAAACAGAGATATGGAGTACATAAATATATTCATCAGAAGCGCCTTTATTGACAACATGATCTTCACATTCTTCTTTGGAATGTGTTCATACTTAGCCGTTTCTAAAACAGTAAAAACAGCCGTGGGATTGGGATCTGCCGTAATCTTCGTCTTGTTGGTGACTATTCCGATCAACTACCTGCTGGAAACTTTTGTGCTGAAAGAAGGAGCATTGAGCTGGATGGGCGAAGAGTATGCGACCATGGATTTAAGCTTCCTGAGTTTCATCATGTTCATCGCCGTAATTGCATCGATCGTACAGCTGGTAGAAATGCTGGTTGAGAAATTCTCTCCGGCTTTATATGGAGCCTTAGGGATCTTCTTGCCGTTGATCGCTGTAAACTGTGCAATCTTGGGTGGAGCATTATTCATGCAGCAAAAACAATTTGCTAACGTAGGACAGGCAACGGTTTACGGATTAGGATCAGGATTCGGATGGTTTATCGCCATTGTTCTGATTGCTGCCATTCGTGAGAAAATTAAGTATTCTCATGTTCCTGCACCGCTAAAAGGAGTAGGTATGGCTTTTATCCTGACCGGATTAATGGGATTGGCCTTCTTAGGATTTTTAGGATTTGAACTTTAATAATTATTTAAGATAGATACTATGGACATTAGTGTAATCATTATCACAATAATCGTTTTCCTGGCCGTTGTGCTGGCTTTGACTTCTGTGCTGTTGTTTGCCAAAGCGAAGTTAATGCCATCAGGAAAGATTAAGATCGACATCAACCACGGAGAACGTGTTATTGAAGTAGATGGAGGAGGAACCTTGCTATCAACGCTGGGTGATGCCGGTATCTTTTTGCCTTCCGCTTGTGGTGGAGGAGGAACCTGTATCCAGTGTACCTGTCAGGTGCACAAGGGAGGAGGAAGTATTTTACCCACTGAAGCGCCGAACTTTAGTAGAAAACAGATTGCCGATAATTGGCGTTTAGGTTGTCAGGTGAAGGTGAAAGAAGATATGGAAATCCATATTGAAGAAGAAGTGCTGGGGATCAAAGAATGGGAAGCGACCGTTGTTTCGAATTACAACGTGGCGACCTTCATTAAAGAGTTTATTGTAGAAATCCCGGAAGATATGGATTACAAAGCCGGTGGTTACATTCAGATCAAGATTCCACCATGTACGGTGAAATATGCTGATATGGACATCGAAGCACATCCGCAAGATCACCCGGGACAACCGGATAAGTTTAGAGCAGAGTGGGATAAGTTCAACTTATGGCCATTGGTGATGAAGAACGACGAAGAAGTTGTTCGTGCTTACTCCATGGCTTCTTACCCTGCAGAAGGAAGAAGAGTGATGTTGAATGTTCGTGTGGCTACTCCGCCATGGGATCGTGCAAAAAACAACTGGATGGATGTTAATCCTGGTATCGCATCTTCATACATTTTTAACCTGAAAGTAGGTGATAAAGCGATTATTTCAGGGCCTTACGGTGAATTCTTCATCAATGAGTCCGATGCCGAAATGATGTATGTTGGAGGTGGAGCAGGTATGGCTCCGATGCGTTCTCACCTGTATGAATTGTTCAAGACCTTGAAAACAGGCCGGAAAGTAACTTACTGGTACGGTGGACGATCCAGAGGTGAGTTATTCTACATTCACTATTTCCGTGATTTGGAAAAAGACTTCCCGAATTTCCGTTTCTTCATGGCCCTTTCAGAGCCCCTGCCGGAAGATAACTGGAAAGAAATGAAAGATATTCATGATCGTGAAGGCGATGGATTTGTCGGATTCATTCACCAGGTGGTGATCGACCAGTACCTGAGCAAACACGACGAACCGGAAGAAATTGAATTGTATTTCTGTGGTCCGCCATTGATGAACAAAGCTGTTCAGAAGATGGGAGAAGATTTCGGAATCCCGGATGAGAACATCCGATTCGATGACTTCGGAGGATAAAAACAAGAGGCCCTGGCATTTGCCAGGGCTTTTTTTTGTAATGTGTAACCTTTGATGATTAATTGCGTATAAGCAGCAGACTAAACTAAAAGCTATGAGAACGATATTATCCGTATTATTCGTTTTTTCCTCGATTGCTGCATTTTCCCAGGTTAGTTTCATGGGATATTTAGTTGATGAAGAAGAAAAAGGAATTAAAGACGTTACCGTCAATTTATACTGTGCCAATGAGCGAGTTTCCTCTCAAAACTGGTCCAAGAAATTCGAGTACGATCTCCAGTTGGAAAAATATTACACCCTGGAATTAGTAAAAGAAGGATTTGAGACCAAGCGCATTGCGATTTCAACCTTTGAAGGCGATAAGGGTGCGGAACCCTTCCAATTCATGATGGAACTGGTAAAAGCCCGCCACGGCGATGAAGAAGATGATTTTCCATCTGCTCTGATCGAATACAAAAAGAATGAAGGAGCATTCAATTTCGATGTGAAGTACGCCAAAGACGCCAAGAAAAATTCCAAGAAAGACTAACCGATAATAAAAAGGCAGGGCCGCTTATGCAGGTCCATCTTCACCTTTTTCCAGGCGTCAATCGTTTTGGTTTGAATCATTTCCGTAGAAAGCGTAATGTCAACAGCCACGCACAGTTTGGTATTCGGGCTGCAGTGTTGGAGCATATCCTGAAACAGGTGATTATTTCGAAACGGAGTTTCTATAAAAAGTTGGGTTTGTTTTTTTGAACGAACAGCCTGTTCCAGTTCCTTGAGTTTGCGGATCCGGTCTTTCTGGTCTTTCGGGAGGTAGCCATGAAACGTAAAGCTTTGGCCGTTCATGCCGCTTGCCATTAATGCCAGGAGTATGGAAGATGGCCCGACGAGCGGAACAACGGTAATTCCCTTTTGCTGCGCCAGATCAACCATGTCTGCTCCAGGATCGGCAACACCGGGGCAACCAGCTTCTGACAAAATGCCCACGTTTTTACCTTCCTGAAGCGGTTTCAGGTAGCTGTACAACTCATAATCATCCGTTCTTTTATTCAGTTCGAGGAAGGTGAGCTCATCAATGGCTTTTTGAATGCCAGCTTTTTTTAGGAATCTCCGGGCAGATTTGATGTTTTCAACGATATAGACATCAATTTCATGGATTATTTCCAGGTTATAGGCCGGAATCACCTGATTGATTTCGGTTTCACCCAGCGTAACGGGTAAGAGGTATAATTTTCCGGAGGTCATAATTGCTCGATAAAATGATCACAGGCTTCATGCAGGAGTTGGTAAACTTCTTCAAAACCAGCTTCTCCGCCGTAATAGGGATCGGGAACGCTCCGGTTCAGGTTGGGGTGACTTTGATTGAGAAAAAGATCCACTTTACGGGCATCATCTGCCGATCGGGCCAGTTGGAGGATGTTGGTTTTATTGGAGGTGTCCATGGCAAAGATGTAGTCGAAAGCGTCAAAATCAGCGACCTGGAATTGCCTGGCCCGTTGCCTGCCGATGTCGATACCATGTTCGAGGGCTTTTTGCTGCATGCGTTTGTCGGGAGCTTCACCGATGTGGTAGGAGGAGGTTCCCGCCGAATCGATCTCCAGATCAAGTCCGAGCTGATCGGCTTTATGCCGGAGCAGGCCTTCAGCCATGGCTGATCGGCAGATGTTGCCAAGGCATACGAATAACACTTTTGTCATAGGTAAAAACTTAAAATATAAATGATCGTCAGGATAATGATAGCCACCAGGGAATAACCGATTAAGCTCTGTCCTTTACGGTTAATCGGTTTGTAGTGAAACGGGGTTTCTTTTTTCTTGTTTAAAAAGCTCATAAAATAAAAACAGGAATCAAATGTAATCAATGATTCCTGTTTAGTTAGTGCAATGAAATTGCAAAGAATTATTGTAAACTAATTTTTTTCTTCAGGTCGTCAATATAACCTCGGAATCGTTTGTCCGTTTCCATGAGGTTGTTTACCGTTTTACAAGCGTGAAGTACAGTTGCGTGGTCTTTTCCTCCGCAATGCATACCGATGGTGGCCAGGCTTGATTTAGTCATTTGTTTCGAGAAATACATGGCAATCTGACGGGCCTGAACCACTTCACGTTTTCTGGTCTTGGATTTCAGGGTGTCAATAGGCATGTCGAAATAATCGCAAACCACTTTCTGGATGTAATCGATGGAAACTTCTTTGGCGGTATTCTTCACGAACTTATCCACCATCTGGCGGGCAAGGTCAAGGTTTACTGCTTTTTTGTTTAATGACGCCTGAGCTAAGATGGAGATCAGGGCACCTTCCAGTTCTCTGATGTTGGTGGTGATGCTGTATCCGATGTATTCTACCACGTCTTTCGGTAATTCGAGGCCTTCCTGGTACATTTTCTTTTCCAGAATTGCGATTCTGGTTTCCAGGTCCGGGGCTTGCAGGTCGGCGGCTAATCCCCATTTGAAACGGGAAAGCAGGCGTTGTTCCATGCCAACGATCTCTACAGGCGGTTTATCTGCCGTTAGGATGATTTGTTTGCCGGATTGGTGTAAGTGGTTGAAAATATGGAAGAAAACATCCTGAGTCTTCGGTTTTCCACCAAAGAATTGAACGTCGTCTATGATCAGCACATCGATCATTTGATAGAAGTGGATGAAATCGTTTTGTTCGTTGTTTCTTACGGCATCGATGAATTGGTGTGTGAACTTCTCGGAAGAAACATAAAGTACGGTCTTATTCGGGAAGCGGTTTTTCACGTCGATACCGATGGCGTGTGCCAGGTGTGTTTTTCCTAAACCGACACCACCGTAGATCAGTAGCGGGTTAAAAGCAGTTCCGCCCGGATTTTTGGCTACGGCAAAACCCGCAGATCGGGCCAAACGGTTACAGTCGCCTTCAACGAAATTACTGAAGGAGTAATTCGGGTTCAGTTGAGAATCCACATTGATCTTTTTTAACCCGGGAATAATAAACGGATTACGGATCGATTTGTCCTGATTTAAATCAATCGGCATGTTAACAGGCTTGTTTTTTAAGGCTTGTCTGTTGGTCGCCGGAATCTTAACGGTGTATGGTTTGGTGGTGCTTTGGTTGCTCTCCATGACAATACTGTACTCGAGGCGACCTTCTGGACCCAATTCTTTTTTGATGGTTTTCTTGAGGATACTTACGTAATGTTCTTCTAGCCATTCGTAGAAAAACTGACTCGGAACCTGGATGGTAAGGACGTTGTTTTTCAGTTTAATGGGTTTAATTGGCTCAAACCAGGTTTTGTAGCTTTGTAAACTAACGTTGTCTTTAATCACCTGAAGACAATTATCCCAAACTAAATTAAAGTCCTTCTGCATCTGTAAAAGTTCGTTTTAAGTGTTAAAAAAAAATAATTTTTTTCAAAAATTAACAGCAGATTTTAAGGTTACCTTGTTGAAAAAAAAATAGAGCGTTATACTCTTTTTAACTTCCTTAAAATCAGCGCTTTCTGCCTGAAAGCCTTGCCATTGTTTAACTCTAACAAATATTTGAATAAAAAAGTGAAAAAAAAAACTTTTTCGCTATTGTTTTTTTAAAAAGTTTTTTGTGTCAGTGTAATTCGCTCGGAACTAAAGGAGTAGTTGGTTTTATCCGTAGAAACATAGAAGTCAATCCGTCCTAAATTAATGCCTGCCCAGCCCACCTGATTGATCAATGTTACTTTTCCGGATTGATTTTTCACCTTGGTTGGGGTATCTAAAAACGTATGGGTATGTCCGCCAATGATCAGGTCGATGTGGCTGGTTTGCTCAGCTAGAATCAGGTCGGAAACCTTTCTGGTTTTGTAGGAGTAGCCTAAATGGGAAAGGCAGATTACCAGATCGCACTTTTCTTCTTCTTTCAGGAATGTGGCTTGTTTTCCGGCGGCTTCGACAGGATCATTGTAGATGGTTTCCTGATATAGGTCTTTGCTGACCAATCCTTCCAGTTCGACACCAACTCCAAAAACGCCAACCTTGATGCCGTCTTTATCAAAGATTTTGTGTGGAAGTGTTTTGCCGTGCATCACGGTGTTGCTGAAATCATAGTTGCTGTTGATGAAAGGGAAGTTGGCATGAGGCAGCATCTTTTCGAGTCCTTCAATACCGTTGTCAAAATCGTGGTTGCCGATGGTGGCCGCATCGTATTGCATCAGGCTCATCAACTTAAAATCGATCTCTCCGCCATACAGGTTGAAGTAAGGTGTACCCTGAAAAATATCGCCGGCATCGAGCAGGAGTACGTTTTGTTCTTCGTTTCGGATCTGTTGAATCACGGATGCTCTGCGGGCTGCACCACCCAGTCCGGGGTACTTGGGGTCGTTAACAGGAAAGGGTTCGATGTGACTGTGAACATCGTTGGTGTGCAGGATGGTCAGCTTGGTGTAGTTCTTTTTCGGGTACGCAAAACTACGTAGAGGCAGGAGCGTCATGGAAGCGAGACCACCACCGCCTAAGGCCAGTTGTTTGATGAATGTTCGTCGGCTACTCATTTCTCAAATACAATTCGGTTGTCGAGTGTTCCTGTTAATTGTTTTCCTTGTTGCTGTTGTATTTTACAATACAGTATAATGGCGTCTCTTAGTTTGATGCCGATCTTTTCAGATTTTACCGGATTACCAAAGAAAATCATGTGGTCACCACCCTGAGCCAGGTAATCAGAAGTAAGTACAATAAACTCGTCAGGATTTCCGGTAGTGTTATAATGTACGGAATCAGTTGACTGAACGATGCTTGTGTCCTTGGTCTGAGTAATGGTTTTCCTGTTTTTATCGAAATGAAGCTGGAGGTTTCCTGATATCGGTTGCCCGCCTACATTTCTTAGATACCTGATCAGGCTTTCTAAACTGTCTTTTTTTATGGTTAGAACAACCAGCTCGTTCTCAAAAGGCATGAGTTCATAGATCTTCCCTCGTGTGATCTCACCCTGAGGTAAAGAGGTTCTTAGTCCGCCGAAGTTCAATAGGCAAAAATCGATCTCATCTTTATACATGCCTTGTGCGACCTCCAGACTCAGATCGGCCACGAGGTTACCCAATTTGGTCTGTGCTTTTCCTTTCTCTTTGGGAAACTCTTCGGCAGCAAGCACCAATACCTCGTTCATCTCGGCGTCCAGTTCTGTTTTGTAGGGAGCAATCAATTGCAGTGCGGCGTCCTGTTCAACCCGGGTGGAGTCCATGGAAAGACTCGAGAATCCATCTACGTATTTTACCGTAGATTGACAGCTCCAGAAGGCAAGCGTTATACCTATTAATAAGTATGTGAATAGTTTCTTCAAATCCTTGTCGATATTCTCCCTCAAAGTTAGAAATTTGAAAACGGATATCTATTAAATTAAGGTAAAGTTATGTTCAAATCAGAATCTAAAGTCAGGGTAAGGTATGGCGAGACCGATCGTATGGGGTACTGTTACTATGGAAACTATGCTACGTTCTTCGAAGTGGCCAGGGTAGAAGCGATTAAAAAGATCGGATTCAGCTATCGTCAAATGGAAGATGAAGGCATAGCACTTCCTGTGCTCGATTACCAGGTGAAGTTCTACAAACCGGCTTTCTACGATGATGAGATCGTTATCTTTACGACCATTTCCGAAATGCCCGGTGCCCGCATTAAGTTCGATTACCAATGTTACAGAGGTGAGGATTTGCTGAACGAAGCCTCTACCACATTGGTTTTTGTGAACATGGAAACCGGCCGGCCCAGACAGGCTCCCGAGGATTTTATTCAAAAAATAGCGGCTTATTTTTAAATGATCAAACTATTTATCGTAATATTGCGATGAATGGGGTTGTCAAAAACAGATTTATTCACTCAGGAACAAAATGAGTTGGCAGCAATGGCTAAAGCAATTGCTCATCCGGCTCGTATTGCCATCCTGCAGCACATCATTAAATCGGCCACCTGTATTAACAATGAATTGGTCAAAGAACTCGGCCTGGCACAAGCTACCGTTAGTCAGCACTTGAAGGCTTTAAAAGAGGTGGGTATCATTCAGGGAAGCGTTGAAGGTACGTCCATGTGTTATTGCATCGATCCGGCTGCCTGGAACAAGATCAATTCCTTATTCAATGAATTTTTTAATCAGAACATCAGTTGTCAGTCAGACTCCTGCTGCTAATACCTTATACTATGAAACTATCCGAATTTAAAACAGCATTAAACCAGGTTTCCGAATTGGTTTTCCTCCTGCCTGAAGGCATGCAGGTTCCCGCTCATTTTCATGTAACGGAAATCGGAAAGGTAAACAAGCACTTCATCGATTGCGGCGGAACGATTCGCGACGAAGCAGTCGTTAATTTTCAGTTGTGGGTGGCAGAAGACATAGAACATCGTCTGGCTCCCGGGAAACTGCTCGACATCATTCGTTTGTCCGAAGAACAATTGGGAATTAACGATGCCGAGATCGAAGTGGAACATCAGGGAGCGACCATCGGTAAATATGATCTGAGTTTTGACCGGGGAGTATTCCGGTTGCAAAACAAATTCACCGACTGCCTGGCTAAGGATAAATGTGGCGTAGATCAGCCTAAAAAGCATGTTCGTTTGTCCGATCTGAATAAAACAACATCTTGCTGCTCTCCGGAATCCAATTGTTGTTAACATGAAAAAGTACCTGACCGAACTCATCGGAACTTTCATTATGGTGTTCGTTGGCTGCGGGGCCATGGTCATCAACCAGGAAATGGAAGGGGTGATTTCCCATGTGGGAGTGGCCATGTCGTGGGGACTCATCATTATGGTGCTGGTCTATACCATAGGTGATGTTAGCGGAGCACACATGAATCCGGCTGTTACGCTTGGCTTTTGGTTTGCCAAACGATTTCCGGGTAAACAGGTTTTTCCCTATATACTTGCTCAGGTTTCAGGAGCATTACTGGCTTCTTTGAGTTTAAAAGCCTTGTTTAGTGCTAACCCTACACTGGGAGCCAGTCTCCCGGCCAACGATTGGCAGCAGGCCTTCGTATTCGAGCTGTTCCTGACCTTCTTGTTAATGTACGTCATTCTCCATGTGTCTTCCAAAGCCAAGGAAAAAGGGATTATGGCAGGTGCTGCTGTCGGAGCAACCGTAGGACTAGAAGCTATGTTTGCGGGACCAATCTGCGGGGCGTCCATGAATCCGGCCAGGTCGCTCGGACCGGCATTGGTTTCCGGCCATACGGAGCATTTATGGGTTTACCTAACAGCAACGGTTCTGGGGGCCTTGTTGGCGGTGAGTGTTGTTTATACTCTTGAAAAATTGAAATGACATGAAAAAGATTGTATTTGTTTGTGTAGAGAATTCCTGCCGTAGCCAAATGGCAGAAGCCTTTGGGAAAATGCATGGAAATGGGATCGTGGAAGTCTACAGCTCCGGTTCGCGGCCATCGGGAGTAGTGAATCCGAAAGCCATTGCCAGCATGAAAGAAGTGGGGTACGACCTGAGTCGGCACAAATCGTTCGGTCTGGACGAGCTACCTCAGGTAAAATGGGAGTATGCCATTACCATGGGCTGTGGTGATGAATGCCCGATGCTGGATGCCGTTCACCGGGAAGATTGGGGATTGCCCGACCCGAAACACATGGAGCCTGAAGATTTTGCCAGAGTGCGCGATATCATTGAGCGGGAAGTGATCGACCTGATTGGAAAAATCGCTCAGGAAAAGGACTGATACCATTTGATCCGGTGCTTGCCTTTGCAGGCCATGATCACCCCGAAATTCTGCTTTCCGTAAATCCAGCGCCTGTTCATGAGCAGCCTGGTAACAAAACCCCACCAGAACAACTGGTGCATTCGCCTGAATTTGACCTGAAATCCATGTGATTTTAAGATAGGGATGATCATCTCATAGTCCGGCTTCCCGGCAATGGTTCCGCTTTCATCATATCGTCCGGCAATAACCGTAAGCGACAGGTCATCGATTTCGGATAGGAGAGAGCCCGCTCCCAACAGGGTAGCATACTCGGCACCGTTAATGGTCATGTTGATGTGACCGATCTGCTGTTTGTCGATATGAAGTTCATTCAGGATGTGGTCGAGGGTGTCAATTTTCACCTCGATGGACTCATTCCGGAACTCAACGGTGGTATCCTTAGGAACGATCCCCAGTTGATTCCAGCTGCTTTTACTTCCCAGTAGGAATGTACTTTTTCCCTGTTCGGAATAAGTCCCCAACTGGATCAGATCAATGTTTAGGCCCTGATGTGCTATGATTTTTCTGGCAACGGCATGGTTATTCGGGTCGGGATCAATGCCGATTACCTTTCCTCCGGGGAAAACCCTTTTATGCATGGTAAAAAGGTCGGAAGTAACCGGATAAGCCATATCAAACCCCAGCTGAATCCCAATCTTTCCCGGATTCAGGTTTGGAAATTTCAGACGGGCATCCAGAGCTGTAAATGCCTTCCACAAGGATTTTTTTAAAGATTTGGTCAAGTCGTTAAAATGCAATTAAACCTATTTGATTAAATTTGGTCAAACAGGTACGATCGATTACAAATTTAAAAAACCAATGTTATGAAAGTAAAATTATTTGCCGCTTTATTCTCCATGCTAATGGTAGTTAGCGTTCAGGCACAACATCCGGCCAAGCATCCTGCCGCTAAGAAGCATGCTGTACAACACCAAAAAGCCGCCATGGCTAAGAATCACGAAATGAATATGGCACATGCATATAAAGCCATGAAAAGAACAAACAAGGCCATCGCTCTGGCGCACGGTGCTGTTAAGAAGGGAAAGAACTATACCGGTGACCTCTCCAAAGCGATTCACCACCAGCGTTATGCCAAACATTTACTGAAGAACGGTAAAGCAAACCGGGCCATACTGCATACTCGTGTGGCACGGAAACATGCTTTTCTGGCTATTCGGGCCAATAAAAGTACCTACGACAGAACGTTGGAATTCAATGATGAGGAAACTAAGCTGATCGGAGAAAGTGTCGGTGACGACGAATTGGAAAAAGAAATGAAACAGCAGAATCCGAATGCTGATTTCGACGACAGCAAGATTACCGATAAAGATTTAAGTGAAACGGAAGTACTGGAAACGGATCCGGCAGACTACAAGAATGAATGATCCGGTTAAGGTAAAAAGAAAAGGCAGCGGTATCGCTGCCTTTTTTCTTAGTTCAATGCCAGTTGTTTGTCTTTGTCGTATTGGACCGAATATTTGAATTTCATGGTCTTATTCTCCTTGGCAGGGAGTTTGAAGCTCCAGGTCAGCATACCGGTTCCTTCCACGTACTTGGCTTTTTCTGAAGATAACAACCCGACTTTAATGTCGTCGAGGGTTGACATCGGAATCTGATCTTCGATGATGATGTCGACATCGTTGATCCGGTTGTTCTTCACGGTTAACTCGTATGTGAAATACTTGATCTTGCTGTCACCCAGGAATTTTTCCTTCTCTTCCTGCTTCAGCAGTTTTCGGTTAATGGATAACCGTTCGTCACGACCTAAGGTAATGGCCAGAGAATCTCCGGTTACGTTCGGATTCAGCATGGTGTTGCCGATATACGTTCCTTCGAAATACACGTTTGCCTCGGCAGGCAACAGGTTCAGCTCTTCAAAGCCTCTGACATCAGCTACCAGGAAGGCATCTTTATCTAGCTTCGGAACCATGTAGTATTGGTATTTGGCATCCAGTTGCTCGTTCTTAATAGCTACCAGGTGGTTTTGTCCGTCCGAAGGAATGCTGTAAGGAATGGACAGGCTGAATTCAATGTTAGTCATATTCTCGTTCATGCTGGCATAGTAGGCAGAGGTTTGGGCCGGATCCAGGTCTTCTTCTTTGTCCGACAGCATCTCCATTTCTGTACTTTTCAGAGGTTGGGCGGCACGGCCTAACTGGTAATCATCGTTATACCTCCTTTTATAGTTTACGGTCGGGTTGTAATAATTCAGGTACCAAACGGGTAAGATCGGTTTTACTTTGCTTTTGTAGGGATTATTGGTAGACAAGGTCAGCAATACATCGTCCCAGTTCTCTCCCGAATTTTGATACACATTGGCCTTGTAGGTCAATTCTACCGGCGAGTTTACGCCGTCCGCTCTCAAATCATACTTCGGACTCCAGGATGCATTGGTTACGAGGTAGTTTACATCTAAAGAGCCGTAGGCAGGGGCATCAGCCGAAACAGTTACAACAATCTGATATTTCGGATAAGCCGCCTTGGCCAGGTATTTTTTATTGTTGTTTTCATGGATCTTATTCAGCCGTTTTTCGATGCCGGTTTTTTTCTTATTCAGGAGATATTCTTGTTTTTTTACGGCAATTAACGTCGCGTTGATGTCGTTGTACTTTTCCCGGTAAAAGCTCAGCGCATCTTTTAGCAAGGCTAACGAATCGCTTTTCATGCTTTTGTTTCCGGTGAGCAATTGTTTTTCCAGTTCAAGGACATCCTTTTTATATCGGACTTCCTCCAGATCAAAATTGATCATATCCAACGAGTCGGTGATCATTCGGATCTTAGCCAGGATTTCTTGAGGAATCTCGGGAGGAGTAGGGTTTGCATTGGGATGAACAACTTTGTATTTGGTGTCCAGAATGATGTAGTTTCCTTTTCCTTTTACCTGAATGCTGTTGGCATCGATCCCGGAAGAAATGCTGTCGAATACGATCTCGCTGATTCCTTTTTTCAGGGTTACTTTTGCTTTTCTGAAAACCTGAGCGCCGTTCAGGAAAACGGTTACATGGTTTACTTTTGAAGAAACGGTTACTTCGTCGGCCGCAGCAAAACTGGTTCCCGTGGAAACGATTAATAAGAGTGCAATTAATTTTTTCATGGCTTATTATTTTTGACCAATGGTCTGTTCAACTTAATTTTACTCCATGGATGTCGCTTTCATATTTATTCCATATTTTTAAGAAAAAAAAGATGAAGTACCGGTGTTTAACGATCGAGGAATTAAAAGAGCTGGAGACGGAGTTTAAACATTTTTTAATCTCCAACAACGTGTATACGGAAGAGTGGGAAGAACTCAACCGCAAGGGCGATGAAAGGGTGCAGCATCTGGTTGAACTCTTCAGCGACATCGTTCTGGATAAAGCGTTGAAAAACATCAAATACCTTGAGCACATTACTTCTAAAGACATTAAAGCCTTCAGGTGCGATCCGAACGAAATGGTGCTGATCGGTATATCCACAGCGAATGATTCCATTGATTTCATGAAGGATGTGTTAACCGATATTCAGGCCGATCTTAATATTTTCAGGACGACCAAGGCTTACTTCAAAGAAAGGGAACAGGAAGTGTTCGAACTCTTACAGTCCGGTTGCTCCATTATTGATGAAGAGCGTTTTAAGAAGCTGGAACTGGCCTATACGTATTCCACCAAAACCATGCAGAATTGATGAAAAAATGGTTACTGATCATAGCCTGCTGGAGTAGTTCGCTGATTCAGGCCCAAACGGTTAAGGCGCTTCGGGATGCGATTCAGGTACTGGTGGCCGATGACGACCTCAAAAACGCTTCCGTAGGGTTTTATGCGCTCGATCTCGATTCCAATAAGATCATCTCGGGAATCAGTTCCAACAAAACATTGGTTCCGGCATCTACAATGAAGTTGGTAACTACCGCTACTGCATTAGAGATGATGGGTTCCGGGAAACGCTTTTCCACCTTCCTGAAGTATTCGGGAGAGATCGATACCAATTGTGTGCTCCATGGGAACATCTATATTGTCGGCGGGGGAGATCCGTGTTTGGGTTCTCCCAAGTTTGACAGCCATTATGGTGATTTGATCGGTAACTGGGCCGAAGAAGTTCGCCAACAGGGAATCGATTCCATAGATGGCCGGGTGATCGGTGATGCAACGATTTTTAATGAGCAGATGATTCCATCCACCTGGATTTGGGGGGATTTGGGAAATTATTACGGAGCCGGGCCTTGCGGTTTGTCGATCCATGAGAACATGTGTGAGTTGACCCTTCAGTCAGGTAAAAAGGGAGATACAACGGTGATTTCCTGTGTGAATCCGTACATTCCGGATATGACGATCGATAACTACGTAAAGGGAATGATTACAGACGACGATGAGTCGTACATCCTTGGAGGACCATATCAGCAGAAGCGGGTCATTAAGGGCGGAATTCCGGTTAACCAGGAGGAGTTCAGTGTTCGCGGATCCATTCCCGATCCGGCGTATCTGGCGGCATTTGAACTTGATATGGAACTGCGAATGAATGGGATGAAGATCGCCCGTTCTGCTACCACCATCCGCAAGCTGAAAAACGAAGAAGGCGTGGAGGATGACTCCCAAAGACACATCATTAAAACGACCTATTCACCGAGGTTGTCGTCTATCATCGAAATGACCAACATGTATAGTATTAACCTGTATGCCGAGCACATCATGAACCAGATAGGGTTATTTAAGTACGGTAGCGGAGATACCGGATCGGGGACTCAGGCAACCACCGAGTTTTGGAAGGGCAGAGGATTGGATACGGATGGGTTTTACGTGTACGACGGAAGCGGTTTATCCCGGTTTAATGCGGTTACTCCTCGTCAGCTGGTCGGTATTTTAGCCCTGTTGTATGAGAGTAAGAATTACAAGATCTTTTTAAGCACCTTGCCTGTGGCCGGAAAATCGGGAACTTTAAGGAATGTAGGGAAAGGAACGGCCGCTTCCGGAAAAGTGAGGGCAAAAAGCGGAACGATGACGCGTGTGAAGAGCTATGCGGGATATGTAACCACTAAAAATAAAAGGAACATTGCTTTTGCGCTGATTGTGAACAACCACAACTGTTCGGCTTACGAAATGAAAAAGAAGATGGAAAAGATAATGGTTAAGTTGGCAGAGATTAATGATTAGCTTTTGGAAACCGGTTTGCCGTTTTTATATTCGCCCAGAACAACCACCTCCTTCATTCGTTGATACTCTTTGACAGCTGCTTCCATGGCCTTTCTCGATTCTCTTCTAAGTCTGATGCCGTTTTTGCTTCCTTTGTTTCTTACTTCGATGTAAAATCCGTCTCTGAGTTCAGTTGGTTTTGTTGCTGGTCTTCCCATTAAAAATTGTTGTTAAGATGCTAATGTACATTAATTTAGCAAAAAAGCAAGGATAATGGGGATTAATTTGGCAGATCGGTAAAAGTTTTAACATTTTTTATGAAATGCAGGTAAACGAGGTTGAAATGAAGTATTCCAGGAAGTTCATCCCGTTGTCCCGAACCGCGTTTTTTCTTATTCTGACTCATTGCTCTGTAGAAGGCAAAATGGGCCCGGATGATGGCAAAGGTATGGCTCAGTTTACCCTCTAACATGAGTTTGATGCCGCTTACACCGTCGAGAAACAGGCGCATCAGGATCACACCGAACCGCTTGTTTTTCGGCAGATTTTTATGGAGCATCAACAAGCTGTTCCGGTAGTTCAGGAAGGTCTTTTGAGGCTTCACTTTGTTCAGCGTTCCGCCACCAACGTGATACACGGTTGATTGGGGTACGTATACAGCCTTGTAGCCCAGGTTTTTCATTCTCCAGCAGAGGTCAATTTCTTCCATGTGGGCGAAGAAAAATTCATCGAGGCCACCGGCTTTCCGGTAAGCATCGGCTCTCACAAAGAAGCAGGCGCCCGAAGCCCAGAAAATCTCTTGTTGCTTTTCATATTGCCCGTGATCTTCTTCCAGGTGATTAAAGATCCGGCCCTGGCAGAACGGGTAACCGAGCCGGTCGATGAAACCGCCGGCAGCTCCGGCATATTCGAAGCTTTTTTTATTGTTAAAATCCTTTAGTTTGGGTTGACAAACAGCGATGCTGTTGTTGCTTTCCATCACGTGGAGTAGTGGTTTCAGCCAGTTCGGCGTTACTTCCACGTCGGAGTTCAGCAGGACGTGGTATTCGTTCGGGATGTGTTGAAGAGCCCGGTTGTATCCCCCGGCAAACCCATAATTTTTTTCGAGTTGGATCACCTGAACAGCAGGGTAGTTTTGTTTTAGGAAATCTAAGGAATCATCGGTGGAGCAATTATCGGCCACGATCACATCGGCGAGGTCGCTGCTGTATTCAACCACGGAGGGCAGGAATTGTTGTAAAAACGACTTACCGTTCCAGTTAAGAATAACGACAGCGATCTTTTTGCTCAAAACAGAAATTATCTGGGGTTACTGAAATAATCATTGGCTCGGCTACCGTAGTGATCTCCATCGTTTTCGGTATCCATGTCAATCGGTTGCGTTGTTCTTTTGTGAAGCATTACTTTCCACTGCGGGTAATACAGATAGCCCGGCATGTCGGAATGCAGCAGGGGGAAATCATTGGAAACCAGATCGGGGTTGTAGAACACAAAACGTTTGTTGCTGAAGTTGCCGATCTTGTAATAATGCCAAACCTCATAAGGATAGGCATTAGGCTCACTGGGAACGGCTCTTCGGGTGTTGGGTTTACCATGTTTCAGGAACACGCGGCCGCGATCGGTTTCGTATCCTTTTTTAATGCTGGTGGCAAACAATTCATTGGTGATTTTTACATTTTCGAAGTATTTTTTCCATTCGGCTTCCGGATCGGTACTGTTTCGGGTTAACCAAAAATTATAGAAATACTGACGCATCAGGTCGTCGTCTTCGCCTTTTAACTGATTCTGTGCAAAATTGATCTCTATGTCGGTGGAGATTGGTTCAACGGAACGGATAGCTTCAGCCAGCAGGGCTTTGTCCATAGTTGCGACGAAAGAATTCAGGTAGTCTTCGGATAAGAGGAGCGGGGTCGCTTCCGGGTTGCTGCGCTGGAAAAAGATCTTCTTCTCGGCCAGAGTTTCATTCAGTTTGTTTTTAACTTCGATGCCCAGGTTGTAGTTTCCGGAAGGCAGTTTTTCGATGGAAAAGCTGTTCAGGATCACGATCACCGGTTTGGCTGTTTCGCGGATGAAGCTGCGGTAGTTTCCAACCACCGAACCGGTTTCCTGCGATTCGATGAAGTAATTGATGAGCAAGCCTTCTTCATTTCCTAAAACCAAGTCAGTATGATAGACCTCGGCGTAGAAAGCAATTTTTTCGAACTCTTCCGAATAGAAGTCAGATGTGTAGGGAATCACATCATAGCCGCTTTTGCTGGTGATGTTCTTTTCCGTTGTTTTCTGGAGGGATTCCACCAGTTCGATATCGGAGATGCCGACTTTGTCGTTCGGAAAACCGATGTGCAGTTGCTGGGTGGATTGAAAGGCATCGTCGGTAGCGTTCAGATCCCGGATCATGATTTCGAAGTCGTAGTCTCCATCGGCTAACGGGATGCGTTGTTGATCAAGGAAGTCGACGCGGGGAGAAAGAGAATCGGTTAATTCCGGGCTAAGCAATTCATATTTCTTGAAATTCTTGATCTCTTCCCCTTGTTTAAAGAGCATGGTAATTTCGATTTTGCTTTGGAAGTTACCGGCTTCATTCTTTTTGTAGATGGCCGATCCGGCATTCACGGAAAGGTAGGTTTCCAGGTAGGGGCCTTCGGCGGGAGAAGAAAAAGCACAGTAGGTAAAGTGTGCTCTGAGGTTGCCTGCAAGCGCTGAGAACGAGCTCAGTAGAGCAGGGATGAGGAGGATGTAAAAAGCTTTTTTCATAAGTACTGTAAAGTTACGACATTCTCTTGAGACTCTTTTAAAATATTTCAGGAACGGTAGCTAAACGGCATATATTTCTCAAAAAATCCTGAAAATTATTTTCTATTTAAAATCAATTGCTACTTTTGCAGCGGAGAGATGGCAGAGTGGTCGAATGCGGCGGTCTTGAAAACCGTTGTACCGCAAGGTACCGGGGGTTCGAATCCCTCTCTCTCCGCCAGCGAAAAGCCCTGTACAGCAGGGCTTTTTTTATTATGCGCAGCGCTTCAAGCCCGCAAATTGTTGCAGGCGCTTTTTCGCTGAAGCCACCCCGTAACGGGATCATGGAGTAATCCTTCCGGGAATAAAGTTGAAAGGAAGAAGTTAAGAGACTCTCTCAAAAAGATTTTAAGGAACACGAATTGGGTTTTCATGATCACATCAATAACCTATCCATTATTATTGGGGCGTTCGCCTTTTGTGTGTTTCTTCTTCAGGATAGATTTTTATTGTGCACTAAGTAATTATACATAGGTAATCCGTAAAAATACTTAAAGCC
This sequence comes from Flavobacteriales bacterium, assembly GCA_020435335.1. Lineage (GTDB taxonomy): Bacteria > Bacteroidota > Bacteroidia > Flavobacteriales_E > Vicingaceae. The sequence goes on along the minus strand of JAGQZT010000044.1, from coordinate 2,324 downwards.
CAGATTATCAATGTTTTAAGGTGACCGTTCATGAAAAAAACATGACCGTTAATAAGGAAGATTTAACATTTCTTGACAAAACACAGGCTTCAATTTAGATTTGAATAAAATCAAATTCTATGTGAACGTATGAAGTCAGTCTGTAAACTAGCGATCCTCTCGCTCTTAGTATTTATTACACAATCATCTTTAGGCCAAACTCTAATGGATACAAAAGGAGATCAAATAGCATCTATTGATTCTTTAGGAATAGTAAGGGATATGAATAATTTCCAAATGGGGCAATTTAAAAGTAACGGAGACATAGTTGATGGCAATAATGACGTTATTGGGACTATTTCTTCGGGTGTTTTTAAGGATATGAATGGTGATGCACTTGGGAGCATAAATTCCTCGGGAGAAGTCTTTGATGCAAATAATTTAAAAATAGGCGAGGTTGTCAATCAAAATCTGATTCAGGATATTAATTCGAATTCAATAGGAACAACAAGTGCAGCTGTCAATGAAGAATGGTTAGCAGCCTTTTATTTTTTCTTTTTTGAGTGAGAATTTTATTAAGAACAAAGCATGAAAAAGATAATAATTGTAATAGCATCCATGTTTTTGAGTGTCCAAATTTTCGCTCAAATCGATACGGTTCAGTCTCTTCAGAAAATAAATAATATATATGGAGGTTTTTCGGGAGATACCCTTAGTGAAGGTGATTTGTTTGGAAGGGTTGTGAAAGTAATCGGTGATGTGAATTGGGATGGGATTGATGATATTGCTGTCAGTGCTCATAAGGATGATGATGGTGCAACAGATCGTGGTGCAGTATACATTCTAATGTTGAATGAGGATGGTACAGTAAAAGATCAACAGAAAATTTCTGAGACAGCTGGTAACGGCCCTTCATTTACAACTGGGCATAAATTCTTTGGTACTGGAATAGCTGCATTGGGAGATTTGAATGGAGATGGCAAAGTTGATATTGCGGTTGGAGGAGGAGCTTGTGATGATGATGGTGTCTCCGCATTCAAAGGAGCGGTTTATATTCTGTTTTTAGATACAAATGGAATGGTGCTCGAATATCAAAAGATTAGTAATACACAAGGAGGGGGGCCAGGTTCGCTTGCAACACAAGATTTATTCGGCACGGGTGTATCGAATATAGGCGATTTAAATCAAGATGGATTACCGGAAATAGCCATTTTTACACAGGGTGATGATGATGGTGGTGTAAATGTCGGGGCAGTTTTCATAGGTTTTTTAGATTATGATGGTACATTAAAGGATATCCAGAAGATAAGTGCCACGGATGGAGGCTTTGGAGGGGCGTTAACCGCTGGTGATCAATTTGGGCTTGCAGAGGCCATTGGCGACCTGGATAATGATGGAGTAATTGATATAGCGATATCTGCTCCAAACGATGATGACGGTGGAACCGATAGAGGGGCTGTCTGGATTTGTTTTATGACTGATAGTGGCTACGTGAAATCAGAGCAAAAGATAAGTGATACTGTGGGTTCTTTTACTGGTACGTTGGACGATTCTGATAAATTCGGATTATCCCTCTGTTCGGTTGGTGATTTAAACAATGATACAACTATTGATTTGGCCGTGACAGCCGTAGGAGATGATGATGGAGGAACAAATAGAGGTGCTATTTGGTTTTTAATGCTTGATACGGATGGAACAGTTAAATCATATGATAAGGTTAATACGACAGACACATTGTTGGTTGATACCGTAGTTGGAGGTGATGATTTTAGTTGTGGAATCTCATCGTTTGGTGATAGAAATGGCGACGGGCAGATTGATTTGTTAGTTGGAGCTAGAAATGCCGCGGATACATCCAGAGCTACGGGGGAAGTATATGTAATTCATTTTGATGCAGATACAACCTACCCTCACCGGGATTTTCATCAGACGACCGCATACATTAACACTATAGTCAAACAGAGTGCTGCTTCTTCGCCATTGGATGGAGAATTGGGATTATCTGATGGTTATGGAATATCTATTTCTAATATTGGAGATTTGGATGGAGATGGGATTGATGATATGGCGGTTGGAGCGCACAGTGATGATGATGGAGGCGGAAACAAAGGTGCGATCTATATCAATTTCATGAATAGCAATGGTGCCATAAAAAGCCAGCAAAAAATAAGTGACACCAGGGGTGGATTTAATGGTTACCTGTACAGTGGAGGAAGCTTTGGTAGTGCAGTAGCAGGAATTGGAGATGTCAATGGTGATGGGATACCTGATATTGCTGTTGGAGCCATTAGTGCAGATGATGGAGGTACCGATAGAGGAGAAGTTTGGATACTTTTTATGACCGA
>JAGQZT010000043.1 GCA_020435335.1 Flavobacteriales bacterium | reverse complement strand
TGAAATCGACTACATTTCAGAGCAGTACAAGCTGAAATTGCCGGAGTCGGAAGACTACGAAACGCTGGGCGGATACATCATCAGCCTCCACGAAAGTATCCCGAAAAAGGGAGAAGTCATCCTCGATGAGAACTACGAATTTGTGATCGACGAAGTCAGCGACAACAAGATTGAGTTAATTACTGTGAGAGAGCTACTTGAAGACTGATTTTATTATTCCTTTTTATTAACTTTTTAGCTTTTATATGTCGATAGACAATCGTATATTCGCAACCCAAATATTTTTTAGATATGGCAGTTATTGGAAAAATTAGAGAAAAGTCAACCCTGGTCATGGTTATCGTAGGGGTTGCTATGCTGGCTTTTTTATTACCTACTGACGGGGTTCAGAACCTTTTCGGTGGTCAGGATACCAGTGTTGGTGAGATCGGTGGAGAGATGATCGATGGTCAGGATTTTGACAGAAGATTGGAAGAAGCGATCACCAGTTGGGAAAACCAAAATCAAACGGCTGCCAGTACCGAAGTCAGAGAATCATTCCGTGAGCAGGTTTGGAACACGATCATTCGTGAATACGTGCTGGAAAGCCAGTTTGCAGAGCTGGGTCTTGCCGTTAGTCCGGAAGAGCTTTTCGACATGGTTCAGGGAAATGACCCTCACCCACAGGTAAAGCAGGCTTTTACAGATCCGAATACCGGAATTTTCAATCCTTCACAGGTATTGCAATTCCTGAAAAGTCTGGAAACCATGCCGGCAGAAAACAGAAACCAGTGGTTGTTGTTCGAAGAAGGAATTGAGAAAGAACGAATCTCAACAAAATACAACACCTTGCTGGCAAAAGGGTTATATGCCACGACCAGCATGGCCAGACAAACGTACAAAGAGCAGAACGAGCAACGCAACGTGAAATTTGTGGTGAAACGGTACAACACCGTTCACGACAGCACCATCCAGGTAACGGATGAGGAGTTGAAAGCCTACTATCAGGAGCATAAGAACGAATACAAACAAGATGCTTCAAGAGATATCGAATATGTTCGTTTTGATGTAACGCCTTCTCAGGAGGACATTACAGAAGCTAAAGAATGGATCGAGCGTACGGCCGAAGAGTTTAAGACTACGGATGATGATTCTTCTTTTGTAGTGTATAACTCGGAGGAACCTTTGGATGAAAATTACTACGGAGCGAATGCTATGCCCGCACAACTGGATTCCATGGCTTTTTATGCCGAGAAAGGAACCTTGTTCCCGGTTTATGAAGACAACGGATCTTTTGTGGTGGCTAAACTGACCGATGCCAAAATGGTACCCGATTCTGTAAAAGCACGTCATATCCTGTTGAAAACAACCATGCAGCCTACGGATACCTTGTTGGAAGCCCGGTTGGACAGCATTAAAGGGGTGATTGAAAAAGGTGGTGATTTTGCTACCATTGCCAAAGAAGTTTCCGAAGATGTCGGTTCGGCTATCGAAGGCGGTGATCTGGGTTGGTTTACCGAAGGGATGATGGTGAAACCATTTAATGATGCTTGTTTTAACGGAAAAGTAGGTGACCTGGTGATCGTTCAATCCCAATTTGGATTCCACCTGATCGAAATTCAGGCTCAGGCTGAGAAATCACGAAAAGTACAGTTGGCTAAAGTGGTTCGAAAAATTACACCAAGCAACGAAACGTTCGATGCGGTATTTGCTAAAGCAAGTTCATTCTTTTCGGCAAACAATTCTTCCGAAGCATTTACCAAAGCAACCGAAGGCGGAGAGTACATGAAGCGTGTTGCTACCGAAATTAAAGCGGGCGACAGAAGCCTGCCGGGTATAACGGAAGCCAGAGACATCATACGATGGGCTTTCAAGAGTGAAAAGGGAACCGTTTCCGAACCGAAACAGTTTGATGATGTATTCATCGTGGCTCATGTGTCCGAAGTTCGTGAAGACGGAATTGCAACCATGGACCAGGTAGCTATTCAGGTTGAGCTGGGTGCGAAGAAGAAAAAGAAAGCGGAAATGTTTACCGAAGAAATGAAAGGAATCATGAATCTGGAAGAGCTAGCCGGAAAATTGAACCTTATTGTGGAAAGTGCAGGCAATGTGAATTTTGCAGCTTATGCAGTTCCGGGAATGGGTCAGGAGCCTCAGGTTATTGGAAAAATTTCCACTATTCCTCAAGGACAAATGACAGCAACTCCTGTTGAAGGACAAACCGGTGTGTTTGTGGTGTTGGTAGAATCGGTAACACCTGCTCCCGAAACTACGGATTATTCAGCCATTAAAGATCAGCTACAACAAAGCTATATGTCTAACACATCCCGACTGATGGATGCCCTGAAAGACAAATTCGGCGTAGTGGATAAAAGATATAAATATTATTAATTCCTGAAAACCCCATCATTTTGATGGGGTTTTTTTGGCGCTAAAAAACACGAGAAATGTCGACATTCAATTATGAAAAGCTATTTCCGCTGAAGGAAGACCGTACGGCCTACAAATTACTCTCCAAAGAGTATGTTTCTGAGATCACCATTGACGGCAGAACCATATTGAAGGTTGATCCGAAAGCGATTGAGTTGATGGCTGAACAAGCGATGACGGATGTGTCCTTCTTACTGAGAACCGCACACCTGGAGAAAGTTGCGAAAATTTTGGACGATCCGGAAGCTACGGATAACGACAGGTTTGTAGCTTATACGTTATTAAAGAATGCCGAGATCGCAGCCGAAGGGCAGTTGCCTTCCTGTCAGGACACCGGAACGGCCATTGTTATGGGCAAGAAGGGAGAGAATGTGTTTACGGGTGTTGATGATGCCGAATACTTGTCGAAAGGCATTTACAAAACCTATCAGGAAAGAAACCTGAGGTATTCGCAGGTGGTTGCATCCAACATGTTCGATGAGCGCAATACCGGAAGTAACCTGCCGGCACAAATCGACATCTACGCCGAACAAGGCAATGAATATAAGTTCTTATTCCTGGCCAAGGGAGGAGGTTCTGCTAACAAAACCTATTTGTATCAACAGACCAAAGCCTTATTGAACGAAAAGTCATTAACCGAATTTGTCCGTGCTAAAATCAGGGATCTGGGAACGGCAGCCTGTCCGCCTTACCACCTTGCCATCGTAGTTGGAGGTACATCTGCCGAGGCCAATCTGAAAGCGGTTAAACTGGCATCCACAGGTTATTACGATGAACTTCCTACCACCGGAAGCCCGGGAGGAAGAGCGTTCCGGGACCTGGAATGGGAAGAAAAAGTGCAGCAGATCTGCCAGGAAAGTCAGATCGGGGCGCAGTTCGGAGGGAAATACTTCACACACGATGTGAAGGTGGTCCGTTTGCCACGACACGCGGCTTCCTGTCCGGTGGGGATCGGAGTAAGCTGTTCGGCCGACAGGAACATTAAAGGAAAGATTACGAAAGACGGAATATTTTTAGAGCAATTGGAGGTGAATCCC
>JAGQZT010000042.1 GCA_020435335.1 Flavobacteriales bacterium | reverse complement strand
GTCATTAGTACTAAAAATTACCTAATTTTGTTTCCCAATACACATGATATGGAACCACAGAATAAGGTTATAGAAGAGGATAAGCAAGGTGAAGCAACCATGCTGGCTGGTAATGAGCATGCCGGCCGTAAAGTTTATATCGAAAGTTATGGTTGCCAGATGAATTTTTCGGATAGCGAGATCGTGGCATCCATTCTGACTCAGGAAGGATACGGTACGACGAAGAACCTTGAGGAGGCCGATGTGGTATTTGTGAACACCTGCTCCATCCGGGAGAAGGCCGAGCAAACCGTTCGAAACCGGCTGAAGTCATTTAATAAGGTAAAACAGCAAAAACCCGAAATGGTGATCGGAGTGCTGGGATGTATGGCAGAACGGTTAAAATCGAAATTTCTGGAAGAAGAAAAACTCGTTGACATTGTTGTTGGTCCGGATGCCTACCGCGATTTGCCCAATTTGGTGAAGCAGGTAGATGAAGGGAAGAAGGCAGTAAACGTTATCCTCTCCAAGGAAGAAACCTATGCCGATATTAGTCCGGTCCGGTTGTCCGGGAACGGGGTTTCCGCATTCATTTCCATCACCCGTGGTTGCGATAACATGTGCACCTTCTGTGTGGTACCTTTTACCCGTGGACGGGAAAGAAGCCGGAATCCGGAAAGCATCATCAGCGAGGCCAGGGAATTGTTTGAGCAAGGGTATAAAGAGGTCACGCTTTTAGGTCAGAATGTGGATTCCTATTTATGGTATGGGAAAGAAGGCCTGAAGAAAGAATATGAGAATTTAACGGAAGAAGAGAAGGCGCAAAGCATGAACTTTGCTCAACTGATGGAGCAGGTTGCTCTGATCAGTCCTGAACTTCGTGTTCGTTTTTCAACCTCACATCCGAAAGACATTACTGACGAATTCTTAAGTGTGATGGCGAAATACGACAACATCTGTAAATACATTCACCTGCCTGTACAAAGCGGAAGCACCCGGGTACTCGAAGTCATGAACCGGGGATACAGCAGGGAATGGTATAAAGATCGAATTGATGCTATTCGCCGGATCGTGCCCGACTGTGCCATTTCTTCTGATATCATTGCCGGTTTTTGTACCGAAACAGAAGCGGATCATCAGGACACCTTGTCCATGATGGATTACGTGAAATACGATTTCTCCTACATGTTTAAATATTCCGAACGGCCAAACACGCTGGCTCAACGTAAATTGAAAGACGATGTAAGTGAAGAAGATAAAGGCCGGAGGTTGCAGGAAATCATCAACCGGCAAAATGAACATTCGCTGGAACGAAACAAAGCATTTGTCGGCGGAACCTATGAGGTGTTGGTGGAAAAGGCGTCGAAAAAATCGGACGCAGAGCTTGCCGGCAGAACCTCTCAGAATACGGTAGTGGTATTCCCGAAAGGAGATTATCAACCCGGAGATTATGTTCAGGTGAAGATACACGATTGTACCGGAGCTACGTTATTCGGTACACCTATTGCAAATTAAGATGGACGTACAACAGATTAAACAACGATTTGGCATTATCGGCGCTTCACCGGCACTCGACCGGGCTATTGAAGTTGCTGCACAGGTAGCGTTAACGGATCTTTCGGTTCTTATTTCCGGAGAGAGTGGTGTGGGGAAAGAAGTGATGCCTCAAATCATCCATCAGTTAAGTGCCAGAAAACACAACAAATACATTGCGGTAAACTGCGGAGCGATTCCGGAAGGGACCATTGATTCCGAGCTTTTTGGCCATGAGAAAGGCGCTTTTACCGGGGCGCATGATTCCCGTAAAGGGTATTTTGAAGTGGCAGACGGGGGAACGATCTTCCTCGATGAAGTGGCGGAGCTTCCGATTACGACTCAGGTGAGGTTGCTACGCGTTCTGGAAACCGGAGAGTTCATTAAGGTGGGTTCTTCAAAAGTGTTAAAGACCAATGTACGGATAGTAGCAGCCACCAATGTGAACATTCCTGATGCTATCCGGAAAGGAAAATTCCGGGAAGATTTATTCTACCGGTTGAATACCGTGCCGATTCACTTGCCGGCGTTGCGGGAGCGTAAAGCAGACATCCATTTATTATTCAGGAAGTTTGCTTCTGACTTTGCAACTAAATACAGGATGCCTCCCGTTAAACTGACCCCTGCGGCTGTAGATCTGCTTGAAAATTACCGCTGGGTAGGAAATATCCGGCAGTTAAAAAATGTGGCCGAACAGGTTTCCGTTATTGAGAGTTCCCGCGAAATTACACCTGAAATTCTGACAACGTACCTGCCTCAGGATACGACAAGTACCCTGCCTGCCGTTGTAAAAGGGAACGATACTTCCGATATGTCGGAAAGAGACATTCTCTACAAAGTGTTGTTCGATATGAAGGGTGACGTGACCGAATTGAAGAATCTGGTGTTCAGTCTGATGCAGAATGCCGGTTCAGGCAGCATGGATGTGGAAGGCAATCCGACGTTGGTTAGAAGTTTGAAGCGACTCTACGATAAAACCGAAGTGCCGCACGAACATCATGATGATCAGGTATATAAGCCACAGATCCTTCCGAAGCAAGAAGAACCAATCACCGAGCACGAAGAAGTCGTTGAAGAATCGTTGTCGCTGGCTGATAAAGAGAAGGAAATGATTGTGAAAGCACTGGCAAAATACAATGGAAAACGAAAAAGCGCCGCCGAGGAACTGGGTATTTCCGAACGAACCTTGTACCGAAAGATCAAGGAATATAACATTGATAATTGATACGGAAAGCCATTTATATCACGACTATTGCGGCAATCCTATTGCTGATCTCCTGCAAGGTGAATTACTCATTTACCGGAGCTTCCATTCCGGAAGACGTGAAGACGGTTTCGGTAAAAACTTTCCAGAGCTATGCACCTCTGGCCAATGCCAATCTGACACAGAGCTTTACCGAAGCATTAAAAGATATTTTCATTACCCAAACCAACCTGAATCTGGTTACACGCGACGGCGATTTGCAGTTTGACGGAGCCATTACCGGCTATTCCATTTCTTCCGTAGCCATTCAGGGGAATGATCAGGCTGCATTGAACCGGTTGTCCATAACCGTGAAGGTGAAATTTACCAATACAAAAGACAGTCAGCAGGATTTCGAAACGAGCTTTACCCGTTTTGCCGATTATGAAAGCTCGCAAAATATTGCTAGTATTGAGGATGAATTAATTAAGGATATCAACGGTCAGCTGACCCAGGATATTTTCAATAAAGCGGTGAGTAATTGGTAATGCAGGTCAGTAAATTCATAGGTTTTGTGAGTGGGGAAGAGCCCATCATGCAGGCTTCCGGGCAGGAGGTACAGGCACTGATCAGTGAGTTTCCTTATTGCCAGACCGCTCAGTTGTTATATGCCATTAACCTGAATACGAACAGTAGTATTCTTTTCGATGAGCAATTAAAAAAGGCAGCGGCGTATTCATCCGACCGGGAACGGATGTTCGAACACATCTATAAACTGGAACGCGTTCAGGAACCTGATGTTGAAGAAGAAAAGCCGGTTATGACAGAGCGGCCGGTAGCGTCCGTTCAGGAGCCTGCAGCTCAACCGGTTGATGTGAAAGAAGAAAAGATCCGGGAATCCGATGAAGAACTGGCCATACTCGAACGCGAATACCTGACACAGGCGATCAATACCAGCATCATGCTGGAGGCTGAAGAAGAGGCCCAGCAACTGGATTTGTCTGCAGAAAAGAATGAAGAACTGGAAGAAATCGATTTATTTGACAGTTCTGCACCCCACAGTTTCTCCGATTGGTTGAAGCATTACAATGGGGATGAGGTGCATGAACCCGTGGCTAAAAACAAGAAGGAACATGATCTTGATCTCATTAACAAGTTCATTCAGGAAGATCCGAAGATTGAACCGAATAAAGCACACTTTTTCTCTCCCGGAAGTTTAGCCAAAAAGAGTGTGGAAGACGATGGATTGGTGAGTGAAACCCTGGCGATGATACATGTGGATCAGGGCAATCTGGAAGAAGCCATTAAGGTTTATGAAAAATTAAGTTTGAATAATCCGAAAAAAAGGAGTTATTTTGCAGCCCAAATAAAAAATTTGAAACAAAAGCTTAAACCATGATATATTTAATTTCAGTATTGGTAATAATAGTATGCGTACTGTTAATATTGATCGTTCTGGTACAGAACCCGAAAGGCGGATTGGATTCTGCTTTCTCTACCAATAATCAGGTAATGGGAGTTCGTAAGACAACCGATTTCTTAGAAAAAGCTACCTGGACTATGGGTATTGTCATTGTGGTACTGAGTATCGCGTCATCGGCGTTAACATCTGCGGGTCCTCAGGAGGCCGGAGATGAAGAGGTGAAAACATCTAAAATGCAACAACAAGTTGATGATGCGGCACTTCCTACAGCACCGGTTAACAACGGTGTGCCGTTACCAACAGACGGACAGGGAGGCGGAGCCGGAACAGATCAGCCTGATGAAGAAGGCGGAAATTAATCCTCTGATAAAATGAATGAAAAAGTGTCAGCTTAAGAATTTAGAGCTGACATTTTTTTTTCTAAAAACTGAAAATTTGTCTTGAAAAATGCAGTTTTTTTGATTGGTACAGAATCTGATAAAAGGCAATCCGAAAATAATTATTAACTCTTAAAAAATTAAACGATGTCTATTCACATTAAACCGCTTGCAGACCGCGTAATCGTTGAAGCTGCACCGGCCGAAGAGAAAACCGCCGGAGGAATTATTATCCCTGACACAGCTAAAGAAAAACCACAACGAGGTAAAGTTGTTGCCGTGGGAAATGGTAAACCTGATGAGCCGATGACTGTTAAAGAAGGCGACATGGTTTTATATGGAAAATACGCAGGAACAGAGATTTCTGTGGAAGGAAAAGATTATTTAATCATGCGTGAAGCAGATATTTTCGCAATTGTTTAACTCTAAAACTTAAAGAAAATGGCAAAAGACATATTTTTTGATATTGAAGCAAGAGACAAGCTGAAAAGCGGTGTTGATAAATTGGCTAATGCGGTGAAAGTAACCCTGGGACCTAAAGGACGAAACGTGATCATTGATAAAAAATTCGGTGCTCCTCACGTTACGAAAGATGGTGTTTCTGTAGCCAAAGAAATCGAATTGAGTGATCCGGTGGAAAACATGGGCGCTCAAATGGTGAAGGAAGTAGCCAGCAAAACGGCGGATGATGCCGGTGACGGAACCACCACGGCCACCATTTTAGCACAGTCAATCGTGTTAACCGGATTGAAAAATGTGGCTGCCGGAGCCAATCCGATGGACCTTAAAAGAGGGATCGATAAAGCGGTTGCAGCCGTTACAGCCGAACTGAAAAAGATTTCCAAGAGTGTTGGAAACGACAACGAAAAGATCAAACAGGTTGCTACCGTTTCTGCAAACAACGATGATACCATCGGTTCACTGATCGCCGAAGCCATGGCGAAAGTAAAAACAGAAGGGGTGATTACCGTTGAAGAAGCAAAAGGTACCGAAACTACCGTTGATGTAGTGGAAGGGATGCAATTCGACAGAGGTTATCTGTCTCCTTATTTTGTAACTGATGCCGAGAAGATGGTTGTTGAGATGGACAATCCGTACATCTTGGTGTACGATAAGAAAATCTCCAACATGAAAGACCTCTTGCCGGTTCTGGAGCCTGTAGCACAGTCCGGCAAACCGTTGCTGATTATTGCCGAAGACGTGGAGGGAGAAGCCTTGGCAACACTGGTGGTGAACAAACTAAGAGGTGGACTGAAAATTGCGACTGTAAAAGCACCTGGGTTCGGCGACCGCAGAAAAGCAATGTTGGAAGATATCGCCATCTTAACTGCCGGTACGGTAATCTCCGAAGAACAAGGGTTCAAGCTCGAGAACGCTACTGTCGATATGCTGGGTACGGCCGAAAAAATCACCATCGATAAAGACAATACAACCATCGTGAACGGAGCCGGTAAAAAAGCCGACATCCAGGCACGGGTGAACCAAATCAAAGCTCAGATTGAGACGACTACATCCGATTACGACAAAGAAAAACTTCAGGAACGTTTGGCAAAACTGTCAGGTGGCGTTGCCGTACTTTACGTAGGAGCTGCTACTGAGGTTGAAATGAAGGAAAAGAAAGACCGGGTAGATGATGCCTTGTCTGCTACCAGAGCTGCAGTTGAAGAAGGAATTGTTCCCGGTGGTGGTGTAGCCCTCGTGCGTGCTGAAAAAGCGCTTGACAAGTTAAAAGGCGCCAATGCCGATGAAGATACCGGAATTGCCATCGTACGCAGAGCAATTGAGGAACCACTCAGACAAATTATTGTAAATGCAGGTGGAGAAGGTGCTGTTGTGGTACAGAAAGTTCGCGAAGGAAAAGATGATTTCGGGTACAACGCCAGAACGGAAGAGTATACCAACATGTTCAAAGCAGGAATTATCGATCCGACTAAAGTGACTCGTGTAGCGCTGGAAAATGCAGCTTCTATTGCGGCATTGCTGCTGACTACCGAATGTGTGATTACCGACGAACCGGTTGAAGAAGGTGCCGGAATGCCACCTATGGGTGGAATGGGCGGAGGAATGCCCGGTATGATGTAATCATTCGGATAAAAATAGGAAGCCTCACGGATCACGTGAGGCTTTTTTTTATCTTTAGGCGATGAAACTTCACCTTGCACAAAAAATCGGATTGATCGGTATGGCATTCATTACCTTGGTTGCGGTGGTTTTTTATCTCGGGGATTATTTTTCTCCGTACATTTTTGCCGCCTGGATTCCCTTTGCAGTACTGATCTTAATCGGCTATTCCATTAAAAGCAGAACCAGAAACCGTTGAAAAAAGTAGACAAATACCGGAGTTACCTTTCACGGGTCATTGTAGAAGAAACGTCGAGCAAGTACAACGACAAATTGGTGGTTGCTATCCAAAACGGGAAGTATGTGCTCAATTCGACCAATGCCAATTACTCCTTTGCATCCCTCCACCGGGTTTTCCAACAGGCCCTGAAACTGGTAAACCTGAGGGAGAAGCAGGATATACTGGTGCTGGGTTGCGGAGCAGGAAGTATTCCTTCAATCATTTACAAGGAGTTCAAATTAAATGCCGCTATTGATGCTGTGGAAATTGACGAGCAAGTGATTCGTTTAGGGAATAAATACTTCGGGTTGAACCACTATGAAAACCTGACCATCATTATTGGTAACGCATTGAATTATGTGAAAACGGCCAATAAGAAATACGATCTGATCTGCGTCGACCTGTTTAAGGGGATTCAGGTGCCGGATGAGTTCCTTTCGCAACAGTTTTTTCAGCAACTGAATAACCTGCTTGTCGCAAACGGGGAAATCCTGTTCAATTTTGTGGCTTATAATTATGAAACCAAAGAACAGGTAAAAACTATCGAAGAAGGTCTGGAATCAGTATTTAAAACGGTTAAGGTGCATCGCTTCGAAGAGGTAAACCGGATTTTTCACATCAAAAAAAAGGAGTGAAAACCACTCCTCTATTTTTATAAATCGAATACCGGCTCTGCGGCTTTCGCATATTTCTTCTTTTTCGGTTTGATCTTTTTCACAAAAAGGACGTTGATCAATTCTTCCTCTTCAGTAAAAATGATGTTGCTGATTCCGTTTACAATTTTGATGGGTTTCTCTTGATACTTGAACCTAAAGTCGAGAGGCTCATACGTATCATCCTCAAATCTGAGGGCCAGGCTGCTGATGTCTACACTGCCATTCTTAACGGTTACTTTGCCATAGAAGCAATCGGCCATCGTGCCTTTTCTGATGGTGATCACAACGTTGGTATAGGTGCTGTCTTCCACTTCAAATGCACCGCGTTGTTCAAATACTTTAGCATATTTGGTGAAACAGGTGGCTTCGGGCTCTTGCTGGGCAAAAACGGTGGTGGTTATCAGGGCTACCAGTAAAGTTGATAAAAGTCTTTTCATACCTCAAATTCTAATTGTTGGACATAAAAGTAAAAATACTTTATTTATTATCTAAATTTGATTGCTATAATTTTGCATTTAATTACGGATTACAAAACGTTTACAATGAGTTTAGAGCGGATTAAAAATAATTTCACCGAGGCGAAACAAATATTAGACCAATTTATGAGCAGCGATGAAAACCTGAAGCGAATTCAGGAGGCCGGAACTTTACTTGTAAATGCGATGAATCAGGGTGGCAAGGTGCTTTCATGCGGAAATGGGGGATCGATGTGCGATGCCATGCATTTTGCGGAAGAAATGACCGGAAGGTTCCGGGATGACCGGAAAGCCTTGCCGGCGATTGCCATAGCGGATGCGTCTCACATGAGCTGCGTGAGCAATGATTACGGTTACGATCAGGTATTCTCGCGCTATCTTGAAGCCCTGGGCAATTCGGGCGACGTCCTGCTTGCAATCAGTACCAGCGGGAACTCGGCCAATGTGGTTTTTGCGGCTGAAGTGGCCCGCCAAAAGGGAATGAAGGTCATTGCCCTTACCGGCAAAGACGGAGGGAAACTTGCCGGGTTGTGTGATGTGGAAATCAGAGCCCCGTATTCGGATTATGCTGACCGTGTTCAGGAGATTCATATCAAGGTCATCCATTCTTTGATTTACTTTGTTGAAGATTCACTTCAATGAAGGATGTATGCTTGTTAAAACTTATGGAAGTGCAGTTGTTGGCGTAGATGCGATCACCATAACTGTGGAAGTCAATGCCGATCGGGGAATAAAATTTTACCTGGTCGGGTTGCCTGATAATGCTGTTAAGGAAAGTCAGCAGCGGATAGCGGCAGCATTGAAGAATGTCGGCTGCCGGATGCCCGGTAAAAAGATTACCGTAAACATGGCTCCGGCCGATATCCGGAAAGAAGGCTCTGCGTATGATCTTACCATCGCAACCGGGATTCTGGCTGTCTCGGGTCAAATGAATGAGGCTGAAATCGACCGGTACATTATCATGGGGGAACTGTCGCTTGACGGGAGTGTTCAGCCGATCAAAGGCGCTTTGCCCATTGCGGTTCAGGCGCGAAAGGAAGGGTTTAAAGGCATCATACTCCCCGAAGAAAATGCATTGGAAGCAGCTATTGTCAACAATCTGGATGTTTATGGTGTTTCGAACATTAAGCAGGTCATCGATTTTTTCAATGGAGAAGTACTGATTCCCAAAACCACCCTCGATACCAGAAAAACGTTTTATGAAAAGCTCAATCAGACGGATTTTGATTTCAAGGACGTAAAAGGGCAGGTAAACATCAAAAGGGCCTTGGAAATCGCCGCTGCGGGTGGCCACAATGTAATTCTGATCGGTCCGCCGGGTGCGGGGAAAACGATGCTGGCGAAGCGGTTACCAACCATCTTACCACCGTTAACGTTAAGTGAAGCTCTTGAAACAACCAAAATACATTCGGTAGGTGGAAAATTGTCCAAGGAAACGGCACTGATCAGTTCCCGCCCGTTCCGTTCTCCGCACCACACGATCAGCGATGTGGCTCTGGTAGGCGGGGGAGGATTTCCGCAGCCCGGAGAAATATCTCTGGCACATAACGGCGTTTTATTTTTGGATGAGCTTCCGGAATTTAAACGAACGGTGCTGGAGGTGCTGCGTCAACCCCTGGAAGATCGTCAGGTTTCCATTTCACGCGCCAAATTTACGGTAGAGTACCCGGCCAGTTTTATGCTGGTGGCCTCCATGAATCCTTGTCCCTGTGGCTATTACAATCATCCCGAGAAGGATTGCGTCTGTTCGCCGGGTGTGGTTCAGAAATACCTCAATAAGATCTCCGGGCCTTTACTGGACCGGATCGACCTGCATGTTGAGGTCACCCCCGTGTCTTTCAGTGAACTTAGTGAAAAACCCGAAGGAGAAGACAGTCAAACCATCAGGAATCGTGTGATGTCTGCCAGGAAAATCCAGGAAGAACGCTTTAAAAACAAAGAAGGGGTGCACGCCAATGCCCAAATATCTTCGGGAACAATCAAGGAAATCTGTGAAATTGATGCGGCAGGCAGGAGTTTGTTGAAAACGGCCATGGAAAAGCTGGGGCTTTCCGCCCGGGCATACGACCGGATCTTAAAAGTGGCCCGGACCATTGCCGACCTGGAAGGAGCTTCTGCGATAGCGTCCCGGCATTTAGCCGAAGCGATTCAGTACCGGAGCCTGGATCGGGAAGGCTGGGCCGGTTAATTTTAAAAGTTTAGTATCTTTAGAAAAAAATTGACGTGCGATTGATCAAACACATACCATTACTCCTGATCGTGGGAGTTCTTTTTGCCTTTGTTGCGTGCAGTAAAGAAGATGCCAACGAGGTAACGCCGAAAGAATATTCCTCCCCTTCTTACGATAAAGGGTACTTACTGATCAAGATTTCCGATGTGCCCACCATCATAGACAGCATTAAGTATACCAATTACACCACCGGTGTTTCAACCTTGTTGTATGACCAGATGGTCTATTACCAGTTCAGCAACACCAGTGTTTTCTCAAAAGCGTTAGCTACGGGACATTCAGGCGATCAGGTTCAATGTTGTGTTTACCTGAACACACCGACCAACATCGGGATCCGGTTTGCCGATATGCCGATCGACTCGGTATCAACCGTGTTTGTGAATGCCAGCTCGTTTTGTGCCGGTGGCACGTATTAATCCGAAACGGAATTGTTTATTAAATACTGATCTTTCAATAGGTTGAGGTGATTGATCAGGGTAATGCGTTCCCTGGCCAGTTCTTTCATCAATTCTTTCTTTCGGATCAATTTGAATAATAACCGCATGTCGAAATAAAGTCGACGGGCGTTACGTGCATATAAAATCGTAAAAAAACCGGTTAAGATCAGGATGGCGCCAAAGCACAGTGTGAGGATTCCCAGTTGTGTGAATCGCCAGAACAGGTATATTTCCATGCTGTAAAATAAAATGAAAATAAATGTTCCCAAAGACATTAATAAGGCACCATAAAAAGCTTCACTTTTCGTGATCCTCAACGCAAAAAACCGAGGCAATTTGTAAGGAATGTAATTCGTGATGATCCCGAATAACCATAAAGGAAAGCCGATAATCAATGCGAAAGCCGAACGAAGCATCTCAGGAATAAGCCGTTTGCGTTTGTCAATCTTTTCGAACGACCGGTAAGACAGGCCAACACTTTCAAGTTTTCTGAAAAACTGATCCAGGTTGCCGGCCATGTCGTCATATAATCGGGGATCATTTTTCTGATAAAACCGGATCGCATCGACAATTCCCTGTGATAATTTCACCTGCTCCATAGCGTCAACTTCCTGAGGTAGAGAGGTTTTAAAGATGTGTTCGATTTGTTCTACCAGCTCATCCTGTTCTTTTTCGTCGATGGCAATCATCAGGTTCCGGATCGAATTTTCGATGTCGTCCGTTAATTGTTTTACCGTGTTCATCCCATTGGCCTGATACATTTCCAGGTAATCTTTAATTGCGATCGGCTCACCGAAATTCACGATCACTTCACTTCTGAAACGGCAGGATTTAGTGTAGTTCAATCCTACGGGAAGGATTTTGAGGTTCAGGGAAAAGTTGTTTTCTTGTTCTGCTCCGAGGGCAATCCGAGCGGCACCGGTTTTAATCTTTCTCAACCTTCGTTCCGCTTCACTTGTTCCTTCCGGGAAGATCATGATGACGCCATTTTTGGCTAACTTGTCATAACAACCCTGAAAAACTTCTTTGTTTTTATTCAATAAGCCCGGATCATCCTGAGCCCTGTATATGGGAAGCATGTTCAGTCCTCTTAAGATGGAAGCAACGAGTTTGTTTTTGAACATCACAGCTTTTGCCAGGAAGTTCAGTTTCGGCTTAAGCTGTGTGGCGATACACAAGGGATCCAGAAACGAACTCGGATGATTGGCAACGACCAGATACGGACCTTCGACTGGAATATGTTCCCGGCCATACACATGCATTTTTCTGAAATATACCCGGAGAGCCAGGGTGCATACTTTCTTTAAAAACGAGTAGATCATGGTTTAATTTTTTACCAAAACTAGTCGGTTTAAAGATACATTGTTTTTCAAATTCAACAGAAAACTGACTTTTACTTTATTCGATACTGGTAACCAACCACCACTTCGGTGAAATCCGCCTGATCGAGATTTGCTTTGATGTGAGGGCCTATATACAGGTTGTTTCTTGGGTTTTTGGAAGTGTTGATCAGGTATAGGTTGATGCCTAACCGGGTGGCGAACATGCGCTTTAACTGATATTCAATTTCTGTTCGTTCTTTAAAAAGTTCACCAAACCGTTTGTAAAAAGGCTTGAACACGTTGGCACCCAGGTAAACATCCATGCTGATGTGCCCCATGTAAAACTCGCTGCCCAGGTAGAGTTCGAGAGCCGAAGCATTCAATTGGGGTTGGTCGATGTATTCGGGATCCTTGTTGCCGGTGATGTAATCATAAAATGAATCGTAATAGCGATGGGTTAATCCGGCTTTGATCAAATGATGTTGGTTTAGAACCTTTCCAACACCTACAGACGTGGAATGCACCGGGTATTTCTTGCCGCCAACCGGAAAATCCCGGTGACCGAACTCGTGGAATCCAATGCCTTTTTCCAATAGGATGAGCATGGGGCTCCAATCCTTTCCGGTTTGTATTTTTGATGGGGTTAAGTATCCTTCGGATTGTTTTTTATAAAACTGAGCGGAAATGCCGATCAGTCCGGAATTGATGCCGAGGTTAGGAAGTTGGGTGTGTCCGTTGGAAGCATGAGAATAGCTGGCATTTAATCTTAAATTCATGCCATCCGAATGGTAAATGGTTTTATAAAGTGTAGTCTGAAAAGCCCAGGTGAAGGAGGATCCGATATCTTTATTCCTGGGGTTCTCGATGCTGTCATAAAAAGTTGAAAAATAGGATGCTCCGAGTGCCAGTTTCAGGTGCCAGGGCGATTTGCTTTTCCGGAGCACTTTAAAGGTGATGTAGGGAAGGATTGCCAACTGGTTCCCGAAAATATGGTTCTCACCCAGGTTGGAATAGAACAGGCTTACACCGGTTTCCGGATAATTGTAATAACCGGCCCAGGGGTTGGAAGTATCCGCATGAATCGTCCCGATGTCGACTGCAAGTGCTTGTTGCAGCGAGGTAGGCGGAAAGCTGAAGATGTAATTGGGAACGATCTTTCCCGCCATGTAGTGGGGTTCTATGTAGGTTACATCCTTGCTTTCCTGAGCCTGAAGCCCAAGGGCTAAAAAGAGCAGCCAGCTCCCGATAATCAGCCGGATATGGTTTGGAACCAGGTTAATCAAGTTTTTGATATTGATGTTGGTAGAGGTAGTCGTTGGTTTGGTAATACCCTACGGTCAGTTTGAGGAAGGCCGAATCCGTCGGTAACAGGTCCAACTGGTTCGTTGACTTATCCCATTGATAGAAATGTGACGATTTCTTGTCGTTCAGCACCATGAGTTGCTTTCCCTTTAATAAGCCCAGTTTCCGATAGTTGGCTATCAGAGCCATCTCCTCTTCAGGCTTGATCTTCGTTAAGTCCCGTCCGAGCAATTTACTTTCGTAGGTCCAGTTCAGGTAGCCGAAAAGGGTCGGAAAGATATCGATTTGAGAGCAAATGGTGTTGACTTCATGCGCGCTGTCGTTGGTTAGGTTGTAGATCAGGGCAGGGATGTGGTATTTCGCAACATCCAGTTCCTGTTTTCCGGCACTGGAAGCACAGTGATCGGCCATGATCAGGAACACGGTGTTCTTGAACCAGGGTTTTTGCCTGGCTTTTTCCAGAAAAGCATGAATGGCGTAATCGGTATATTTTACGGCGCCATCCCGGCCTCTTCCCGAAGGCACATCGATTTTATGGTCGGGGTAAGTATAAGGCCTGTGATTGGAGGTTGTCATTACAAAATTGAAGAAAGGCTGGCCGTTTTCATGATGGATGTCGGCCTCCTTGATCACTTTGTTGTAGATGTCTTCATCACAGATTCCCCAGGCGTTTTCAAAACTGACTTCATCATCGTTGATGTTGGTCCTTTTGGATTTGAAATCATCACCCATCAGGTACCCTCTTCCGCGATCTACGATTTCGAATCCGTTGCCGCCGAAAAACTGATTCATGTTGTCAAAATAACCGTCGCCACCATAGAAGAAGACATTCTTATACCCTTTTTGGGCAAAAACAGACCCGATGTTAAAGAAGTTGCCGTTTTCCGGTCTCTTCACGATACTCCTTCCGGGAGAAGGAGGCACACAGAGGGTAATGGCTTCCATCCCGCGGATGGTACGGGTTCCGGTTGCGTAGAGGTTGTTGAAACTGATGGAATGCTGCATCAGGGAGTCGAGGTATGGGGTATACACGAAACTGTACTGGTCATTGTCGAACCGGGCCAGGTACTTGGCACTTAAGCTTTCTACACAGATAAAGATCACATTTGGCCTTTTCTCCTCACCCGGATTGGTCACCAGACGTTTAAAGCTCCGATAGTCTTTGTCCAGCCATTTCTCGTTCGGGCTGAGCACGTGTTCCTTCATCACTTTAAATGAGGTGGTGATGTCCTGCGTTAAATAGAAATCAGGGTAGCTCAGTTCATTGTTCCTGAAAGCAGCGAAGAAGGAGTAGATTCCGGATTTGGTTAACTCATTCTCATAA
This sequence comes from Flavobacteriales bacterium, assembly GCA_020435335.1. Lineage (GTDB taxonomy): Bacteria > Bacteroidota > Bacteroidia > Flavobacteriales_E > Vicingaceae. The sequence goes on along the minus strand of JAGQZT010000042.1, from coordinate 36,255 downwards.
CGGTTCTCAGACCATTCGGCATCTTTATTTTCTATGCTCAGTGTGTAGAAACCGGATAAGACCAGAGCTGTTATCAGCAGGGTCATTTTTTGCCTGATGGTTCCGCTCTCCGAAAAGGTTTTTTGAAAAGCACCTCGTTTTGAGGTGATAAACATGATGGAGAACACGACGAGCAGAACTCCCGAAAGTAAGATGGGTAAGGGGTAGGATTCATTGATGTTGGCCACCACTTCCTCGGTGTAAACGAGGTAATCGACTGCAATGAAATTGAAACGGGAATTGAATTCTTCCCAAAAAGTGAATTCGGACAGGGTGCTGAACGTGAAGATCAGCAGACCGGCAAAATAACCCAGATATTGCGTTATTCTGTCCAGTTTATTCCCGGTATATTGAGCTGGAAACAGCAATAAATAGAGGGCATAAGGCAATACAAAGAAGGAAATGGTTCCCCAATCAAAGAACAAGCCGTAAATGAAAACCTGCAGGAACCCCAAAACGGAAAAATCAACGTTTTCGAATGACCAGATATACAGAGCCAATCGCGTTAAAAACGAGAGCAGCAGATAAATCAGCACATAGCTCTTTAACAATTGAAACCGTTGTGGAACCTTTAATTTCATAAAACAAAACTAACTAAAAATTACACTTTAAAATTTTGGTTTACTTTTGTTTTTGAAAATGAGAAATTTAATCCTGATAGGCTTATTGCTTTCTGCGCAATTTTTAAGTGCACAGCACGATACTTCCGCTGTTGAGGTTACCCGAAAACCGTTTGTTGTTCAGGCGGTGGTTCCAGCCACACTTCTCATTAGCGGCATTGTGCTTAACAACAGTTTTACAGAAAAGAGCATCCAGAAAAATGTGCGTGAGAAGCTGGGTAACGATTATCATAATGGAATGGATGATTACATTCAGTATGTTCCTTATGTTGAGGTGTTTGCGGGGGATCTGGTTGGGATTCAGGCTAAGAATCACTGGTTCGATCAAACCAAAAACATGGCGATTACCGGTGTCATGACAACCCTGGTGATTCATTCCCTGAAACGCGGAGTGGGTAAACTAAGACCGGATAACAGCAGCCATCATTCCTTTCCTTCCGGTCATACGGCAACGGCCTTTGCGGGGGCAACCATTTTATACAACGAGTATAAGGATACCAGTCCTTTGCTGGCATACAACGGCTTTGTTTTTTCTTCGGCAACGGGCAGTTTAAGAATCATGAATAACAGGCATTGGCTGTCTGATGTGATGGCCGGAGCCGGAATCGGTATGCTGGTTGCACATGCTGTTTACTACTGGCAGCCGCTTAAAAACTGGAATCCGTTTAAGGATACGAAGAACATCGGGTTCATGCCGGTGTATAATGGTGATGAATTAACGATGGTTGCTACATTCAGATTTTAATGAAACGATTTGCGAGCATATTACTTTTGTTGATTACCCTAGGTGCCAGTGCCCAGGAGAAGGATAAGCCTGCTTTTCAAACCTATCAGATTTCGGACGATATGACGTATACCTATCCGCGTCCGAAGTTGTTTAACTTTCTGACAGGAATTCCTAAGAATTACGCCAATCTGGGGAAAGAAGCCGTCAAAAAAGAGAACCTGAAATGGTGGGGCTTAACGGCATTAACAACGGGAATGCTATACGCTGCCGACGAAGAATTACTTGATTATGCCGAAAATTTACAAGATTACGGGTTGGAAAAAGATCATGATCAGGACGTATTCATTGGCATGTTTACTTATCCCCGAAACAACTCGGCTTATTTGTATTACCTGGGTCACGGGAATACATCCTTATTGATCGGGCTTGGGTTTTTGTCGACCGGAGCCCTGAAAAAAGATTACCGGGCCATTCATACATCAAGTGAGATCGTGGAAGGTATTCTAACCCTGGGAGTTCTTACGCAAGGGTTAAAACGGGTGTTCGGCCGGGAAAGCCCTTATGTGCGAACCCAACCCAGAGGCCGGTGGGATTTATTTCCGAATTTAAAGACCTATGCTGAGAACACACCGCATTACGATGCCATGCCGTCGGGACATGTGGCCACGCTCACGTCTACCGTCACCATTATTGCTAAGAATTATCCGGAGGTGAAATGGATCCGGCCGGTGGGTTATACCATGATCGGCGTGTTGAGTATCGAAATGATGAACAGCGGTGTTCATTATGCTTCTGATTACCCGTTGGGGATTCTGATCGGGTATTCGGTTGGTTCCATTGTGGCAAACAGCAAGATCAAGAAGGAAAAAACAGAAAAATTCTCCGATACTAAAACTTCCTTTCATCCGCAGTTTTACATGACGCGTTCATACGGTGATAATCTGGTGGGCGTGGTCTTCAGTTTTTAGTAAAACAAGGCCGCATTGCTGTATGCATTCCAGAAGAATCGCGGAGGTTTCACTTTTTGATCTTCTTTAAACAGGTATTGTGATCCGTCTTTCAGGATCATCGGGATATGTGCATTGGTGTTGCCCGTAATTTTCGGGAAAGTCAGGATGTCGTGAATCAGTCTGTTCTGAACGGCGTGACGAACCCATTCCGAATCGATGCCCAGGTTTCCCTGATAGACCTGCTGATACGGGCCGGCGTATTTAACCTGGCCACTTAATAATCCATGTGAATACTGCGTGTATTTTCCACCGTGGGTGTTCTCGTAAATGTGATTGTACGGGTAATTTTTGTCGGTAATCCGTTCTCCCATCTGTCCGGTAAACAAGGTTGTATTCAAAGCATACTGGAAGTGGTCTTTCTGGTAGTGCAACAGAAATGCTCCGGTCCGGAACCGGTCCAGCTTCGGTTGGGCAAACAGGTCGTTTTCCGCGATCAGGCTGAACTCACCGAACTGAAAGGCGATGGTACCGGTAAACTGACTCATGTCGATGTTGTTCAGGTAATAATTGTAGGAATAGCCGATGCTGTTTTTCCGGTGGGTTTGGTTGCTGACAGGGCTGTAAAACAAGTTGTCGGTTGTATCCTGATCACCGAATGCGTACACAATTCCCAGGCTGGCAACGGCTTCTACGTATTGTTTTTCCGGGCCCAGGTTTCTGGCATTGAAATACAGCCGGAATGTAGGATTGATCTGTATCCGGTCTGTTACATAAAAGGTGCTGACATTCACGCCGAACCGGTCGAAATGACTGCCGATAGCGGCAACGAGTCCCAAATTAATGCCGAAGTTTCCATTGTTGTAATGATTCTGGGCATAAAGGGATTGGCATTTCATGAATACGATGAATAATACTAATATGTTGAAAGCAGTTCGCATGAAAATGACAGGGCAACAAGCCTGAACTTAGTTTAGTTTGTAGGTGTAACCCAGCGTAAATTCGGTGTAATCGGCTTTTACATTGTTTGCTTTGATGTGGGTTCCGATAAAAACGTTGTGTTTTGGCATTTCTTGTGTATTGATCAGGTATAGGTTCATGCCGATGCGTGTGTACAGGATTTTTTGCAAATTCAGTGCCAGATCATTTTTGGGATTAAAGGTCCGGTAAAAGGGTTTGTGCAGGTTTACACCTAATTCCGCGTCGATGCTGGTATGCCCGAGCAAGAATTCGTTACCCAGAAAAAAGGAGATGTTCGTAGCATTCCAGTTCGGATTGTCACTTAATCCGATCACATTGGTGTCCTGTAAATGGTCGTAATAATGCTGGTAGAAGCGGTAGGTGAACCCTGCCCGAACCTTCATGTGGTTATTGAATAAGATGGAAGAACTTACCGTACTGGCATAAACCGGTTTGAGCTTGCCCATTTGGGGCCCTTCCGTTTCATCCTGCTCGTGAATGCCGATGCCCTGCCGGACGGTAAAAAAGTAATTTTTCGGTCCGACATTGCCCCGCTTTACGCGTTTCGAATAGTAATAGTTGGCGTTTTCGTTGTTGTAAAACTGAGCAGACAGACTAACCATGGGGGAGTTAATACCCAGATTCGGCAGCTTGGTATGCCCGTTTGATTCATGGGAGAACCCCGCACCTAACTGCAGGTTAAACCCTTTATGCTTGTAGAGGGTTTTATAGAGAAAGACTTTAACATCCCAGGTGAATTCGGCACCGATCAGTTCGTTCTGTGGGTTATTGATGCTGTCGAACGTGTGTGTGAAGTAGGAGATTCCTGCTCCCAGGCGTAATTTGAACGGGGTTTTCAGCCGATTAAAAACCTTGAAGGAAATGAAGGGTAATAAACTGAACTGGTGGCCGAAGACTTCATTGTTCCCCAGGTTGGAGTAAAGGAACATCAGGCCGGTTTCGGGTTGGTTGTAATAGCGCCCCCATTTGGTGGTGTCGCTGTTTGTTACCCCATAGCTAATGGCTATGGCATGCTGGTAACCATCTTCGGGGAAAGGACCGTAACTGCTAACGGGAATGATTTTCCCGAACAGGTATTCGGGTTGGAAAAAGGACGACTTATGCTCGTCGTTCTGAGCAAAGCAAAGGGAAGAAAAGCTGATCAGGAGGATGCCGATCAGCTTAATTTTCCGTGACATTGCTTGTATTTTTTACCGCTTCCACATGGGCAAGGATCATTTCTTCCTACTTTTTTCTCTACCCGTACCGGCTGAACTTTCGGTTGTTCCTGTGGCATAGGCGATCCTTGCTGAGCAGTTGAGGTGCTTACCGTTTCAGGTCGGCTCGTTTGTAGCTGACTCATATCTGATTTCGGTTTGGGAGCCTCTTGCTTCGTTTCGATCTGCTCGTTGCCTTGTTGTTGCGGCAGGTTGCATTTCATCAGGAAGCTACCCACCTCTTTGTTGATCTTCAGCAAGGCACCATTAAACAATTTAAAGGCTTCGAATTTGTAGATCAATAACGGGTCTTTTTGCTCGTGTACTGCATTTTGTACCGATTGCTTCAGCTCGTCCATTTCGCGCAAGTGTTCTTTCCAGTCTTCGTCGATCAGGGCCAGGATCACGCTTTTTTCAATGGATTTGGTCAGTTCACGGCCTTCCGATTTGTAGGTTTTCTCCAGTGGGGTTGTGATGTTGATCGTTTTAATACCATCGGTAATGGGCACAACGATGTTTTCATACTGGGCGCCTTGATTTTCAAACACATCCTTGATCACCGGATAAGCTGTCTGAGCAATCAGATCAGACTTTCTGATGTAATGTTGAATGGCTCTCTCGTGCAGGTCTTCGATCAATTCCTGAGCCTTGCCTTCATAAAATTCCTGTTGGGTGAATGGAGATTCGATGGAGAGTAAGCGGATCAGTTCCAGTTTGAATCCGTCGAAATCGTGATAATCCTGAAATTCATTCACCAGGGATTCACATACATCGTAGATCATGTTGGAAATTTCGACACCCAGACGCTCGCCAAAAAGTGCGTTACGTCTTTTTGTGTAGATCACTTCCCGCTGGGAATTCATGATATCATCGTACTCCAGGAGTCGTTTACGGATACCGAAGTTATTCTCCTCTACTTTTTTCTGTGCTCTTTCGATGGATTTGGTCACCATGGAGTGTTGGATCACTTCGCCTTCTTCGAGGCCCATACGGTCCATGATTTTGATGATCCGCTCGGAATTGAACAAACGCATCAGGTTATCTTCCAGTGATACGAAGAATTGAGAAGACCCCGGATCTCCTTGTCGTCCGGAACGACCTCTTAACTGGCGGTCCACACGTCGGGAGTCGTGTCTTTCCGTACCGATGATGGCCAGACCTCCGGCTTCTTTTACTCCGGGGCCGAGTTTAATGTCGGTTCCCCTACCGGCCATGTTGGTGGCGATGGTAACGGTTCCCGGGCGACCGGCTTCAGCAACGATCTCGGCTTCACGCTGGTGTAATTTGGCATTTAAAACATTGTGCTGAATGCCTTTCATTTTGAGCATACGGCTCAGCAATTCCGAAATTTCTACCGAAGTAGTACCCACCAGTACCGGACGTTTTTGTCCTACCAGAGAAACAATCTCATCGATAATGGCATTGTATTTTTCACGATTGGATTTGTAAACCAGGTCCTCACGATCCTCCCGGGCAATCGGTTTGTTTGTAGGAATGACAACCACGTCCAGTTTATAAATATCCCAAAATTCTTGCGATTCGGTTTCGGCAGTACCGGTCATACCGGACAGTTTGTGGTACATGCGGAAGTAGTTTTGGAGTGTAACCGTGGCATAGGTTTGCGTAGCGGCCTCCACTTTCACGTTTTCTTTGGCTTCAATGGCCTGGTGTAAACCGTCGGAATAACGTCGTCCTTCCATGATCCGGCCGGTTTGTTCGTCCACGATTTTCACCTTGTTGTCCATCACGACATACTCCACATCTATTTCGAACATGGCGTAGGCTTTCAGCAATTGGTTGATGGTATGGATTCGTTCGGCTTTAACGGAATAATCCTGGATCATTCTCTCTTTAGCCATCAGTTTATCCTGATCGGAAGCTCCGGATTTTTCGATCTTCGCAACTTCGGTACCGATATCAGGCATCACGAAGAAATTCGGATCATCACCGGATCCGGTAATCAGTTCGATCCCTTTCTCGGTGAGTTCCACGCTGTTGGTTCGCTCATCGATTACGAAAAATAACTCAGCATCTACCTTATGCATTTCCTTGCTTTGATCCTGCATGTAGAAATTTTCCGTTTTTTGGAGTGCGGCTTTAATTCCGTGTTCACTCAGGAATTTGATGAGGGCTTTGTTTTTTGGGAGACCACGGTGTGCCCGCAATAAGGCCAGGCCACCTTTCTCACTATCCTCCTTGCTGATTTTTTCTCCGTCCATCAGGGGAGAGAGTAATTTTTTAGCATCGGCAAGGGCCGTGGTTACATATTTACGCTGTGCAGAAACCAGGGTCTCAACACGTGGCTTCAGTTCGTGGAATTCGTGTTTGTCACCTTTTGGTGTCGGACCCGAGATGATCAGAGGAGTACGGGCATCATCGATCAGTACCGAATCGACCTCATCGATGATCGCATAATGGTGTTTCCGTTGCACGAGATCTTCGGGGCTTCTGGCCATGTTGTCTCTCAGGTAGTCGAAACCGAATTCGTTGTTTGTTCCGTAAGTGATGTCGGCCATATAGGCTTTTCGGCGTTCAGAGGAGTTGGGTTGGTGTTTATCGATACAATCGACGGTCAGTCCGTGGAATTCGAAAATCGGAGCCATCCATTCGGAGTCCCTTTTGGAGAGGTAGTCGTTTACGGTTACAACGTGAACACCTCGTCCGGCCAGTGCATTCAAATAAACAGGAAGAGTTGCTACTAACGTTTTTCCCTCACCGGTCATCATTTCGGCGATTTTCCCTTCGTGGAGTACGCGGCCACCGATCAGCTGTACGTCATAATGCACCATTTCCCAGGTAATGGGGTTTCCGGCAGCGAGCCAGGTGCTGTTGTATGTGGCTTTATCTCCGTTGATGGTCACATGGTCCTTTTCGGCGGCAATATCCCTGTCCATATCGGTTGCCGTAACTTCGATGCTTGGATTCTGAGAAAATCTGCGGGCAGTTTCTTTCACAACGGCAAAGGCTTCACCTTTAATCTCAGCGAGCACTTCTTCGATCTGCTCCAGTACTTTTTTGTCTATTTCGTCAATTTTGTTGTAGATGTCTTCCTTCTCAACAATGGACAACCCGTTATCGTTCTCAATTTTGTCTTTCAGGGACGCAATTTCATCCTCACTGGGTCTGATTTTATCCTTAATTCTGGCTTTAAGTTCCAGGGTTTTATTGCGCAGTTCATCATTGCTTAATGACTGATAGGCCTTGAACGCCTGTGCAACTTCATCTATAATTGGGGATAATTCCTTGTAATCTCTATCTGATTTACTTCCAACAAAGGTTTTAAGCACTTTACTTAATAATCCGCTCATCGTTTCTCGATTTTAATTTCGGCCAAATCGTCAATTATCTTACCAAAGATGGATTGCCTGACAAATTGGCTTAACAATCCGCAAATGTAGTTATTTAAGGCGGTTGTAAGTAGTTAACGATTAAAAAAAACACCCCCGGTAAGTTCTTCCTTCCATATTTTTCAAATCTAGGTTGGATTAGTTATATTTGCTGCTTTAGAATGGCAGATGGCCTTTACAGAAACTTCAAAAATAACATCACTGACCTTTGCTGAGCGAGTATCATGTTACATGCAATTGTTTAAGTTCAAGCTTACGGCATTTGTTGTTATATCTGCTGTCTTCGGCTATTTTATCGGTGCCCCGTCTTATAATTTTTCGGAAGTTGTGATCCTGATGATCGGAGGATTTTTAGTTACCTCTTCATCCAATGCTTTCAACCAGGCGATAGAAAGAAATTACGATAAATTAATGAAGCGTACGGCAAATCGTCCTTTGCCATCCGGCAAGCTTTCGGTTGCCGAAGCCGTTAGTGTGGCATCTGTTTTCGGACTGATCGGAGTCGGATTACTTTGGATGCTGAATCCGTTAAGTGGAATTCTGGGGTTGTTGGCTATTGCCATGTACGTTGCGCTGTATACTCCATTGAAACGGGTATCTACGATTTCTGTCCTGGTGGGAGCCTTTCCCGGTGCAATTCCACCCATGTTGGGTTGGGTTGCCGCTACCGGAAGTTTCAGCCTGGAAGCCGGAATCCTTTTTGCCTTACAGTTTGTTTGGCAATTCCCTCATTTTTGGGCGATTGCGTGGCGGGTCAACGATGATTACACGAAGGCCGGATTTAAGATGTTGCCTTTCGGCAAGAAGAATCTGGCTACGGCAAGCCTGATCTTTATCAGTGTATTGGTTCTGTTGGTAATGGGAATTACGCCTGAGATTTTCGGTGTAACCGGCAGATTGACTACCGTCGGGTTAACCATTTTATCCGGGTTGATGATCTATCCTGCTGTTAAGTTGATGCAGACTAGAGATGATAAGTTTGCGCTTCGGATTCTGTTACTATCTTATTTATACCTGATTTTATCGTTAACGATCATTCTCATTGACAGGATTGTATGACATTAGCTGCAGAGAACAAGTATAAAAAAATCACCATTATTGTTTCTGTTGTGCTTCCTTTGGCTGTAGCAGCACTTTTCGGTATCAAGATTCCGAATGTTGAACCCCTGACTTTTTTGCCTCCTATTTATGCCGGAATCAATGCGTTGACCGCGGTTTTACTTGTGGCTGCCATTATTGCCATTAAAAATGGTAAGCGAGCCTTGCACGAAGGGTTGATGAAGACCAGTTTACTCCTGTCATTGTTGTTTTTGGTCATGTATGTTGCTTATCACATGACATCCGATACGACGGTTTATGGCGGAGAGGGTGTGCTTAAATACGTATATTATTTCGTGTTAATCACGCACATTCTGTTGTCTATTGTCATTATTCCGTTGGTGCTGATCTCATATACCAGAGCCTTATCCGGCCTGTTCGACCGGCATAAGAAGATGGCCAGGATCGCGTTTCCGTTGTGGTTGTATGTGGCGGTTTCAGGTGTTCTTGTTTACCTGATGATTTCACCTTATTATTGAGTAGATACAGAATCGGAAGGTAAATAGTCCACGTACTTGTTTTCTCCCCAGAATGTGTAGCGGTACTGAATGATCCGCAGGAAATCACTTTCGATATCTTTAATCAGCTGCGCGTAAAGCAGCATGTTTTTATCATACAGGAATTCTTTGGTTGTTTTGTGTTGCTCGTTCTGGTAGAATTTGATGTCCAGTACGTTGCCAACCTCATCGTAGGTATATACTTCCGTTTCCTTTTTGCCCTGGGCGATGTCGGTAAACGTGTGTTTTTTGGAGAGCCGGCCCATTTCATCATATTCGTAGGTAATCTTCTTTTTGTTGTTGCCGATTATGAAGCGGGTGTACTCTTCTACTAAATAACCATACTCATCGTAGTAGTTGATCTGTTCTTTGTATACCTTCTTGTAGGCATTGTAATAGAATTTCTTCGTTTGAGAGGGGTCTGTTTTTTGGTAGGAAAAGCTGTCGGCTACGATAACGAACTGGTTCTTGAGCTCAAATTTATTCTTACACTCATACCGGTTTTCATCCCGGCAATAGGTTTGCAGCATGATGTTTCCGTCGGCATCGTACTTGTAATGGTGTGAATAATAGCCGTAGCTATCGCTTTTCCGTTTCAGGCTGATGGAGCCGTTCTCGTTGTAGCAATAGGTAACGATACTCGAATCCTTGATGCCTTTGGAGTAGTTGGAAGCAAGCTGCATCAGTAAGGTGCCGTCGTCATTGAATTCGTAAAAATAATCGAGTCCTTTTGTCCGGATGATGTCGTTGATCTTCTTCGAAGAGATGGATCCGGTAATTGATTTGACTTTGTTGGCTTTGATGAAAGCCGGATTAAAAAAAGGCTCATCGGTAAACAGGGGTTGGTTAATTTCCAGGATTTGGGTATGTCCGAAGAAACTAACCAGAAGCAGACCGGTGATGAAGAATATTTTTCGCATTGCCTGTAAAACAACAAAAAATAAAAAAGCCTTTTGAAAATTTCAAAAGGCTTTTTAAACAAGTTATTGTAAATTATTATTTAGCAGCAGTTTCTTCTGCGTCTTCGTAATCAAAATAAACTTCAGTCATATCTCTGTATTCCATCGCGTTAGATGGGAAGTTTTTCACGTACACCTGAATCAGACGCGTGTTTTCGTCGTAGAAAATCGGCATGATGGCCGCATCATCCACCTGAATCTGATCAGCTTGTCTGAACAACTCGTAGCGTTTCGCATCATCCACTTCTCTCAGTGCGGCGTTGAATGTTTCGTCAAACACAGGGCTTTGGTATCTCATGGCATTGATGTAAGCTTTAGTGCTTAAATCTTCCGGCACGTGGCCACCATACAGCAGGTTCAGGAAGTTTTCAGGATCCGGGTAATCGGCAATCCAACCGGCTCTCCAGAACAAGGCTTTACCTGTTTCCAGGTTTTCGAGGTGCTGAGCGAACTGCATTTGCTCGATCGTTACATTGATGCCTAAGTTTTCGTTCAGCATTTTTTGTACCACCTCGGCAATTTGAACGTTACGGTCACCACCGCCGGGGTTGATCTGTAATGTGATTTCAGGGAAATCTTTTCCATTCGGGAAGCCGGCCTTGGCCAAGTGTTCTTTGGCTTTCTCCGGAGAGAATTCATAACCTTTCACATTTTCGAAATCATAACCCTTGAACGGAGGAACGATGCCATGTAAAGCGGCGCGTCCTTCACCTTGCAGGGTGTATGTAACGATCGATTCGCGATCGATGGCATAGTTAAATGCTTTACGTACGTCCACATTGTCGAAAGGAGGTAATTTATGTTGCATCCCCAGGTAATAAACACTCAGGGCAGGAACAACCTGCATCACGTAAGGGCGGTTGCCACCTTTCTTAGCATCTTCCAGTTCACCAACCACATCGTTGATCATTTCCAATGGCAAGCGGAATACCATGTCCAGGTTTCCTTTCTTGAATTCAAGCAATTCAGCTTTTTTCTCTTTGTTAAACAAGAATTTAACACCATCAAGGTAAGGCAACTTGTTTCCGTACTGATCTATTTTCCAGTATGTTTCGTTTTTTACGAGGATAACGGTTTCTCCTTCTTTGATTTTATTCACTTTGAACGGGCCTGTTCCGATACAGTTCACACGGATGTCGGTTCCGTAGGCTTCAACAGCCTCTTTCGGGTAAACGTAGCAGGCAGCGTGGCTCACGATGTTCAGGAAACCGGCAAACGAATAGTTCAGGTCAATTTGCAATGTGTAATCGTCGATTACTTTTACACCGGAAACACCACCTTCCAGCGGAGAACCGTTTTTGTTGGACTCATAGTATTCGTTAGCACCTTTTACTTTGTCTTTAAACAACCAGTACATTTGGTTGGCCGGATCATTCACACAAATCCTGTCCATGCAGTATTTAAAATCGTGAGCAGTTACTTCACGGCCTTTTCCGCCTTCAAAACAACTGTTATCGTGGAAGTTAACACCTTTTCTCAGGTGGAAAGTATACGAAGTCGCATCTTCGTTCACTACCCATTTTTCGGCCAGTGCCGGAACAATGCTCAAGTCTTCCTGATTCAGTTTTACCAAACCTTCAAAAACCTGATTGGCAATTCGTTGTTCGAGCGCCATGGTTATGTTAAGCGGGTATAAACTCTTGAAATCCTCTGTTTCGTTCATTTTGAATACGCCACCGTATTTCACACCACCTTTAGCTTCAGTAGTATTTTTCTCGTCATTTTTTCCGTCACCACCACAACTGGTAAACAATACGGCACTAGCGATAAATAAATAAATAAACTTCTTCATATTGTATGATAAAACTTTTTAATCCAAATACAAATATAACTATTACCTCAAAATATCCTAACTAAACTTGTTTAAAGTGCTATTTTTTTGTGATTAATTTATGATTGAAAGGGATATTGATGATTGTGTTATAAAATCCCTGCCTTTGTGATCAATAATTATTCTGTTTTTCTGTTCTAATAAAGCATTTTAACAAATCGTATCTTTGTTAGTTATGGCCTTTTGGTTTTTGTAATTGAAAACAACGAATTACATAGTGGTTATCCTTACTCTTGTTTTGAGTCAATTATCTTATTCACAGAGGGTTAATAATTTAAAAAGACAAGAACTCACCTTAACGAAGGATACGCTTCAGTTGGATAGTTTAAGTATGATTCCGGGCTCTGAAATCGTGTTTTTGGGGAATAGTCCGCTGGATGTGGGTTCTTATACGATTGATTATGCAAAAAGCCAACTGATCCTCCTGGATACGGAATTGTTAAATCAATCCATATCAATCACATACCGGGTTTTTCCCTATGCTTTCGATGCTCCTTTTCAGCATAAGGAATTGGATCAGGTCACGAAGTCGGCCAAAACGGAAAAAAATCCATTTTTCTACGAATACACGGCTCCCAACGACGATATCTTTTACCTGAATGGATTAAATAAAAGCGGAAGTATTTCAAGGGGTGTCTCATTCGGAAATAATCAGGATCTTTCCGTTAATTCGAGTCTTAACCTTCAGCTTTCGGGTAAATTAAGTAATAATGTGAGTATGCTGGCCAGTATTTCGGACGACAATATTCCGATTCAGGCCGAAGGGAATACGCAACAATTGCAGGAATTTGACCGGGTATTTATCCAGCTTTTCAGCGACAACTGGAAATTAACGGCCGGAGATTTTTACATGGAAAGGCCCGAGAGCTATTTTATGAATTTCAACAAGAAAGTGAAGGGAGGGAGTTATGAAATGAAGATTCCGCTAGACAAAAACCAAAGCCGTTTTATGTCGCCCAAAATCAGCGCTGCCATATCCAAAGGGAAGTTTGCACGAAACAAAGTTCAGGGTGTTGAAGGGAACCAGGGACCTTATCGGTTGAAAGGCGCAGACAATGAAACTTTTATTGTGGTACTTTCAGGTACCGAAAAAATCTATGTTGATGGTAAGCTCCTGAAACGAGGGAATGAGTTCGATTACATCATCGATTACAATACCGCCGAACTGACTTTTACCACCAATCAGTTAATTACCAATAATTCCAGGATTGTTGCCGAATTTCAGTATTCGGATAAAAATTATACGCGGTCGCTGGTTCATTTTGGCAACGACTACGAAAGTGAAAAGCTTAAGCTCCGGATCAATGTTTATTCCGAGCAGGATTCCCGGAATCAGCCACTGCAACAGGATCTCAGTGATGAAGATAAGCTGCTCCTTTCGGAAATCGGTGACAGCCTCCAACAGGCCATTGTACCCAATGTCAATGTGGTCGATTTTTCCGAAAACATCGTTTTATACAAAATGACCGATACATTGGGATACGATTCAGTGTTTATTTACTCTACCAACCCGGATAGTGCCCGTTATCAGCTGGGATTTACCTACCTTGGGCCCAATCGGGGAAATTACGTGCAAATTCAAAGTACCGCCAATGGTAAGGTCTATCAGTGGTTGCCACCAGTTGCCGGTGTGCCTCAGGGTGAATATGAACCGGTTATCTTATTAATTGCTCCGAAAACAACTCAAATGGCCACTTTCGGAGGCCAGTATAATTACACCAAAGATTCGTATGTAAGTTGGGAAGGTGCTGTTTCGAATAACGACATCAATACGTTTTCCGATAAAGATAGCCGGGATGATGTGGGCTATGCACTCAAGGTGAATACGGTTAATAAGCTCAGGCTTAGTCAGGATGAAATTCCCTGGAAGTTTAAAGTGGGTACCGGTTACGAATTTGTCGATCAGTATTTTACGCCCATCCAGCGTTTCAGGTCGGTGGAGTTTGAGCGCGACTGGAACATTAATCCGATCTGGACAGGAAGCAGCAACACCACACTCGGCGTGAACCAGCATATTGCCAGCGCGTTTGTCGGGTTCGAAAAAAATAAGGTTTCCGATATCGAGTATGATGTGGATGTGATGAAAAACGAAGGGCTTTATGACGGAGTTCGAAATGCGGTTTCCGCGAATTACAATTGGAAAGGGTTTCGGTTGGATGGTACGGGAAGCTTCCTGAAAACGGAAGGATTGAACAACACGGAATATTTGAAGCATAAAGGAACATTTCTGAAAACCATGAACTGGTTCGAAGTGGGGGTTGGTGAAGAATCGGAACAAAATAAATTCTTTATCAATAGCCAGTCCGATTCTTTGCAGGCCAGCAGCTTTGATTTCAGGTTATGGGAAGTCTTTGTCCGGAATGCCGAAGGGACAACCAACACGTTTCTGGTCAGCTACAAACAGCGCGAAGATAACGCTCCTTTGGGTAACGATTTTTCCGGCAAAACATTGGCCGAAGATGTTTCCCTGGCTCTCGGCCTCCTGAAAAATCCGAATCATAAATTCAGAACAAGGTTCGTTTACCGGAAGCTCGATATCGTTTCAACAACGCTCACCACGCTTCAACCCGAAGAAAACGTGCTGGCCCGGGTTGAATATGTGTCGAAGTTTTTGAAAAGTGCTGTTACCTCCAACACGTATTACGAAGTAGGAACAGGTCTGGGAGTTAAGAAGGAATTCTCTTATGTTGAAGTTCAGCCCGGGCAGGGAACACACGCCTATATCGGCGATCTGAACGGAAACGGAGTGAAGGATCTGAATGAATTCGAAATAGCGGCTTTTCAGGATCAGGCCAACTTCATCAAGATATTCACACCAACGAACGATTATGTTCGTACCTATTCCAATCAGTTTAACCAGGGTTTCTTTTTACGTCCGGAAGCCCAATGGGCAACAAAAAAAGGGGTACGAAAATTCATCTCCCGCTTCTCCGATCGCACGAACTACCGGATCAGCCGGAAGGTTTCCCAAAAGCAGGAGTATTATAACCCGTTCATCACGTCTGTTGCCGACAGCAATCTGGTGACTTTAAACCTGGGTTTTCTGAACACCTTCTATTTCAATCGTACAGGAACCAAGTTTGGAGCCGATTTTACTTATCAGGAAAACCGGAGCCGTTCCCTGCTGACCAATGGCATTGAATCCAGGATCGATGTGAACCGGGTACTGAAAACGCGCTGGAACATTACCCGGGTTTATTCTTTAACCGTACTCGGCGGCAATGGCGAAAAATCAAACGAATCCCAATTTTTCAGTAACCGGAATTATAACATTACTTCCTACGAGGCCGAACCAAAATTCACGATCCAGCCGGGCGTTAAATTCAGAGCCAGTATCTACTATAACTTTGAGGTTAAGAACAATGTGGATTATTACGGAGGAGAGGAACTGACCAGCCAAACGGTAGGAACGGAACTTCGTTATAATGTCGCGGCGAAAGGAAGTTTCAGGGCCATGTTCAATTTTATCGACAATCAATTTACCGAAACCAACAACACGGCTCTGGCTTATGAAATGATGGAGGGGCTTCAGCAGGGTACGAACATGACCTGGGAAATGAACTACCAGCAAAACTTATCGCAGCACATGCAGCTCAGCATTAACTATAATGGAAGGGTATCAGATAACTCTCCGGTAATTCATACCGGTGGGGTACAGGTGAGGGCATTCTTCTAGCTCACTCAATTTTCGGAGTAGCTTTTTCCTTTTTTGTGGATCGGTAAAAGCGGGCTCCTACACAAAGTTCGTGTGTTCCGTCGTTGTAGTTCTTCAGGTTCGTTGTTGTGAAGTCGTAGGCATAAGCAATGGTAAAGCTGTTGTTGATAACGTAACCGACAGCAATGGCCATGGCATCTTTGTCGCGGTATGTTCCCGAAACCCAGACCTGATCTTTGTAGGTGATGCGTAATGTTCCTTCAAATTGTACCGGAGCCGGTTTAACATATTTCACGAACACAATCGGTTCGAAGATGAAGTCCTCAATTTGCCGGAATTTGTAACCAGCCGTAGCAAAAAAGTGGGAAGGTAAAGTTCCGGTGGGGTTTTGCCCGTTGTCGAAGAAATTAACTTTCATATTCAGCAACTGGGGAGCAGAAAACCCGAAATAATAATTGTCGTGATACAAATAAGTTCCGAATCCGGCATCAGGTACCAGGGTCGATTGCACGCCTGTTGTAATGATGGCATCATTGGCATCACGTAAAGTGATCTTTGATCCGTCGATCATGAACTGCAGGATACCAAAATTCAGTCCCAGGCCTAATTTTAATTTGTCATTCAATCGTACGTGATAAGCATAAGAAGCGCTAAAACCGGTTCTTCGGGTCGGTCCGACATTGTCGGTAAACACATAGCCGCCAAAGCCCATTTTACGGTTTTTAGAAGGTCCGTGTACACTCAGGGTGTAGGTTCTCGGGGCATCCGTGATACCTTCCCATTGATAACGGTGGGTCGAAACACCTTCGAAATACCCTCTGCTTCCTGCAACGGCAGGATTGATCAGGAAGTCGTTCAGATAGTACTGGCTAAAATGGGGGAGTTGTTGCGCGAATAGCGCACTTCCGCCAACCAGCAGGAATAATATGACAAATACCTTTTTCATTATGTTACCTTAACACGGTTATAGGCCCTGTATATGGTTCGTAACCTTCTTCGTTTAATTCAATTACATAATAATAAGTTCCCACAGGTAACGGTTCTCCATTGTAAGTTCCATCCCAATCTTGTTGATAGCCGTCGGCGTGGAAGAGCAGCTCGCCCCAACGGTTGTAAATCTCAACCACGTTGTTCGGGAATTGCTCAATGAAATCAATGATCCATACATCGTTTTTACCGTCGCCATTTGGTGAAATACCATCCGGGAATTTAACGGTCGGAAGTACGGTTACGGTTACGCTATCGGTAGCCGGACAACCATTCGGAGAATAACCGGTTACATAATAGGTCGTTGTTTGAGTCGGAGTAGCCACCGGATTGGCAATGGTAGAATCACTTAAAGTGCTTCCCGGGGTCCAGGTGTAGTTGCTTCCGCCACTGGCGCTCAATGTTGTACTACCACCCTCGATGATGGATACATTCGGTCCGGCATCAATGATCGGCAAGGCTTCCACAGTGATGCAAACCGTATCGGTTGCAATACACGGTCCGTTTACCTGATATACGAAGCAAATGGTTCCTGTAGCAGTAGGGGTGAAAGTCAAGGTGTCGGTTGTTCCGATGGAGAACATGCCCGGCAACACAAACCATTCTACACTGGTAAAGATTCCTGTCGGAACGCCCTTCAGCTGAACAAAGTCACCCAGACAAATGGTGGTGTCCGGACCGGCATCGGCAATTACGGTGTCGATGGCACCGATAGCAACCGTATCGATAATACTACATCCGTTCTGATCGATGATTACCACAATGTTGTTGCCGAAGCAGAGGTTGTTCAACGTGTTGGTTTGCCCCGGCGCTGTATTTCCGTTCCATTGGTAAGTATACGGACCTACACCACCGGCAGGTGTTACGGTAGCAGCTCCGTCACAGGCAGAAGAACAGGAAACACTTGTTGTTGCGTTGGTTACGGTAATGGTGCTTGGCGCGATGATCGTTACACTGTCATTAACGATACAGTTGTTACTGTCGGTAACGGTCACATAATAGGTTCCAGGGCATAAGTTTGTAATGGAATCCTGAGGTAAATTGCCTGGTGTCCAGTTGTACGAGAATGGCGCAGTTCCACCCAAAGTGTTTGAAACGGCCCAACCGTCGCAGGATGCATTACAACTTACGTTGGATGAATTAATGTTGGCCAACAATACATCCGGTTGAGTAACACTATCGATGGCAACACCGACACAGCCATTGGCATCTGTTACATTCAGAGAATATTGTCCGGCACAAAGACCGCTTATGCTGTTGGTTGTATCCCCTGACGGATTCCAGAAGTAAGCATACGGAGCAGTACCTCCGGACGGAGCAGCAGAAATGGCTCCGTTGCAATCGCCGTTACAGCTAACGTTTGTTACGGTTGTGTTCGGTACAGGTCCTGCAATGTTGCTTAACGGATAGGCAAAGTTAGCCTGACATCCTGTGGAATCGGTAATAACTAAGGTATATGCCCCGGCACAAAGGTTATTGATGGTAGCAGTTACCGGTTGTGGTGATGGAGGAGCAGAAGGGGTTGTCCATAAGTAAGTATAAGGCCCTACACCACCTGTTGGTGCAACAGAAATCGAACCGTCACACAAGTTACAATTCGGGAAGGTTAAGGTTTCATTAGCAAGGATTGCACTAGGCTCGGTTAGGGTAACCGTATCCATTGCCGTACAACCGTTGGCGTCGGTTACCGTTACAATGTAAGTTCCCGCACCTAAGCCGGTAGCCATTTGAGAGGTTTGGGCCGGAACCGTATTCCATACATAAGAATAGCCGGCTGTTCCACCTGCTACGTTGGCAATAGCGACACCATCGTTGCTGTTGTTACAACTGATCGGTGTATTGATGCTCGCCGTTACGGTCAGGATGTTCGGTCCGGTCACATTGGCGCTGATCGAATCCATACAATTACTGCTATCGGTAACAACAACCATATAATTTCCAACACAAAGCCCTGTAGCTGTTGGTGTAATTTGTCCCGTTGGGTTCCAGGTGTAGGTGAATGGTGGAGATCCCGCGCCGGTAACTACCGTTGCACTGGCATCACAGTTTCCGAAGCAGGTTTCAGGAACGATGCTGCTGATCGCGAGGTTCAATCCGTTGGATGGATTCACCGTAATAGTATCGCTTGAGATACAGTTGTTCGCATCGGTTACGGTAACCGTATAAGTTCCTGCACATAAACCGGTAGCAGTTTGGTTGGTGTCTGTCGGAGGACCGGTTGGGCTCCAGCTATAGGTGTAAGGAGCAGTTCCTCCGCTGGCACTTACGGTTGTAGTTCCGTTACAAGCATTTGTACAGGTTTCATCTGTTGCAGATGTAAGTAGAGTCGGTCCGTTAACACTATTCACAATGATGGTGTAAGTGTAGGTACAGCCGGTTCCCAGATCAGTGATTTCCAGATCGTAGGTGCCTGCACACAGTCCGACAATAGTTGAACTGGCTACACCCAAATCTGTTTGAAGAGGCGGTAGCGGATTCAGAGGATCTGTCCAGGTAAAGTCAAATGGTCCGACACCGCCTGTCGGAGTTGAAGTGGCAGAACCATCGCACAGGCCGCATGTAGGCCCATTAACTACCGTGCTGTCGTTCAGCATCGGTGCAGGAGTCAAAGTAATGGTATCGTAAGCAGTACAGTTGTTCGCATCAATTACGATCACATTATACGTACCGGCACAAAGTGTACTCGAAGTAGTTTGGGAAGTATCGCCATTGCTCCATAAATAAGAGTAGGGAGCTACACCTCCATTCGGAGTTGTGGTAATGCTTCCGTCACATACGCCATTACATGTTGGTGAAGTAGGTGTTGAAATCGTAGTTAAGCCTGTTGGGTTCGGAACCACAACACTTGCCGTATCAGAGCAGCCATTGGCATCAGTCACGGTAACGGTATAACTTCCCGGGCATAAACCGGTAGCCAGGGCATTAGGTTGTGATGGAACACTGTTCCAGCTATACAGATAGCCGGGAGTACCGCCGGATACGGTAGCGACAGCAGTGCCGTCGCAGCTTCCGTTACATGTTGCACTGGTTGCACTTGCAGTAATTGAAAGTGATGATGGATCGGTAATGGTTACACTATCCACTTTCGTACATCCTTTAGAATCAGTAATTGTAACCAGGTGTGTCCCGGCGCATAGACCGGTTGCAGTTGGTGTGTTTTGATTACCCGCACTTGCTCCCCATTGAACCGTAAATGATCCTACTCCTCCGCTTGGATTAACAGTAGCAGTGCCATCGCATGCACCCGGACAAGTAGGGTTGGTTGTTGTTGCATTAGCCAGTATTTCTTGCGGAGTAGGAACAGTTACCGAATCCACGGAAATACATCCGAGGGCATCTTGTACGACAACCGTATATAATCCCGCACATAATCCGGATGCAGAATCGGTGGTTTGTAATGCAGGATCGTCCCATTGGAACAGGTAATTCGGATTACCTGCAAGAACGCTGGTATAGGCAAGTCCGTCACAACTTCCGAAACAGGTCACACTATCAGCCAACGTACTTAAAGTCGGTCCGTTCGCGTTGTTGATCAGTACGGTAAATAATTCGGTACATCCTAAATTATCAGTGATTGTCAGGTTGTAAGCTCCCGGACACAGGTTGTTAACGGATGGAGTTGTTTGCCCGAGAGGAGACCAGGAGTAACCGTATGGGGCACCGGAACCGCCTCCTGCAGTAGCCGTAGCAGAACCATCACAAGCACCGCAGGTAGCATCTACCGTTGTGATGTTAGCCGTAATGGCAATACCATCTCCGATCATAATGTTTCCGGTAGCCGAACATCCGTTTATGTCAGTAACGGTAACGGTATAGGATCCTGCACACAGAGCAGTAATTGTAGGTGTTGTAGCACCCGTTGACCAGGAATAGGTGTAAGGAGCGGTTCCACCCGCAGGTGTCGCAGTAGCTTGTCCGTCGCAACTTCCGTTACAGTTAGCGGCAATTCCTGAAGTAGAAACAGTAAGCACATTGCTCTCGTTTATGGTAATGTTTTCGACATGTGAACAACCCAGAGCGTCAGTAATCGTTACCGTATAATTGCCTGCACATAATCCGCCAACACCACTTACGGTCTGTCCTGTAGCAGGACCACCAACCCAGCTGTAGCTATATGGCGGTACACCTCCGTTTGGAATGACCTGAGCAAACCCGTCGCAATTTCCGTTACATGTTGCATCTACTTTGGTAACTGTAGCACTTATCGCATTGTTGTCAATGATCGTTACCGGCATTACGGTTATACAGCCATTGGCATCTGTTACCTGAACAGTGTAGTTACCTGCACATAATCCGTTTACACTGCTGGTAGTTTGTCCTCCCGGAGCCCATAAATACTGATATGGAGCTGGTCCCGAAGTTGCTGTTGCCGTTGCGGAACCATCGCATACGCCGTTACATGATGCATTGGTCGAACTTACATTAACCCCCGGTCCGTTAGGGTTGCTAACGGCAATCAGGAAGGATTGTGTACATCCGTTATTGTCGGTAATATCCACAGGGTAAGAACCGGCACATAGTGCATTAACGGTGGCAGTTGTAGCGCCAATGGTTGGCCAGTTGAATTGGTAAGGGCCAACACCACCTGTTGGGGCCAATGTGATGGATCCATCACAAACACCACAGGTAGCATCCGTTACTATTTCATTGTCATCAATCAAGGTAGGATCATTCACCGTAACCGTATCGTTACCGGAACAACCATTAAAATCGGTTACAGTAACGATGTAAGTGCCTGCGCATAATCCGGTTGCGGTTTGTGTGGTTTGAGCCAGAGGGTCGTTCCATTGGTACTGGTATGGCGCCGTTCCGCCAGCAGGGGTCGCTGTGGCCGTACCGTCACAAGTACCATTACACAAAGCATCGGTTGCACTTGAACTGATGGATAGTGCATTGGGTGCGGTGATGTTAAAGTTAACAACCTTTGTACATCCGTTGTTGTCGGTAATGGTTACACTTACCGGTCCTGCGCATAATCCGGATGCGGATGAGGCGGTAGATCCGTTATGCGACCATAAATAGGTGAACGGACCGGTTCCACCCGTTGGCGTAACACTTGCCGTACCGTCACAAGTACCACTACATGAAGCATTGGTAAAGGTTTCATTGGCTGTAATGCTATCAGTTTGCCCAACAACAAGCGTTGTGGCTAATATACAATTCAGCGCATCAGTTACGGTCAGGTTGTATGTGCCTGCACATAATCCGGTAATTGTACTGTCATTGGCATAAGGTCCACCCGGAGGGATCGATGACCAGCTGTATGAATAAGCCGGTGTGCCGCCGATCGGGATCACATTGATCGATCCGTCGCATGCTCCGTAACAAGTGGCATCGTTTACAGTAGGTGTAACACCCGAAGGACCTGTAGGATTGCTTACCCCAATGGTAAACAGGGCCACACAACCGTTAGCATCGGTTATCGTATCGGTGTAGAATCCGGCGCACAAATTAGGATTGTTCGGAGTTGTAGCTCCGTTAGACCAGGAGTGATTATATCCCGGAGTTCCGCCGGAAGGGAACACAACAATAGAACCATCACAAACACCGCAGTTTGCACCGACTACAACTTCATTGTCATCGATCAGAGTGGGCTCGGTGATAATCACAGATCCAACAAAAATACAATTTGCAGAGTCAGTTACGGTTACCGTATAAACACCAGGGCATAAACCTGAAATAGAAGCATTGGTATCCGGTGCAGCCAAACATCCGCCCACCCAGGAGTAGGAATAAGGAGGAGTACCACCTGTTGGTGTAGCCGTAGCCGTACCGTCATTAGCGCCGTTACAGGTTACGTTGGTACTGTCCAGTGTTACGGCCAGAGCCGTTGGTTCGGTAACAATGTAGGTTCCCTGATCGGTACAACCTTTACTGTCGGTAACGGTTACCGTAAAAGTATCGGCGCACAGGTTACTGATGCTTTGACCGTTTAACGGATTCGGAGCAGCATTGGCCGACCACTGGAACTGATATGGTCCGGTACCTCCGGTCGGGTTCGAAATCGCCGTACCATCACATACGCTGCTACATCCGATTGGTGTGCCGGTTACATTGGCAAGCAATGGTAAAGGTTGTGTTATGGTTATGGTTTGTGATGAAATACATCCGTTGCTGTCAATCACCGTAACGGTATTCGTTAAAAACGGCGGACAAAGATTAAATATCGAATCGTTGGTTTGCCCGTTCGGAGCCCAGCTGTAGGTATACGGAGGTGTACCTCCGCCAACAATAACTGCAGCCATACCATCGCAAGCACCATTACAACTGATATCCCGGCTAATTGGAGTGGTTGATAATGCCGGAGGTTCAGTGATGATGTAATTGTCGGTTCGGGAACAACCGGCTGTATCGGTGATGGTTACGGTATATGTTCCTGCAGGCAGGTTCGAGGCGCTATTCGTTGTACTGACATTTGGCACCCACACATAAGTATAGCCAGGAGTTCCCCCTGTAGGATTGAGAGTTATGCTTCCTGTTGTGTCGCCATTACACTGAATGTCAACAATCGTAGCATTTGGAGAAATGGTATCGGGTTCGATCATGTAGATCGTATCTGACTGGGAACAATTCGCAGAATCGGTAACGGTTACGACAACTGTTCCGGCACAAACATTATTCGTGTCAATACCGTTTGGCAATGACCAAACAACAGTATAAGGTGGTGTTCCTCCTGAAGGAGCAGAAGCAACCATACCATCACAGACACCATTACAGCTTATCGGTTGAACGATTGTGCTGTTAGGAACGAGTACAGGTGGAGCCACAGGCATATTAATCGAGTCTGTAGAGGCACATCCGTTCGAATCGGTTACCGTAACGAAAACCCATCCCGGACATAAGCTGTCGGCAGTTTGAGTTTGGTCGCCATTACTCCATTGGTAGGTATATGGGTTTACCCCTCCGGAAGGAATGGCTGTTGCCATACCGTCGCAGATACCGTTACAACTGATGTTGATCACACTCGGGTTAATGGTGATGGTGATCAGGTTGTTGATAGTCGTTGTGTCTTGTGCGGTACATCCGTTCGAATCGATAACCGTTACGGTATAAGTCCCGGCACATAACCCTGTTGCACTTTGGTTTGTTTGAGGCGGTACGGTATTCCAGGAGTAGCTGTATGGGGCGGTTCCTCCGTTAGGAGTGGCCAGAGCCGTTCCGTCACAAACCGTTCCACAACTCGCTGCTGTAGCGGAGGCAGAAACGGTAAGAACAGGAGGGTTCGTCAGGTTGATGGTGTCTACCCCGGTACATCCGTTCGAATCGGTAACGGTCACAATGTATTGACCTGCAGAAAGCGGGCCGATGGCCTGTGAGTTGTATGGCCCTCCCGGACCGGTCCAAACCCAGGAGTATGGAGGCACACCACCTGTAGGTAGGGAAAGTGCTGAACCATTATTGGCTCCGTTACAAGTAACATCCGTAAATTGAGGGTTCGGTAAAATCTGGTTAGGCTCAATGATGGTAATAGTATCATTGAGAGTACATAAGGAGTCATCAGTAATCTGAACATAATAAGTTCCAGCACATAAACTACTAACCGAATCGCCGATAATCGGGAAAGGAGCTCCGGCCGGAATAGAATTCCATACGAAGGTGTAAGGAGCGGTTCCTCCACCAGGAACTGTTATGGCTGTTCCATCACAGGCTCCGAAACAGGTTACATCGGTGATATTGGTATTGGTCGTTAATGCAGGAGGTTCAGAAATGTTGAAATTCACAACCAGCGGACAGCCATTGTTATCGATAATGGTAACCGTATTTGCTCCGGCACATAATCCAACTTCGGTATCGAATCCGCCATTTGGAACAACAACCGGAAGACCTCCGTTCCAGGATACAGTATATGGAGGAATACCTCCGGTCGGACTCACGGTAGCGGTACCGTTGCATATTCCGTTACAGCTCAGATTGGTTGTGACTAAATTGTCCACAATCGGAGTTTGCGGGTTCACCGTAACCTGGGCACTTGCCGGACAACCGGAAGAATCCGTAACGTTAACTATATAGGTTCCCGCACATAAGTTGAAAATAGAATCAGTTCCCTGTCCCGGGCCTACCTGTCCTGCAGGAATGGAAGTCCATACATACGTAAAATCCACGGCAGGATTTCCGGTTCCCCCGGAAATGCTCACACTGGCAGTTCCATCACACGAACCGGCACAACTTTCGTCAGTAGAACTCATGGTTAATGTGATCGGTAAAGGCTCGGTAATCGTTACAGAATCAATCGCCTGACAGCCAAATGAATCGGTCACGGTAAGAATATAGGTGCCGGGACACAAGCTTGCAATCGATTGCGTGTTGTACGGTCCACCCGGACCGGTCCACACATACGTAAAATCAACGGCAGGATTTCCTGTTCCTCCAGTAGGGCTTGCTGTTGCCGTACCGTCACAAAAGCCCGGACAGGAAATATTCGTTGAGCTTGGGTTAACAACCAACACAGGGGGCTCATTGATGCTGAAAGTATCCTGAACGGTACAGTTATTGGCATCGGTCACGGTTACAATACATTGCGGAGTAGGGCATAATCCAGTGATGCTGTCAAATGTCGACGGCCCGCAACTCCAGGAATACGTATACCCGCCAGCACCTCCCACGGGGAATGTGGTAGCCATTCCGTTACAAGCTCCGTTACA
This sequence comes from Flavobacteriales bacterium, assembly GCA_020435335.1. Taxonomy (GTDB): domain Bacteria; phylum Bacteroidota; class Bacteroidia; order Flavobacteriales_E; family Vicingaceae. Next base: position 10,729 of record JAGQZT010000042.1, on the reverse strand, counting down.
GGTTACATCAACAGGAACGGTAGAGGTAGTAAGTATACTGGGTTCGGTAATCGTAAATGAAATGATGGTGTCGCAACCGTTACCATCACGAACGGTGTCTGTATAATTCCCAGGGCAAAGCGAACTGATCATGCCAACCAAACCGTTGTTGATTTGTCCGTTACTCCAGTGATGACTGAAATTCGGTGTGCCACCACCTAATACGGTTACGGTAATTGTCCCGTCACAAGCGCCGCCACAGGTGACGTTGGTTGTAACCGTATCCAGAACAATGGCCGGTGGTTCGGTAACCTGAATCGTTGTGTCGTTAAAACAGCCGTTAGCGTCTGTAACGGTAACGGAATAATTAATGCCTGCACATAAATTCGGGAAAGTTTGAGCGGTGTCTACGGCCGGGTTTCCTGTGGCGGGAGTCCAGGAATAACTATAGCCCGGAGTACCTCCGGTGGGATTCGATGTAGCCGATCCGGTACAATCTCCGTTACAGTTAATGTCTACAACAGTTACATTGGCATAGACGCTATCCGGTTCGGGAACAATGTAGTTAAAAGTAGTGTCGCAACCATGTCCATCCTGAGCTTGCAGGGTATAGTTTCCTGTACACAGGCTCGAGTAGCTGGTGGTTGTAAAAGCAGTATTAACAACACCTCCTACAGGATTCCACGTAAATGTCCAGGTGGCATAGCTGGCACCAATTACGGTTACGGAAATGGATCCGTCGCAATTGCCTTTACAGGTTGGTTGTGTAATGATTTCTGAGATCGGCACGATAGGCGGGTGGCCTAAAACATTAGCTGCCTGACCAAAAAGGGCCAGACATCCATCCTGAACAACAGCGGTATAAGAACCGGGGCAAAGACCGGTAATGGTGTCTCCCCACGGAGGGCCACCGGAGGCTCCTACCCAGTTGGTTACGGTGTAAGGCGGGCAAGTGGTAACAACGGTATCAATGTATAGCATCCCGTCACAATTGTTACCGCACGACACCGTATCGTCTGCAATAACGATACTCGAAATCGCTTTGTTGGAAGGACTTTTGGCCGATTGCATGACCTGATATGACGCTCCGTCCTTGTTAACCGCGTTTGGATCGTTGTTTAAGTTGTATAACCTGGCCTGAGAGTAATTAAAAGTAAATTTAGATGATTTGGCATCCCAGGAGTTGTATGTTAAGATGTCCGAGTTGGTGGCATTTAATTTCTTTTTGAAAGAAGAGGTGGCTTTAAAATCTTTACAGACGATGTCGTTCTGGTTCAGATCAATCTCTCCTTTTGTGAAGGTAAAGGTGTTCTCGGGAAGTAATATCGGACTATTGATTGCATATTTTCCTTCTCCCTGAAAGTTAAAATCGGCTTTCCAGTTCCAGGTGCCGAAATTCATTTGTTTTACAGAAGAACTGGATGATTTCAGGTTTATGACACCGGAAATGTTATTTGTAAAAGTTACGGCCCGGATGGAAATTTCACCATAAACGTCTACATTAACCGGGTTACTGGAGTTCAGCTCAAAAGGGATGACATTTTTACTGATGGTTAAATTTTGAAAAGCAACATTACCATTGATCAGGATAACCGGGTTAGCTGTAGTAAAAGACTGCTGATCAATAAAAATATTGTCGGATGCTGAAGGAACCCCGGATCCGCCTACTCCTCCGGACGTCGATGACCAATGCATCGGGTCATTCCAGTTTCCACTATTTCCTACCCAATAAAAATCTCCTGCGAATACGGAACTCAAAAGAAATAAATTGGCTAATGCAAATAGTAAGGCAGATTTTCTTAAACCCATCAACATAATTGTTAAGACAATGATAAGATTACGACAATAATACAAAATATGTTACGATTTATGTAATTATATTTAATACTTATGCACAGAAAGACGTTTATTTCTTGGGGATAGTTGCAATTTCTACCCCAAAAAGTCTTTGTGTAGAAAACTGGTCACCAGGGAGAAGAATTCGTCGGGCGATTCGGCATGCAACCAGTGCCCGGTATTCATGGACTGTATATCAGCCTGAGTGAAAATGGATTTGATAGCGGCATAATCGCTTTCGAGGATGTAGTTCGATCGTGAGCCTTGAATGAATAAGGTTGGAAGGTCAACCGGGTGAATGTTGGCCAGCTCATCACCAACCATGTCAATGTTATTCGCAATTACGGGCAGGTTAAATTTCCAGTCCAGGCGGTCTTTTTCCTTCCAATACAGGTTTTTGAGAATAAACTGACGGGTAGAAATTTCAGGAATATAATTCGATAACTCTTCATCGGCCTGCTGGCGTGTCCGGATCACGTTAAAATCGAGTGCAAACATTCCTTTGATTATATCGCCATGATGCACGGGGTATGGCTTCGGGGCAATGTCGGCTACAATCAGCCTCGACAATACTCCCGGATAATTCATAACAAACTGCATAGCCGTTTTACCTCCCATGGAATGGCCCAAAACAGTCGGGTTTGTAAGTTGATGTTGCTGAATGAATTCGTAAAGATCACGAGCCATTACTTCATAGCTGAATTCGTCATCGTGAGGAGACAGTCCGTGGTTTCGGGCATCAAGCAAAAACACTTCATTACGTTCTCCAAACCTTTTGGATAAGGTCATCCAGTTGTCCAGCGAGCCGAATAGGCCATGCAGGATGATCAGGGGTTCTCCTGTCCCGATTTTCTTGTAATTTAATTCCATAGACTAAAATATGTGTAAAGTTCGTTTTTTTGATGTAAATGACTTTAACTATCTTTGGTGAATTAATAAAAACATACCCATGGGAGCTGTAAAAGTAATAAGTGAAAACAAGAAAGAATATCAGGTGGAATTGACCGATGAGCTAACCGGATTGCTGAACGGAGAAGCGTTTAGCTGGGACGTCAAAAAAATTCATCCGAACACTTACCACATCATTAAGAATAATAAATCCTACAACCTCGAGGTGCTAAGTGCTAACTATGCCGAAAAAAGCTTTTACATCAAGGTAAACGGGAACAAACATAAATTTACCGTGAAAGACCGGTTTGATGAGTTGCTTCATAGTCTCGGAATGGATAATCTGGCGAGCAATAAGGTTGCCGAACTCAAGGCTCCGATGCCCGGATTGGTGTTGGAAGTTTCCGTGCAGGGTGGTCAGCAGGTGGCTAAGGGCGACGCTTTGCTGATTTTGGAGGCCATGAAAATGGAAAATGTGATCAAATCTCCAACCGATGGTGTGATCAAAAACATTTCCGTCGGAAAAGGGGATACGGTAGAAAAGAATCAGCTGTTGCTAAATTTCGAGTGAGGTGAGTGGAAAGTTGAAAGTAGAAAGTAGCAAGTTGAAAGTAGAAAGTAGCAAGTGGGGGTTTGCAGTAGTCTGTCTTCTGGTTTCTATATGCTGTGTTCAGGTATCATGTGGAAGTGATGAAGCTAAAACGACCGAATTACCCGAAAATGATTCCACTCAAACGCAGGTTTTAACAAACACCGGAGAGGTTCAGATTATTGAGCCGGCGCTAGATGACGAAATAGCCGTGCTGGAAAAAGATGGGATTGTCTTAACCGAACTGAAATCGGAACCCGGTGAAGCAGTACTGACGTTAAATACAACTTCTTTTCAGGAAGGGGAAAATCACCTGAATTTTGCGGTTGAAGGCGCGAGTGATTATCACATTGCTTACCTGGCTAACAATTATGATCTTTCCGAATTCTCAACCGACGTATTTGAAATGGAGTTTTTATATGGAAACAATGTTTTTCTGGCGTTTCTCACCGATAAAAACAACATTGCTATAAAAAGCAATAAAGGCAGTGTACTTAAAAATGCAGTGGTGGGCGACATGGAAAATCTGTTTAACATGGAGCAGCCACATCTGTTTTACTATTTGCCTAAAGCGGCCACATCCGATCCGATTCTGGATTTTTACCTGGTTAATACGGCCATCGGATCGGATGGAAATAAGGTGAAGGTAACGATCAATCAGACGGATTTTATCGTCGGGAAATGGGCAGCTTACCGGATTACGGGATTGCCGGGGCCACAGAATACGATCCGGATTCAATTGCTGGATAAAAACGGGAAGCTCATCAACGGGCCCTTTAATGATTCCGGGGAACGGAGTTTTAGTGTGATCAATAAGGCTTCTTAACGGATTGATAATCAAAATTAAAGGTCGTAGAATTCTTTAAACTCACCATTGACAATTTTAAATTTTCGTCCGTTAAATTTCAAAACCTCCCCTTCATTCATGGAGACCAGGTTGGTTAAGTCGTTTTCCATGGTGTGGATGGATCCACCATTTTTACGAACCAGATTCAGGTATTTAACGTTGATTCCATAGAAAGTGCCGCATAAAATAAGCCGTATAGGTTTTTTTACTTTGTGCAGTAATTTCAGATCGCGTGGGGTGGCATAGTTGTCGGCAATCATCACCAATTCATCAGCTTCCGGATAGTTTTCGATGGCAGTCAAAGTGGCTTCAATGTTATTCTCCATGATGTCACCTCCACTATACCGCATGGTTTTTTCAGCTAATGCTAACACACCTTCATAGGAATTTGCCTGACAATGGTATATGCCTCCGACTTCCCCTGTTTTTTTGTATAAATCCGGGGTGTCGTCGCCATCATTAAAAAAAGTAAAGTTGTTCACCGCATCGTTGATTGTCTTCAGTTTGAACCAGGTAATTAGCTGACTGGTGTATGGAAACATGCTCCCGGTGAGGTCAGCTATGATGCTCATTTTTTTCCAATTTTTATTTCGTTCGAAAGTCTTGAATACAGTGCTGTCACACAATACTTCGGCAGGAAGCTCGTAACCGGCAATCGTTTCCCGTAATGATTTTTCATAATAAGCACCTTGATAGTACATGTATTTGATATAAACCTTCTTTTGTTCCATCGAAAAGAAAAAAGAAATGTTAAAGGAACCGCCTACAAGATATTGTTGAGGATTAGCACCGCTTGTCCACTTTACTCCCGGGAGCCATTTCGGCATGTTTCTTAATGCATCATGAACCATGTCTCGTGATTCTGAATCCAAACCTTTATTCACCTTAAGTTTGCTGAGATTACCATTTTTATTGATATAAAACGATGCATTCAATTCGCCGGAAAGAGCATGTTTAAACATCGATGGCGTATATGTGATTTTTGTTCTCAGGTAGTCGTAAAAAGCAGTTTGTCCCCCTTTGTATTCCGGTTTATCACCTCGTGCATGTTCAATCAGGTTAGATTCTTTTTCTTCTTCGGTCAGACTTGTTATGGAATCTTTACCTGAGCCGGATGCCAGCATACATGGAGATTGATTCTCGCTAATTAATTTTTCTAACACCTGGAATTCAGTCAATCCGTCTTTCCCACTGAGTTCCGGCCTCAAGGTAATCAAGTAACCATGAAACTGTTTTGTTGCGTCGTGAGTCTCGGATTTTTTCTGTTCAACGAATGACCATTGAATTAAATTGTTTTCAATAAGGAAAGGAGCAACGCGATTCAGTTCTTCGAGTCGCCTTCTGTTGAGGCGTTCCTGATTGTATATTTTTTGGTCGGGTTCCGTGTAAATCAGTTGGATGGAATAGATGACTTTGAATTGCAGCGAATCCAGAACCCGCGGATCTTCTATTTTGCTGGAAGAATGTTTCAGATGAACCAGTAGCTGATTCTTTTTTATCTTTTTTGGGTTAAAGGATTCGGTGTATTCCGTTGGACTTTTATGTAGAATAAAATCTATATTCTGCGCATGGGAAGCAGAACACAAGAGAAATAAAAAAACGATGCCATAGAATAATCTATTCATAATAGCTTAACGTTTTTCATTGGCATTTATGATTAAAGTACTTCCAGTAAGGTTCTGAAAGCCACAAATTTCCCTTCGTAGCGTTTAGTGTGCTCCTGTTGTAAACGCGGAGCATGTTCCTGCTGGTATTCCTCCAGGTCGTCCATGCTTTTGCAGGTATACTGAATGGCGTAGGTGTGCCCGGTTTCGTCTTCCTGAGTGCTCAGCACTTTACAAATTTTGTTCTCTAAAAAATAACCGGTATTCATCACATCCGGAATGTGAACCTCTTTCATCCAGGCGATCCAGTCGTCATGCACATCACTTTCGATGTTTACTGTTACGTTGTAGATAATCATGATACAAAGTTAGGGTTTAGTAGTTAGTAAATGGCAGCCAGTGATCAGTATCTTTTAAACTCTCAGCTACAGCTAACCACTAGCTCCTGAAAACTAGCTGCTTTGAATCCTTTTCAACAAAACAAAATACTTTTCAACAAAGCCGAAATTAGTGTGTTCATGGGCTAGGTTAAGGGGGTAAAAAGGCGTAAAATTGTACATTCAAAAATTTTCAATTTCAAGCCGTATAAAATGAGTCAGAAAAAGATCAAAAATGCACTGGTTTCAGTATTTCACAAAGACAATTTAGAGCCGATCATCACGAAGCTGAATGCGTTGGGTGTAACCATCTATTCGACCGGTGGAACCCAAAAATTCATTGAGGAGATCGGAGCGCCGGTTACGGCCGTAGAAAACCTGACTTCCTACCCGTCTATTTTGGGGGGAAGGGTTAAGACTTTGCACCCGAAAATTTTCGGCGGGATTTTAAGTCGCCGTGAACTGGCAGGCGATGTAGCTCAGCTCGAAGAATTTGAAATTCCTGAAATCGACCTGGTGATTGTTGACCTGTATCCCTTTGAAGATACGGTAGCCTCGGGTGCCGGCGAGCAGGACATCATCGAAAAAATCGACATCGGAGGAATTTCCCTGATTCGCGCTGCCGCAAAAAACTTTAAGGATGTACTCATTGTTTCATCCCGTTCGCAGTACGGCTACCTGATCGATCTGCTGAATGAAAAGGCTGGGATGTCCGACCTGGAAGATCGCAAGCATCTGGCGAAACAGGCTTTCAATGTCTCCTCGCATTACGATACCGCTATCTTTAACTGGTTCAACAACAACGGGGGAGATGTGTTCAAACAAAGTATAACCGATTCGCAGGTATTGCGCTACGGAGAAAACCCGCATCAGGAAGGCGTGTTCTATGGCGACCTGGATGCCATGTTCGAAAAATTGAACGGTAAAGAGTTGTCGTATAACAACTTGCTGGACGTGGATGCTGCAGTCAACCTGATCGCTGAGTTTTCCGAGCGGCCGACCTTTGCCATTCTGAAACACAACAACGCTTGCGGATTAGCTTCGCGCGACACGCTGCTGGAAGCCTGGAAGGATGCCCTGGCCGGTGATCCGGTTTCTGCCTTCGGAGGGGTGTTGATCTGCAATCGCCCGATCGATCTCGCTACGGCACAGGAAGTAAATAATTTGTTTTGTGAGGTGGTGATCGCTCCCGATTATGAAGCATCTGCCCTGGATGTGTTGAAAGAGAAAAAAAACAGGGTTATTCTACGTCAAAAAACAGTTGAACTACCAAAAAAACAATTTAGAACAGTATTAAACGGTGTATTGGCTCAGGATAAAGATTTAAAGACAGCTGGTCCGAATGAATTCACGACTGCAACAAAAAAGGCACCAACCTCGTTAGAAGTAACAGACTTGGCTTTTGCTAACAAAATTGTAAAGCATACCAAATCGAACACCATCGTTTTTGCTAAGAGCCAGCAATTGCTGGCCAGCGGAACTGGACAAACATCACGGGTAGATGCCCTGAAGCAGGCTGTGGTCAAGGCCAAAGCATTTGGGTTTGATCTGCAGGGCGCTGTGATGGCTTCCGATGCGTTCTTCCCGTTCCCGGATTGTGTGGAATTAGCGGATGAGGCAGGAATTACAGCCGTGGTTCAGCCCGGAGGATCGATCAAGGATCAGGATTCCGTCGATTATTGTGATGCTCATGATATGGCCATGGTGATGACAGGAATCCGTCATTTCAGGCACTAAAAAAGGGGTTCGGTTCATTAACAATTTGGTGTTTATCATTTGTCGGTGAACCAAAATAAAAAAACTTTTTAAGTGTTACATTTACTTAATTTATTATAGTACAACAAAAAGAAGTTCATGGGGTTATTCAGCTTTTTAACACAAGAGATAGCGATCGATTTAGGGACCGCGAATACATTGATCATTCACAACGATAAAGTGGTGGTGGATGAACCTTCTATCGTGGCAAAAGATCGAATGACCGGGAAGGTAATCGCTGTTGGAAAGCGTGCGATGCAAATGCACGGAAAAACCCACGAGGAGATTAAAACCATCCGCCCCCTGAAAGATGGTGTAATTGCCGATTTCGATTCGGCCGAACACATGATCCGGGGCATGATCAAGATGATCAGTACCAAAAGACAATTGTTTACCCCTTCCCTTAAAATGGTAATCTGTATCCCCTCGGGTATTACCGAAGTGGAGAAAAGAGCGGTTAAGGATTCGGCCGAACATGCCGGAGGTAAAGAAGTATACCTGATCCACGAACCGATGGCTGCAGCAATCGGTATCGGTATCGACGTACTGGAACCGATGGGGAACATGATCATCGATATCGGAGGGGGAACTTCCGAGATTGCCGTAATCGCCCTGGGAGGAATCGTTTGTGATAAATCCATTCGCGTTGCCGGTGACGATTTTACCAATGACATTGTAGAATATATGCGCCGCCAGCATAACCTGCTGATCGGCGATCGTTCTGCCGAACAAATCAAGATCGAGGTCGGTTCCGCATTGCCGGAACTGGATAACCCGCCGGAAGATTATGCCGTTCAGGGAAGAGACCTGATGACCGGAACACCGAAAGAAATTGTAGTTTCCTACTCCGAAATCGCTCACGCCCTCGATAAGTCGATCGCCAAGATCGAAGATGCGGTACTAAGCGCATTGGAGATGACCCCTCCTGAACTGTCGGCAGATATTTACAAGACCGGACTCTACCTGGCCGGAGGCGGTTCCATGCTCAGAGGACTGGACAAACGAATTTCCATCAAAACGAAACTCCCGGTACACATTGCCGAAGATCCGTTAAGATGTGTGGCAAGAGGAACAGGTATTGCCCTGAAAAACACCACAAAATTCCCTTTCCTGATTAAGAACTAAATAAACCTTAAATTGAATAATGAGGAATTTAATACGGTTTTTGGCTAAAAATTCATTTGTATTTTTATTCCTTTTTCTACAATTCATAGCGTTCGTTCTTCTCGTAAAAAACAACAATTACCAGAATTCAAAATTCTTTAATTCGTCTAATTTCCTCATCGGAAATCTGTACGCTTCAGTCAACAACATCAACGATTACTTTAACCTGAAAGAGGTTAATGCTCAACTTGCCGAAGAGAATGCCAAGCTTAAAACACAATCCATTCCGTCCTTTACCAAAATTTTTGGGAGTACGGTTGAAGTCAACGATACGGTTTATCTTCAGAAATACCAATATACTTCTGCCCGTGTCATCAACAACTCGACCAACAGAAGAACCAATTACCTGACGCTCGACAAAGGAGCTCTAAACGGAATTAAAGCGGATATGGGGGTTATTTCGTCAGATGGTGTGATCGGAATCGTTAAGAATGTCTCCGACAACTTTTGCTCCGTCATGTCCGTGTTGCACGAAAAGAATAAGGTCAGTGCCAAGATCAAGAATTCGGAATACTTCGGCTCATTGGTCTGGGAACTGGGCGATTACCGTGAAGCCAAACTCATGTACATTCCCAACCATGTGAAGCTGCACGTGGGAGATACCATTGTAACCAGTGGCTATTCTTCAGTCTATCCGGAAGGAGTTCCGATCGGTACAATCAAAGAATTCGAACTGCCGGAAGGAAACAATTTTTACAACATTACCGTTCAATTTTCTGTGGACTACAAGAAGTTGTCGCACGTGTTTATCGTGAAATACAAACAAAAAGAGGAACAGCAAAAACTGGAAGCATTAACAGAGGAAGAAAATGGTCATTGAAATCGTTAAATATGTTGTGTCGTTTATTTTATTGGTTCTTTTCCAGGGGCTGATCCTGAATAATATTGAACTGGGAGGATACATCAATCCTTACCTGTATGTGTTGTTCATCCTGGCACTCCCTGTAGAAATGCCCAAATGGATAGTGTTGATCATCGCATTTGTTTTGGGCCTGGTCATCGATTCGTTTACCAGTACCATGGGGATGCACACGTCGGCTACGGTTTTTATGGCTTTCAGCAGAGCTTACCTCCTGAAGCTGATGGCGCCTCGCGGCGGATATGAGTTCAATGCCAAGCCCGGCATACAGATGATGGGAATTGCCTGGTATGTGATGTATGCAGCCATCCTGGTGTTGTTACACCACCTGTTTTTGTTTTATATAGAATCATTTAAGCTGACTCAGTTTTTCTCTACTTTTTTCAGAACCATTTCCAGTACTTTTTTTACGCTGCTGATGGTATTTATTGTCCAATTGTTTACGCTTAAAACCAATCAGAAATCATGAATTTATCCAACAGGAAATTCATCGTTGCTCTGATCTTCCTTGTAATAGGATTGATATTCATCATCAGGTTGTTTAATATTCAAATCCTGAATGAAAAATATAAAGCGGATTCTGACAGTAATTCCGTTAGGGAGATCGTTCAGTATCCTGCCCGGGGATTAATTTATGACCGGAACGGAACCTTGCTGGTTTTCAATGAGGCTGCTTACGACCTGATGGTTGTACCTCGTCAGGTCAAAGAAATCGATACGGTTGCATTTTGTCAGTTACTGGATATATCCCGGGAAGAATTTGATGAAAAACTGGAGAAGGCAAAAAGCTATTCCCCATACAAGCCTTCTGCTTTTGTGAAAGAAATTTCT
>JAGQZT010000041.1 GCA_020435335.1 Flavobacteriales bacterium | reverse complement strand
CAGCTCAACTCCCTGTTTACCAGGGGCATCTTGGGCGACTTGGATATGCTATCGGTCATACTCAAAGTTGGACAATCTTCTTTAAATTTCCATTAACCCAAAGTTAAATCTAAAAACCATCACATTGTTAAAATCCGGCTTATTTAGTTAATAACTTTGTTGAAAAGCTGTTAACATTCATTTCAAATGACCTTTTTAAGCTTCTACTTTTGTATAAACCAATACATGAAATACCATGTTTGCAATATTTGGTAAGAAGAAGATCAAGGAAGATGTATTAGCCAACATCTTTGTTAATTCCGTGTTAGACACCATCGATCAGGGCTTCCCTGAAGTGGTCGGAATCATTAACGATTCTCCTGAATTCATCACTTCTCCAAACATTTCAGCAGAGAACAACGACGGATTCACCTTTATTGTTATTGCGGCCAACATGACTTTGGTTGCCAAGCATCTGGATCATTCCGTCAGTGACCACATGACTAGCATACTGCTCTCTAAGTTCAGTGAGGCTTTTGATGTTGAAGAGGACAAATTCGCTCAAGCGGTTCGAAAATATCAGGATTACCTGTGTAAAGTGAACCATCCTTCCAAGAACACCTTATATGCCATGTCGAAGGCCATCTTCGGTAAATACGGATTAAATCAGTATCAGGATGAGTATTTCAAAAACATGAAGAGTCCGAATCCGATGTTTTTGAAGCGCATGGACGAAGCCATGGAAAACTTTGTATGGAACTGGGAAGCTTTCAATCAGAAGCACCAGATCGTTTAATTCTTCTCTCTTTAATTAGCAGGTAATAGAGGTTAATGATCACAATGGCTCCATTCGTCAGGATGATCGGTATGGAGTATGTCAGCATAATCCCGTAAATGATAAAAATGGAACACGCCACGGTGTTCACGATCCGGAGGGTCTTCATATTTTTCATAACAAACGAGGCCAGCACGGCCACGGAGGCCAGATAACCTACAATTTCGGTCGGAGAGAAATAATCCATCAGTTCAGGTTGAATTGTTTTTCAGCCATTTCGCAGATTGCATCACCGATGGCGAGGCATGCCGTAGCTGCCGGTGAAGGTGCATTGAGTACGTGGATGCTCTTGTCTTTGTATTCGATCCGGAAATCATCGCGGGTATCTCCGTTTTGACTGAGCAGCATGGCCCGAACACCGGATCTGCCTGGCTTGATATCGTCCATGGTTAAGCTCGGGATAAGGCGTTGCAGGGTTTGGAGGAACAATTTCTTGGAGAAGGCTCTTCTATATTCATTGATTCCGAAGCTCATGTTGTTCAGGAACAGTTTCCAGGTGCCGGAATAAGTCAGTGCATCTACCGTGTCTTTCAGGTTAAAATCCGTTTTGCCGTAGCCTTCCCTTTTGAAGGTAAACACGGCATTCGGTCCGCATTCGATATCGCCGTTCACCATACGGGTAAAATGCACCCCTAAAAACGGGAACTCCGGATTCGGAACCGGGTAGATCAGGTTCTTCACCTTGTGTTTGGCCTGATCGGTCAGATCGTAATAATCGCCCCGGAAACCTACGACTTTTTCCTTCAACTTCACTCCGTCTTTACGGGCCAGCCTGTCGGCCTGCAACCCACCACAAAAGACCATGTATCTGGTGAGGTATTTATTTTTGGAGGTAATGACTTCCGTTTTATTTCCATGAACATAATCGAGGACTTCTTCGCCCAGTACGATCTTACTTTCCGGCTGTTTGGCCACCACGAGTTCACACAGTCGTTCGGTCGTTCCCCGGTAATCGATGATGCCGGTACAGGGCACCCAGATGCCGGCAATGCTTTTTACATAAGGTTCGATCTCTTTCACCTGGTCGCCCGTAATCTTTTCAATCCCTTCGGTGTTGTTGGCCACACCATTCTCAAAGATCTTATCCATAAATGGCAACTCGCTCTCCTCGGCAGCAGCAACTACTTTTCCACACACATCGTGTTTGATGTTGAACTCCTGAGCGAATTTCACCAACTGATGACGGCCGTCCACGCAGGTTTTCGCTTTGGCAGAACCCGGTTTGTAGTAAAGGCCGGAATGGATCACCCCGGAATTGTTTCCGGTTTGATGATCGGCCAGATGGTTTTCCTTTTCGATCAGGAGAATTTTAAGACGAGGAAACTTCAGTTGAATCTTGTAGGCCGTAGCAGCTCCTACAATTCCTCCACCAACGATGGTGATGTCATATAATTTTTTGTTTTCCAAGGCCTGAAAATTTGACGGTAAAATTACGACTTCTTCGGTGACTAAAACAGATTTTTTTTTACTTACCGGCCTTGTAACGCTTCCGTTTTAGGAACCCGTAACAACAGCAGGAAGCCAACTATAAAAAAGACGATGAGCATAAGCACGGATTCTCGGATGCTGAACTGGCCTTCGATGAACCCGAATCCGAAGGTACCGATCACGATTCCTACTTTTTCAAGTACGTCATAAAAGCTGAAGTAGGAAGCGTGATCTTCCGTTTCGGGCAGGAGCTTGGAATAGGTAGAACGGGATAAGGACTGGATCCCTCCCATCACAAATCCGATACTTGCCGCAGCAATATAAAAATGGATGGGTTTGTGTACCAGCGCGTAAGATCCCACGCAGATCAGCACCCAGACAAAAACAATAATCCCCAGCGCCTTGATGTTCCCGATCTTTTTCGACATATAGGCTGTAAGATAGGCTCCTGCAACAGCAATGAACTGAATCACCAGAATACTGATAATCAGACCGGTATCTTTTTCCTCCGGACTGTTCCATAGAATTTCCTTGGTTCCGAAAAACACCGCCATGATCATAATGGTTTGCACCCCCATACTGTACACGAAGAAGGCCGCCATGTATCGTTTCAGGGCCTTGATGTGTTTCAGCTCCTGCCACACTTTTTTCAACTCCTGAAAACCTTTGGTGAGGCGATTCCCCTGAGGTTTATGCCCATAAACATTATTAGGCAATCCCCGGAAGGTAATCTGACTGAATCCGATCCACCAGATACCGGTCAGCACAAATGCATACTGTGCCGGAACCTTAAACACCTGGATCAACACCAGGCAAATGATGAGTAGGGATGAACTACCGATGTAGCCCCTTGAAAAACCCTTGGCACTGACTTTATCATGCAGATCGGGAGTAGCGATCTCGGGTAAATAGGCGTTGTAAAACACAAGGCTTCCCGAGAAACCGATACTACCGAGCAGGACGGACAACAAACCCCAGCCGATGTAGTTCACATCAAAAAAATAAAAGGTCATGCAGGCTAGTGCACCCAGGTAACAGAAGAAACGCATGTAGCTCTTTTTACTTCCGGAATAATCGGCTATACCTGAGAGCAAAGGCGATAGAAAAACTAAAATTAGATACGACAAAGAAATAACGTAGGAATACAACTCGGTATTAACAAAGTTGTGCCCAAAGAAGTCAACGGTTTGGATTGTTTTCCCTTCTACAACTTTCTCCCCCCAACCTTCTTGCTTTTCATAAAAAATCGGAAAGATGGCCGACGTGATCACGAGCGGGTAAACCGAATTGGCCCAGTCGTACATCGTCCAGGCGCTGATCGTCTTTTTATTATTTAGTTCTATCGCCATTAGTTGTTGCAGGAATTACAATACATTTCCTTCACGCCGATGTCTTTTAACAATTGAAAACTCATGTTCGGCGCCCCGAAGAGTTTACAAAAACGTTCCGGGTTCATGTCTCTGGCCCTTCTCATATACTCCACGTATTCGTCCTGGGTTACTTTTTCCCTGTTGTAGATCGCGATGGTTAAGAAGGTGTAGAGAAATTCTTCATCGATATTCGGCTTGTTTGCCCAGGGCTTCATGAGTTCAATGGCCCAGTCGATACGCATCTGGAACATGAAGTAATTGGCAATTTTGTAGGTTTGGTTCCGGTCCAGTTTGGACGACAACAAAATCTTCTTCACTTCTTCCAGGGCACTCTCCCGTTCTTTGAATTGCTTGTTGTCGTAATAATAATCCGCAGCAATCAGGTTGTAGTTCAGGATCAGGCGGTTGGTTTGCCATTTTTCAATCTGTGAGCTGCTCACGACCGATTTGATCTCACGCAGCAGGTATTTGGGATCCGATTCCCTGCTAAATTTATTGGCCCACAGGAGCAATCTGATCACAAGCAGGTTGTATTGCAGGTAGCTGTTTTCCGGGTCGACCAGCAGCATGGTTTTGATGTCGCTCCTCAGGTACTTGAGCAGGCTGTCCTGGTTCTCCGAATCCGTATAGAACCAGCGGAAAGCGATCTGATTGTTAATCAGCGGAATGGTACCCTTTAACCGCGGAATCTTCATATCGATCAGCTCTTCTTTATCGATTTTTCCGTTATCCACATTATTGAGCATTACCGACTGGAAGACCTTGGCTTTCCCGTAATCTTTGTTTTTGATCGCTTTATCCAGCTTTTGGGGCAACACATTGAACAGGGCTTCATCCATAAAGATCTTTTCCACGGTCATGATCACTTTGGCGAGCCGTTGTTCTTCGAGGTAGGGTTCCAGGTTGTAATTCAGGGAATCCGAATTGATGATTTTCCGTAATTCGTCTTTTGAGTATTTTTTAAGCTCGTCTTCGTAAGGAGATCCCTTAATGGATTCGTAAAAACCATCCCAGTTCTCTTCGGTTGTAATGGCTGTTTCCACATCCTGCAGCTTGTATTTTTTAATGGCGTTCAGAATGCTGGTTGCCCGTTTTTGCTGAATGATCTGATTCCCTTTTACATTTCCTTCGATGGAAGAATAAGCAATCACTTCGATCTTTTTCAGGTCGTAACGGTTCAAGCTCAGGGAGTCCAGAAAAGGCTTAATGTCTTCATTGCTGAATTCGGCTTTATTTCGTTCAAACGGAATGGTGAATGTGAGTTTGTTCATCACGGAATCGGCAGCCTTACTCACCGAGAGGGTGTCCATCAGGAAATGCAGGTCTAACGAACTCAGATTCTCCCCGCCAAAGCTGTTGTAAACAATGGTTTGACAGAGGCAGCCTTCCTGCAGCATGAGCAGGTTGAACTCACAATTATTGGTATCCACAAAGTCCGGGATAGGACCCAGTGAAACTTCGATCTGGCCGTCCTTTTCCAGTTCATTTTTACCAAACAGGTATGATTTCATATAAGGCTCTAACAATATCCCGCTATGGACTTCAGAAGGATAGAATGAATTCCCTTTGCCGCAGGCATATTGATCCCGCATAATGATATCGAGTGCAATTCCATCGTTAGACTGATCCATGACGGCCTTAAAAGTTTCCAGATCGTGGAAATAAAAATAAATCTGCCCGTCCTTGAAAAAGATATTGTCGGACATCAGCTGAGGCAGGTAGCCGTACTTACGTTCCAGGTCGCCGCATTTGGTCTTGTCGTAAGGTGTGATCTTATAATCGTCGTTTACGGGTTTAACACCGGAAGGAAGCTTGAAAGGTTCGGAACCGTAGAGTTGGGTTACGGTGAACGTTTTCTTCTTTACATCCACGGCAAAAGCGGTAGCCATACGGAAATAATTCTTGCTCAACAGTGTTTTTTCGTCCTTGGCATTTTTCCAGTCGTTAAAAATATAGTTCGCAATATCTTCATACGATTTGATGAGCACGCTTTTCCTGTCGCCGGGAATCCTGACCCGGGTTCCGATCACGAATTGCGAACAATTTTCGGCTACTTTCCCATGCATCCCGTCATAAAACCGAACCCGGTCGAACGGTGTTGCCTTTTTTTTGAGTGGTTGGTCGTGTGTAAGCCTTCCTTCTTTGAGAATAAATTCGGACTGATCCTGTGCAGCCATCATCAACGTTTCATCCTCTTCCAGTGGGAAAACCTTATTTTCTTTACGGTATTCGTTTACCTTCTGATGCAGGAGGCCTGCCAGGAATTGCGGCTCAAAATGTTCCAGACGTATGTCATCCGTAGGTTTTTGAGCAAACAGACCCAACGAAAGGACAACCAGAAATATGGATACAACACACCTCAACATCTTACAAACTTCGTAAATTAATAGTTAGGTCACAATCAATTATGATACCGCAAAATAAATGTAAGCACAATAGCTTAAAAACAGAAACAATCCGCGGATTCGATTTATCCTGTAGCCGATAATCATCAGCGGGAAGACAAGGAAAGAAATACCGAGCATCCAGAATACATCATCATGAATGACTTGCTCCGAGACCGGTATCTGATTAACAACCGCCGTGATTCCTAAAACACCCAGCAGATTAAAAATATTGGAACCGATCAGGTTTCCGACCGAAATATCGGTGTGCTTCTTAAAGGCGGCCACCAGGGAAGTGATCAGTTCCGGCACACTGGTACCGAAGGCTACAATCGTTACACCGATCACATGCTCGCTAACTCCAAAGTTCTTGGCAATCTGAACGGCGCCGTCGAGCAGCCAGTTCGCTCCAAAAGCCAGGCCGACGCATCCCGACAAGATCAGGAAGATGTTTAGCCACAATTTGGACTTTTTCACTTCTTCCACATCAATATCCAGTTCCTCGTTCTCATTATCCTTCTTCGCATCTCTGAACATGTAGAGGTTAAAGGCGATCAGGCCTAAAATAAAGAACAGTCCTTCGTACCATTCCATAAACCCGTTGATGATAAAAAAATAGAAAACGAGGCTCGACAGCATCATGATACTCCAGTCGATCCGGGCGGTACTTCGTTTCACGGTAATGGGCAATACCATGGTAGTTAACCCCAGCACCAAAGCAATGTTCGCAATATTGGATCCCACCACGTTCCCGATCGATAAGTCGGGATGGCCTTCGAGGGCCGCTTTCACACTTACCAGCAATTCGGGAGCCGAAGTACCGAAAGAAACGATGGTCATACCGATTACCAGTGTAGGAATATTAAACTTCAGTGCAATACCCACAGCGCCCCGCACCAGGAATTCTCCGGCAACGATCAGGGTAATGAGCCCTCCTATCAATAATACATATTCCATCAAGCTTGTTCTGAACCGTTTGTCGGAGGCGTTACAGCAGGATTCCCCCGTCGAATGGCATTGGGATGCTCTACGGGCTTAATTTCCGGAGTTTGAGGAGATTGATCGGTTTCCGGTTGTACTTCATCAGTGGCATCAACCTTTACTTCTTCCTTTTGGCTCTTATCTTCAGCGATGAGGTTGTTGACTTGTTTTTCGACGTTGGTAAAATCTTTGGCATTGTTAATCTCCCTCGCTCCTTCACGAATCTCTTTCTGAATGTCGTTGGTAGCGTTCTTGATTTCACGCATTCCCTTACCCAGTCCTCTTGCCAGCTCGGGAATTTTCTTGCTTCCGAACAGCATAACAATGATGAACAGGATAAAAATGATCTCTCCGCCTCCCGGCATTCCGAATAATAATATCTGATTCACTGTTAGCATACGGTTAAACAAATGTAAGAAATAATCCACCCGTCGAATAATTTGGCATAAAAAAAGCCTTTCTCATGAGAAAGGCTTTTATCTATATTCAATTGAATTATTTTTTCGGTTTTGTTCCCGCTCCTGCGAAATCATACATAACAGGAGAAGCGATGCATAATGAAGAGTAGGTACCTACAATCACACCGATCAGCAGGGCGAATGAGAACCCTCGGATAACTTCCCCTCCGAAAACGAAGATCATGGCCAATACGAAGATCGTAGAAAGCGATGTATTGATCGTTCTGCTCAGGGTGCTGTTCAGTGCGCTGTTAACCACCTCATGCATATCCTGTTTCTTATGCAGGCCTAAATACTCTCTGATTCGGTCGAATACTACCACGGTATCGTTGATGGAGTAACCTACAACCGTTAACAAGGCTGCGATAAAGGCCTGATCGATCTCCAGTGAGAACGGCAAAATACCGTACAGCAAGGAGAACAGGGACAATACCATCAACACATCGTGGAACAAAGCGATCAGGGCTCCCATGCCGTATTGCCATTTCTTGAAACGGAAAACGATGTACAGGAAGATGATGATCAGGGAGAAAATGATCGACCACAACGAATCTTTCTTAATATCGTCTGCGATGGTCGGACCGACTTTCTGAGAACTCATGATCTCGTATTCCACTCCGAATTGAGTAAGACCTTCGTTCAGTTTTGCTTCAACCTGGTTATCGGCATCTTCATCCTGACTGTCGATCATAAACGATGTAACAATCTTCACCTGGTTCCCATCACCGAAGGTTTTTACTTCAGGTTGGGTTTCCAGCGGACCAGCCAGTTTCGTGCCCAGGTCTACCGTAGAAATTTCCGCTTTTTCATCAAATCGAACGGTATACTGACGGCCACCTTTAAAATCGACACCGTACTGTAATCCTTTAACAGATAATGAAGCAATACCGGCAACGATGATCAGAGCGGACAAGATGTAGAATTTCTTTCTGTTTTTTAAGAAGGCGTAGCTTGCATTACGGAAAGTTCCTTCGGTCATCTTGGTAGAGAACGACAGGCTCTTGTTTCTGTTCAGGCTGCTTTCAAAAATGATACGGGTAATGAAGATCGCTGTAAACAGGGATGTGAAGATACCCACAACCAGGGTTTTGGCGAATCCTTCAACCGGACCAGTACCGAAGAACCAAAGAACAAGACCAGTTAATAAGGTTGTAACGTTGGCATCGATAATTGAAGAGTAGGCAAATTTATACCCGTCGGCAACTGCAAGACGAATACCTTTACCTGCTGCAATCTCCTCCCGGATCCGTTCGAAGATCAGTACGTTCGCATCTACCGACATACCGATGGTCAGGATGATCCCTGCGATACCCGGTAAAGTTAAAGCGATCAACTGAGGCATGGATGCTAAAATTCCGAAAATGAAGAACATGTTGGCCATCAATGCAATCACGGAGGCCACACCTGCTTTTGAGTAGTAGAATACCATGTAGGCCAGTACGACCAACAAGGCAATGATGAAAGAGTTCAACCCTTTGCTGATCGATTCTTGTCCCAGAGTAGGTCCAACCACCGCTTCTTCAACGATTCTGGCAGGAGCAGGTAATTTACCGGCTTTCAGGATGTTGGCGATCAATTTAGCTTCTTCGATTTCGAAGTTACCGGCGATCGAAGATTGGCCACCGGCGATCTCTCCGTTTACGGTTGGGAAGGAGTAAACCAGATCGTCCAGTGCAATGGCGATGGATTTACCTACGTTAGCACCGGTCAGGATTTTCCATTTGTTGGCTCCTTCTCCGTTCATGCTCATGGAAATTTCAGGAGCACCCGAGAACTGGTCGAATTGCTGAGATGCGTTCACCACCACATCACCTTCCAGAGCCGGTTTACCGTCTCTGTTGTCGATCTTAATGGCAATCAACTGCACATACTTCTCTTCTTCATCGTAAGGCTTGGCCGTCCACAAGAATTTTAAACGCGGAGGGAATAAGGCCTTTACTTCTTTCATTTTCAGGTACTTGTTTACCTGAGCCGTATCTTTGATGGCTACATAACCCACTACAGGACCTCTTCCGTACTCATACTGTTGTGTTTGAGGGTTTTGGAAGATCGCAGGACGCATGATCGCGAAAAGCGGATGCTCTTTGGCGTATTCCGCAAAACTCTGGTTGGCTGCAGAAGCACTATCTTTAACGGTAGTATCGTTCGATGTATTTTCGATATCGGCAAACAGGTCGGAGGCCGCATTGGCACTGCTGTCTTTTTCGGTGGAATCTTTAGCTACATCGGCTACCGGAGTTTCAGCCGAAGCCTCAGGAGTAGCCGTAGAATCGTTGGCTGTAGAGTCTTTTGTTTCTTCCTGAACACCATTCAGTACTTTACCGAGTTTGATGTCGGCTTGTTCCAGCATCGGGTAAATTTCCCTGTTTTCCCAGGTTAACCAGAATTCGAGCTTGGCAGTACCTTGCAGTAACTGACGAACACGTTCTTTGTTCTTCACACCGGGCAATTCAACCAGAATACGGTCGGAACCGGTTAAACGCTGAATGCTTGGCTGAGCCGAACCGAATAAGCCGATACGGGTACGGATGACGTTGAACGAACGCTCGATGGCATCATCGGCTTCGTTTCGGATAAATTCCAGTACTTCTTCGTTGGTGGCATTCGGAGAAAGCTGATCTTTATTGTCGAGCGTGTAGAAAATAGCCGCAAGTTTTCCTCCGGGGTTTTTCTCCAGGTAAGCCTGACCGAAAAGGGTTACGAAATCCTGATTGGTTTCATGTTGTAATTTTTTTGCATCTCTGATCGCCTGATTAAAAGCTTCATCCCGGTTAAACGAAGACAAGGCTCTTACCACTTCTTCCACCTGTACTTCCAGGGTAACGTTCATACCTCCTTTCAAGTCCAGGCCCAGGTTTAACATCTTTGTTCTCAGTTCGCCGTAAGTATAACCGATTACCGGGTAAACTTTTTCAGAAGCCATAGAATCGAGGTAAGCAAATTCCTTTTCGGAATCGCCATTAGCGTATTCTTTGGCGTCGCTTTCTACCTGAGTAGCATACCAGGTTAAGGAAAGTGAAAATAGACAACCGATCGCAAAAAGAATAGTAAATCCTGTTAATAGTCCTTTGTTTTGCATGTTCTAAATATTATTCTTCCATTTTTTATGAGCCTGCAAATATAGAATTTCAAATACTATTTATCAATAAAAGTTTTAATTAGTTTAATTCAATCAAAAAGCAAGGGAAAAGGCGTACTTTTACGAGCAACTTTATCTTGTTTTTAAGCGTCATCATAATATGAAGGTCAAATTGAGAATATTCCTAGTGTTTTCGCTGCTGGTCGGCGTAAAAACGACCGGATGGTCACAGATTCATTTTAGCCGTCACGACAGTGTTCTGGTTAAAAATATGCCGGGCGACACGTTAAAAAATCCCTGGGCAGGAGGCTTCAACTCCGTACAATTCAATGAAGTTGATCTGAATCTGGACGGTATTATGGACCTGTTCGTCTTTGACAGAACCGGAAACAAACGTTCTACCTTCATCAATGATGGTACTCCGAATCAGGTAGCTTACCGGCATGATCCATCCTACCTGGCTTACTTCCCGCAAATGACAGACTGGGTGCTTTTCCGCGATTACAACTGCGACGGAAAGATGGACTTTTTCACCTATTCTTCCGGGGGCATGGCTGCCTGGAAAAACACCTCCACCAGCTCAATACTGAGCTTTAAACGTGACACCACACTGATCTATTCCGATTATCAACCCGACAGCAGTCCGAATTTCGTAAACCTGTACATCAGCTCCAGCGACCTTCCTGCTATTGACGATATTGACGGCGACGGTGATCTGGACGTGCTAACCTTCAGCATCATCGGCTCCTACGTAGAATACCACAAAAACCTGTCTATGGAAAAATACGGTACCTGCGACAGCCTTGATTTTCAACTCCGCAACAAATGCTGGGGCTTCTTCAAGGAAACCCTGGCCGGTAATAGTGTGATCCTGAACGATACCTGTTCCTTCAACATCAATAATCCGGAAAAACAAAGCGGAGGAAATAAGCATGCCGGATCTACGCTTTTAACACTGGATGTGAATGCCGACAATGCGAAAGACCTTGTACTTTCCGATGTGTCGTTCAGTAATTTTACCTTATTGATCAACCAGGATGCCAGTCCGAATTTGGATAATTCCTCCATGATGAGCCAGGATTCACTTTTCCCGAAAAACCAGGCCAACACGGTAGCCATGGATCTGGACATTTTTCCAGCCGGATTTTACATGGATGTAAATAACGACAACATCAAGGATCTGATTGCGGCACCGAATTGTTACAATGGCTGTAAGAATTCCCATAATGTATGGTATTACCAAAATGCAGGAGCCGACAACAATCCGGACCTCACCCTGATGGGTAAAACGTTCCTGCAGGACGGCATGATCGAGATCGGTGAAGGTGCACATCCTGTATTCTTTGATTACAATGCCGACGGCCTGAAAGACCTCATCGTTGGAAGTTACGGTGAATATGATCCTTCCGTGGGACCACTGATGTACAAATCAAGTTTGTGGTTGTATGAAAACGTAGGAACAGTCAATCAGCCGGTCTTTCAATTGGTGGATACGAACTACATCGAGATCGCCGGCATGAATCTGGACGTTTCGAACAACCGCCCTACACTGGGTCTTGCTCCTACTTTCGGCGACATTGATGGTGACGGTGACGAAGACATGCTTCTGGGAGATTATAACGGGTATGTTCATTTGTTCCGGAATATGGCCGGACCGGGAAATCCTGCTGCATTCTCCTTGTTCCTGATTGAATACCTGGGCATTGATGTCGGTCAGAATGCTACGCCTCTACTTTATGACCTGAATAAGGATACACTCATCGACCTGATCATCGGCAAGCAAAACGGTACGTTCTCCTACTACGAAAACAAAGGAAGCGTTAGTGTTCCGAACTTTGTACTGATCACCGATTCGTTGGGCAAAATCTCTACCCGGAATAAATTCGACTTCAGAGGAAACAGCAACCCTATTTTTATAGACAGCAGCGGAACCACCTTCCTGTATTCCGGATCAAACAACGGACACATCTATAAATTCGGGAACATCGACGGTAACCTGACCGGTAAATTTACCCGCGACAGTACTTACCTGAACATCTGGGAAGGCATCAACTCCTTCGTGGCCATTGAAGATATGACCAACGACGGCATGCTGGATATGATCGTCGGCAACTATTGCGGCGGGGTTTCCTTCTACAAAGGAGATACGCTTACTGCTGGTGTTGGGATTTCCGAAGTGAATACGGTTTTCGACCAGGTGAACATCTATCCGAATCCAACCCAAAACAGTATTACCATCGATCTGGGTACAGAAGCATCTCCGAATACGACATTAACCCTGTACGACCTGCTGGGTAAAACCATGCACCGGCAACGCATCAGCAACCGAAAAACCGTTGTAAACATGGCTGACTTGGCGCAAGGCATTTACCTGGTTCAAATCAGTAATCCGAAAGGGAATAAAGTGCTGAAGGTGATTAAGGAGTAATTCACTTTACGGATAATTCATCCTGTTTCATCCTGCGATTGTGCTCCTGCAGGAAGGCCTGCATCAGGGTTAACATCCGATTTAATCGTTCTGGTTCTTGCTGCTCCAATTTGGTCAGCAAATGCGGGTCTTTCCGGTAATCGTACAAACCTTCTACATTTTCGCCGTCATAACGCAGCACATAATCATCCTGAAATAACACGTAATAACCGGACTCGTAATCGATGGCAAAATGCGGCTCTTTCCGATTCAACATATCGGTTCCGAAGGCGACGTAGTCATCGGGATAATTCAAATAATTCAACACCGTTGGCATGATGTCGATCTGCTGCACCACGGTACTGTCGTCAAAGCCTCTTAGCCGATCCGATGACGGATCATACAAAACGATCGGCACGGAGAACACTCCCGGTAAGGTTTTATATTCTTTCAAGCTGTTCTCATTGTAGGTCGAAGCATGGTCGGCCGTAATGATGAAAAGCGTATTCTTAAACCAGGGCATTTTTTTAGCTTGCTTAAAGAACTGTCTTAACGCGTGATCGGTATAGGCAATCGTCTGCTGAATGGGCAGTTTCCCCTCCGGAAAAACCCCTACATACTGTTCCGGAATGCGGAAAGGATGGTGGGATGACAACGAGAAAAAGCTCGTGAAAAACGGCTCCTGCATCTGATCCATTTGACGGGCAAAGTACTGCATAAACGGTTCATCCCAAATCCCCCACATGCCGTCATAATCAGCATCATTATTATATTCATCCCGACCAAAATACCGATCGAAGCCTGATTGTTTGGCAAAGGCATCAAAACCCATCGAGCCATTGGCCGCACCGTGGAAGAAAGCGGTCCGATAACCTGTTCGCTTCAAGGTTTTAGCCAGTCCGGCCACCTCATTCCCGGAGTAATTCGACAACACGAAAGGCGTTTCGAAGGTTGGTAACGACGTGATGTTGGAAGTCATGCCGCAAATGGATTTTTGTCCGTTGGCAAAAGCATACCGGAACGTGTAGCTCTCCCCGATGAGTGAATCCAGGAAAGGTGTGAATCCCTGATAACCCGGAATATGGCGATTTAAGGCTCCCACATGTTCCCGACCGAAACTTTCGAGGATGAACAGCACTACGTTTTTTTTCATGAACAAACTGTCGGATCCGGCTTTTGGAATGTGCAGAGCGGAAAAGATTTTTTGCTGATCTTCGGTCGAAAAGTAACGGACTTCGTTCAGCGGTTCCACGCCCATGGTCCGGATCATGGTGAAAGGCGTATTCAACACCAACGCCCGTTGTTTGGGACTGGACGTATACTTGACCGCATTGCTGAGGGTCATCGGCCGAACACTACGGGAATAACCTCCACGGATGGCCGCCACCATGTTGACTGTCAGAATCAGGAACACCAGGCTTTCGGTCAGGTAGAACTTCCACCCTTTGAGGTTCTGCCGTTCGGTGATTTGCAGTTTTTTATCCGTAAAAAAAATGAGCCAGACCAAAAACATGAAAAGAAGTGTGGCATACCAATATTCCACCAGGAAATAGCCTGTTAACCGGATCAGGTTACTTTCGTGGGAAAATTGCTCGAAGAGCAACCAGGTCGTTCTTTTCAGGGTAATCGGAAAGTAAACAGCATCAGCCAGATTAGCCAGCACGCCAACGCTTAACGGCACGACAAACAGCCACCGAACGGCACGCTGATACCGTTTATTCAACTTAAACGGCACCGGAATGGTTTGCAGAATCACATAAGGAAAGAGCAGGTAGGAAAGCCCGGCCAGGTCGAAGATCAGTCCGCCCCAAAACACCGCAAGCAGTTGACTGAATGAACTCTCTGAAAAATAATCGGCATTATACGCCAGAAAAAACAACCGGCACAGGAAGAACAGCAACAGTGCCAGCATCAATCTGGCAGCAAGGGTGGTGTGTATGGTCGATTTAAGCAGCTTCACGTGAGTAGGATTCGGAAGCAAAGATAAAGATCAGGAACTAATCCATCGATAAAACCAGCACTTTACCGGCATAATCGATGATGGCCTGATAATCTTTCAGGATATCGCCCCCCAAAATACCGTCGACGGGTTCCAGTTCCAGTTTTTCGTAGGAAGTATTGACATGTCCCAGATCGAGGATGGTCGCATCGTAATTGACCAGCTGAAGATCACCCAATGTCAGGTTATCAAGCTTCACTTTTTTGCTGGTCATGGTATTGGTTCCCAATCCGGATGAGAGCCGGTCATGTTCTTCGAGATTATTGTGTCCAAGAAATTGAACGATGCGGTTTTCATCGAACACACTCCGGGAGGCACCGGTGTCAATGATCATGGATGCCGGTTTCCCGTTTAATGTTACGGAAGTTAGCAAATGAAAGCCGTCGTCTTCGATGGCTATGATCTGGATGGGTAGTGTTGTTTTCATGCCGCAAAATAGAAAATGCCGGATGAATTCCGGCATTTTCCGTGATGTAAAATTTTCAGTTCTATGCTAAGACAGAATCCAGCAGGTCGTTTGTTTTACGAACACCTTCCGCACTCTCTGTCAATTTAGCTTTCTCAGCGGCTGACAGTTCAATCTCAACGATCTTTTCGATCCCGTTTTTCCCTAAGATACATGGAGCACCTATGGAGATGTCGTTCAATCCGTATTCGCCGGTTAACATCGCAGAACAAGGGAACATTTTTTGTGAATCCTGAGCAATGGCTCTTACCAGTTCGGAAACGGCAGCTCCCGGAGCATACCAGGCACTGGTTCCTAATAGTTTGGTTAAGGTAGCACCACCTACTTTGGTATCTTCCACCACCTGGTTCATTCTGTCGGCAGACAAGAACTCAGACACAGGGACACTGTTTCTTACGGCTTTCTCGATGAGCGGAACCATACCTACATCGCTGTGACCTCCGATCACCATACCTTCCACGTCGGAAGCAGGGCAATTCAGGGCTTCAGCCAAACGGTATTTGAAGCGGGCGCTATCCAACGCTCCACCCATTCCGATGATTCTGTTCTTTGGCAGTCCGGTAGCTTTGTGAGCCAGGTAAGCCATCGTATCCATCGGGTTACTTACCACGATCAGGATCACGTTCGGAGAATGTTTCAACAGGTTTTCGCATACGGTTTTTACGATACCGGCGTTGATTCCGATCAGTTCTTCACGGGTCATTCCCGGCTTACGCGGAATACCGCTGGTGATCACCGCCACATCGCTTCCTGCTGTTGCTGCGTAATCATTTGTTACACCGGTAATTTTGGTGTCGAAACCATTCAACGAAGCGGTTTGCATCAAATCCATGGCTTTCCCTTCGGCAAAACCTTCCTTGATATCAACCAAAACTACTTCTGAAGCAAAATTCTTAATGGCAATGTATTCGGCACAACTTGCACCCACTGCTCCTGCTCCTACTACTGTTACTTTCATCTTTTAAAATTTATTAGCGTTTAGTTTAATGAGATTTAGGCTGACTAAATTAAGAAAAGTTATAGCGTTACACAATCATATTCCGAATTGATTTTAAAGAATTTCAACGGGCTTTTTATTTTTAAAAGTGATTGTTTTAGTTACATTTGTCGTGCTTATATATAAAGGTATTATTGATGAAAGATTTACTGGATAAATTCGAGAACAAAACTCCTGAGATTGTCTTTGAATGGAACGACGCCGAAACCGAGGCCCAGGGCTGGGTGGTAATCAACTCGTTGCGAGGTGGAGCTGCCGGCGGGGGAACCCGGATGCGCGTTGGCCTCGATAAGCGTGAAGTGGAATCGCTGGCGAAAACCATGGAAGTGAAATTTACCGTTGCCGGTCCGCCGATCGGCGGAGCTAAATCGGGAATCAATTTTGATCCGAATGATCCGCGTAAAGAAGGTGTATTGAGAAGATGGTATGCTGCGGTTTCTCCATTATTGAAAAACTACTATGGTACCGGAGGCGATCTGAATGTGGATGAAATTCATGAAGTGATCCCGATCACCGAAGATTGTGGTGTATGGCATCCGCAGGAAGGTGTGTTTAACGGACATTTCCAACCGCGTGAGGCTCAAAAAATTCACCGCATCGGCCAGCTGCGCCAGGGTGTTCTGAAAGTGATCGAAGACCCGAACTTCAGTCCGGATGTAAGCCGGAAATACGTTGTTGCCGACATGATTACCGGTTATGGTGTAGCCGAATCGGTGAAACATTTCTACGACATTTACGGCGGACAAGTCAAAGGCAAACGCGTGATCGTTCAGGGATGGGGCAATGTAGGTTCTGCCGGAGCCTATTACCTCGCTCAGCAAGGTGCTGTTATCGTCGGCATCATTGATCGCGACGGCGGACTGATCAACGAAAACGGTTATTCGCTGGAAGAGATCAGACACCTGTTCGTAACGAAAGACGGAAACAAACTGCACAGCCCCGAGATGCTCAGCTTCGACGAGGTGAATGCCCGGATCTGGGACATTAAAGCGGAAGTTTTCATTCCTTGTGCCGCTTCGAGACTGATTACGAGAGATCAGGTAGACCGCATGATCAATTCCGGAATGGAAGTGATCGCCGCAGGTGCCAACGTACCTTTTGCCGATCCTGAGATTTTCTTCGGACCGATCGCGGATTATGCCGACAACAACATCAGCATTATCCCTGATTTTATCTCCAACTGTGGGATGGCTCGCGTATTTGCTTACCTGATGAGCAACGACCTGGGCGTACTGGATGACGAATCCATTTTCCACGACACCTCGGAGATCATCAAACAAGCATTGATCAAATCGCACCAAAAGAATAACTCGAAATACCACATTGCCAAAACGGCTTTTGAGATCGCTTTAGGTCAATTGGTATAAAGTATTATATTTGAATTCGCTTAACTAAATTAAACACAATGGAAATTTTTATTGTAGTCGTATTTGTCCTGGGATACCTGGCAATTACTATCGAACACAGTTTAAAGATTGATAAACTGGTTCCTGCCTTGTTAATGATGGCTCTGGCCTGGGCCGGCGTGGCTTTCGGACTCGACGGCTTTACCACCTGGTTCGACTCGCACGCACACAGCATGCTGGAAGGCTTCGGGCTGATGGAGCATGAAGAGAAGCTTCACCTGCTTGAAAGCACCTTGCTGCACCACTTCGGTAAAACCTGTGAGATTCTGATCTTCCTGGTTGGTGCCATGACCATTGTAGAGATCATCGATCATTTTAACGGGTTCTCCACCATCAAGAATTTTGTAAAGACCAAAAAGAAAGCCGTACTGTTATGGATCGTTGCCATTTTAGGATTTATCTTATCCGCAATCATCGACAACTTAACGGCTACCATTGTACTGATCACCATCCTGCGTAAACTGATCCCGGAGAACAAGGACCGGATCTGGTATGCCGGTTTGATCATCATCGCGGCTAATGCCGGAGGTGCCTGGTCGCCGATCGGTGACGTAACCACCACCATGCTGTGGATGGGTAACAAAGTATCTACCGTTAAACTGATTGAATACCTGATCGTTCCATCTTTGCTCTGCATGGTTTTACCTACGTTAATTGCCAGCTTCTTACCGGCTTTCAAAGGGAATTTCGAACCTGCGGAAGAAGAAGAAGCTTCCGGAAAAACAGGAGCCTTAATGCTCTACCTCGGTTTAGCCCTGATCGTATTCGTACCGGTTTTCAAAACCATCACACACCTGCCTCCTTATGTCGGGATGATGCTTTCCTTGTCTATCGTAGCGCTGGTAGCTGAAATGATCAGCAACCGGAAGTTCAGCATGACCAGCGTGGAAGATGCGGAAGACCATCCGCAGGATGCGCACAGTGCACACCACAGCCCGACCTTCAAAGCCTTGGCGAAAATTGAGATGCCATCCATTTTATTCTTCTTAGGGATCTTAATGACCGTAGCCGCATTGGAATCGTTGGGACTGATCTTTACCTTCGGACAAAACGTATTGGGGTCCATCAGCAGCGACCTGTTCGTACTGTTGCTGGGAGCAGGATCGGCGGTAATCGACAACGTACCGTTGGTAGCTGCGAGTATGGGGATGTTTGATGTCGCCAACTATCCGCTGGACAACCACATCTGGCATTTTATTGCGTATGCTGCCGGAACCGGTGGAAGTATGCTGATCATCGGATCGGCTGCCGGAGTGGTAGCTATGGGGATGGAGAAGATTTCTTTCTTCTGGTACCTGAAAAAGATTGCCTGGTTAGCCATGATCGGTTACCTCGCCGGATTCGGATTTATGATCTTGTTCCACAGCTAAGACTGAAAACATAGAAGTTTAAAAGGAGCCCGGCGGGCTCCTTTTTCTTTCCTCCTACAAGAGCTACATCAGAAGATGATGTGTGAGGAACTTCCTCATTACTACTACCATAACCTCAAAATTTGTTACTTTGGAAGTATGAAACTATATTACAGAGGGACAAGAGTAAAAATGACAACCTCCTATGACGGTAGAGAGTTAGAACAGGAATATATGCTTTGTGTTCATTACGAAACGGGATATATATTCCAAATTATATGTATATCTGGATATTATGCTGGGAATCTAGCCGGATATATAAAAGATGAGAACATTGAAGGACATAATGCAGTATCAGAAGCACATCTAATTAAGGAACTCAAAAGAAATATCAGTTTTAAGGAAGATAGTTTACAGATAATAGAATAATCTGTTCCCAGAATTTTCCTTACCTCCTCATTCCAACCATAACCTATGAATTTACTAATTTAGATGAGTGGAAACAATTAGATTTCAAATAGGTCAATGCAGAATCAATGTCAATATTGGAAAAACAAAAGATTTTTATAAATCTCAACCTAAAATCTCTGAAAATTGTACTTGTAAAGACTGCTCTTATTTTGAAAATATTGTAACTAAGAAGAATATACGTCTCATGAAGATTCTTTCACAAATGGGAGTTGACCTAACAAGACAACCTAATATTAATCTAAATGGAGTATGTAGCACTGGTGAAACCGAAAAGTTTCAAAGGAGCTATATGGGCTATTATAAAGTGTTTGGTAGACTTGGAAAGACGCAAAAATCAACTCAGACAATTAATAAAGAAGGGCAATTGGAATCGGTGGACTTTTATGAACCAGAAGATGATTCATACATTCAGTACAAAGTCAGACAAGAAACAAACGACCAATTGACTGTCGATTTTTATCTTGAATGTGAAAAAAAGAAGAATTAAAAACGCTCTACAACACAGTATATAGCTTATGGCGGGTAAACGGCTGTCAGCAAGATTTTTGCTTCGCAGCCAGCCTTGGTTTCGGTTAACAGGAAAGTGCTTCGAAACCGCCACAAGCCGTAAGCAAAACTTTATACATAACAAAAAAATGAAACAATTTCTTCTACTTCTTTCAATCTTTATCACACTTGCATGTGGGAGTGATCAAACTACTAAAACAACTCTTTTTGGTGAATTTCAACCTGGAGCTTCAAAAGAATATAGTATTATTGGAGTTACGCCTTTCTACGATAAAGAGATGATTAATTTAAAATATTCATTTTATATAAATGATGACACCGGACTTAACCTCTTGAAGGATAGCTTAACGGCTGGGCCAGAAAGGTATAGTATAAGCCTTGATGATAAAATGTTTTCCGTTTATCTCGTTAAGGGAAAAGAAATGCTTCACCCCTCGATAAATATTAATCCCATTAATCGTAATGTTATCTTCAATCGACACTATTTTGATTTTGACCCTTCACAATTAACCAGACTCAGAGAAAAGTATCCCATAGAATACACAATCGATTGGTTAGAATTTTCAACCGAAAACGAATATTTTGCCTTTTTGTCAGACCATAAGAATGATGACAAACTTCTTTGTTACCAAGATAACTCAAGTGAATATGATGGTGAGGGAGTGATCTTCATAAAAAAGACTGATAAAATAACCACGTGGAGAGAAGGTATGGATCTGTTAATATCAATAACGACTAAAATTTCAAACGATGATAGGGAGTGTACTGTGTCGTACAATCCTTCAGAGGATGAAAGTGTAAAGTTCAAGTATGTAGTCTATTCGAATAAACAAATTTATGACAAAGTAA
Organism: Flavobacteriales bacterium; assembly: GCA_020435335.1. Classification (GTDB taxonomy): domain Bacteria; phylum Bacteroidota; class Bacteroidia; order Flavobacteriales_E; family Vicingaceae. The sequence goes on along the minus strand of JAGQZT010000041.1, from coordinate 4,601 downwards.
ACCACAACCAATTTGATAAGCAGGATTGGGTTAAAAGTGCTAAAGGGATAATTGTCTACTGGAAAAAATAAAAAAGGATATGTATAACACAAACAAAAATATATGATCACGCCTCGTCCGCGTTTGTAACGCGGATAAATTTTGGCAGCATCTACCGGGCTCCTGATGTAGAAACCTAATCAAGGATAAACACCGACAACCATGTTCAACTTCTTCAAATCAAATAAAAAGACACACCAGCTCAACAAACGATTCTGGACCGTGCACGAGCTCGATAAAAAGGACAGACACGAGATGATCTCAAAACGGTTGTACCACAACATCAAAGGACCGGAATTCAAGAAGCACATTGCTCAACACCTCGCTCCCCAATTAAGGGAGCTGGGCTTTCAGGGAAGTGGTTTCAATTATAAAAAGACCTCCGGAAATTACATCCACACCATCCAGTTTTTTGGAAACAAATATGGCGGCGAAGGATGGGTTGAAGTCGGTGTCCATTTGGATTTTTTACCCGATAGCATCCATGAACCGGCCGATCTGAAAACCATCAAAACGATCGATTGTATTTACCGGCATTCCCTTCATCTCGAAAACGGCAATCAAATGGTTGATTATGGAATGAACGAGGAAGAAGCAGAAGAATCGATCGGCTTGATCTACGACATGATATTGCAGCAAGGCATGCCCTACTTCGATCTGTTCCAGAATTTCCCTTCTCCTTTCGATCAGATTTCCCTGGACGATTTAAAGAGCAACAATCCGAAATTCGATTCGTATCAACTAAACCTTTCCTCTATAATTACTGCGTTACACGTGGCCAGAATTAAATTTCAGATGGGACTCAAAGAAGAAGCCGCAGCTATTGCAACGTATGGCAAGACTCAAGTCGACGGTAAAAGAGGTTCCGGGTTAATTATCTATTTCGATAAGCTGATAAACGGTGATCCAAGCTTTTATTTGAATGAAAAAGAAAAAGAGCTGGTTCAAAAAGAACATGAAGAAACCATGAAGTCCATTTTCGGAAAATGATTTTACCTTCGTCAACTATGAATGTGCTTTTTTTTATGCATACCCTGAAACTATGAAATGCCGTACCTGCAAGAAAGTCATTACGAAAGAAAACCGCGTTAAGGGAGGTTATTGCAGTGAATCCTGCAGAAACAAACGCGACAAGAATTTTTGGTCGAATATTGGGGATGTTTTTTATTTTGTATTCGAATTACTCTCAGCTATATCCTGAACACTGACAACCATCAACCAACAACCACCACCTACTCCTTACAATCACACACCTTTTCCTTATCCGACAAGTTGACGATGCCGCGTAAAGAGGCCGTGAATTCGGATTCGCAATCGATGCAGGTTTCGCAGTTCTCTACGTAGATTCCTATTTCCCTTCCGTCGCTGAGCCTGGAGAAGATGTAGTGCTCCGGACAAGGTTTCCGGTGTACGGCACTCTTGTCGAAATCGACCTCCGCCTGTTTCCAGAAGGTGGTATCTGTTTTCAAAAAATCTTCCGGGATACCCTGACACTCCAGGTGGCATTTCAACTGGTCGTTCACCGTAATGTCGGCCGTAGCCAGAAATTCTAAAATCCGCCCTTCGGGCAGCCAGGAAGGCCTGTCGTGTTCCTTGTTGAACAAGGTGGCCCAAACCACGATGCAGCCCAGGCCACACCCTATTAAATAAATCCGAAGTCTTCTGAAAAATACCTTTCTGTCTATCGCCATTACATTGCCATTAATAAGAGGTTAATGTCTTTGTAAGGTAAATTGAAGGTATCGGCCAGGTATTTATTGGTGAGTACACCTTTGTACAGGTACACCCCGTTCTGGATGCCCTGATAGGATTTGATCATCACTTCCAGTCCGCCGAACTCTCCGGTATCGACTAAGGTTGGTGTAATTACATTACTTAACGCGTAAGATGCCGTACGTCCCACGCGGGAAGCAATATTCGGTACGCAATAGTGGATCACGCCGTATTTGGAGAAGATCGGTGCTTCGTGGCTGGTTACTTCCGAGGTTTCGATGCAGCCGCCTTTATCGATGCTCACATCCACGATCACGGAAAAATCTTTCATCTGGCTTACCATGTCTTCGGTTACCACGATCGGTGCTCTTCCCATCGGGGAGCTGATGGCACCGATCACCACATCGGCGGTTCTTAAGGCCTTGGTTAGTACTCTCGGCTGGACTACCGACGTAAAAACACGTTGGCCCAACATCGCTTGTAATCGACGTAGTTTATGCGTCGAATTGTCAAATACTTTAACGGTTGCTCCTAACCCAATGGCTGATTTGGCAGCAAATTCACCAACGGTTCCGGCACCGATAATGACCACTTCGGTAGGCGACACGCCGGAGATCCCTCCGAACAGTTGCCCCTGGCCCTTATGCAGGTTGCTCAGGTATTCGGCAGCAATGAGGATGGCCGCATTGCCGGCGATCTCACTCATGGCGCTTACGATCGGAAGGATGCCTTCCGGATCCTTGATGTAATCGAAGGCAATGGCTGTAATTTTCTTGTTGATGAGTTTCTTCAGAAAGTCTTTCGGCTGTATCGGTAATTGCAGGGCAGAGATCAGTAATTGTCCGTGCTGCATCAGGTCGATCTCCTGTAAAGTAGGTGGTTCTACCTTCAGGATCATGTTGGCTTTATAAACCTCTTCGGTCGTATAAACTACCTGTGCCCCGGCTTCCGAGTAATGGTTATCCGTAAAACTGGAACCTTCCCCGGCTCCGGTTTCGATGATCACTTCGTGGCCGTTGTTTACCAATACGGCAACCGCATCCGGCACTAAGGGCACCCGTTTTTCCTGAATGGATGTCTCTTTAGGAATACCGATTTGTAAGCTGCTTTTCTTGCGGGCCACTTCCAACATTTCTTCCTGTGGCATAAATCCCTGAGCAAGGGATTTGAGTAGATCATCTGATGTTGACATGTAAAGAAGGTTTGTTACAAAAATAAAAAATACTGCTCACCGTGCAACAGAAATCCGTCGTTTTTGGTGTTCCGCAACCTCGATACTCACCTTTACGGGGTCTTCAGGCAATAAGTTCGGTATTTTTTCGGGCCACTCGATAAAACAGTAGTCGCCACTGTAGAAATAATCCTCGTAACCCAGGTCCATCACTTCTTCTTCGTCATCAATGCGATAGAAATCAAAATGGTAAATCCGTTCGCCCGAATTCCCCAGATACTCATTCACAATCGAAAACGTGGGGCTCGACGTGGTGTCATCCACACCGAGTGCCTGACAAAGGGCTTTGATGAGCGTGGTTTTACCCGCTCCCATTTCACCGTAGAACAACACCATTTTGTTGTCTCCGAATGCACTCAGAATCTGAGGCGCCAGACCGTTCAAATCTTGTTCGGAAGCGGCTTCGAAAGTGATCATCTGGCACTCAGTTTTACGATCGGGATCAGCATTTCTTCGAGGGAGATGCCTCCGTGCTGGAAGGTATCCTTGTAGTATTTCACGTAGTGGTTGTAGTTATTCGGATAGGCAAAAAAAGTATCGTCTTTGGCAAATACGTAGGTCTGGCTCACATTGACTTTAGGCAGGTGTGCATCCGCCGGATTGGTGACTGCAAACACATCTTTCGCCTGGTAGTTCAATGATTTCCCCTGCTTGTAGCGCAGATTGGTGTTCACCTCCTTATCACCCACCACTTTGGATGCTTCTTTCACCCGGATGGAACCATGATCGGTCGTGATGATGAGCTTGCCGCCACGAGCTGCAATTTCTTTCAGGATGTTAAGTAAGGTGGAATGCTCGAACCAGGATCTGACGACGGACCGGTAAGCAGCCTCATCGCCTGCGAGTTCCTTCACCACCTGAGTATCGGTCCGGGCATGTGAAAGCATGTCCACAAAATTATATACGATCACATTCAGTTCGTTGTTGAACATGGACGGTACCTCGCGAAGTACTTTGTTTCCATAGCTTACATTGAGTACTTTGTTGTAGGAAAACTTGATGTCGAGACCGTTTCGTTTCAATTGTTCTTCGAGAAAGAATTCCTCGTGCATGTTTCGTCCGCCTTCTTCTTCGTCGTTGATCCATTTATCGGGAAATCTTCGTTCGATCTCGGCAGGCATCATGCCGGCGAAGATGGCATTCCGGGAATATTGTGTGGTGGTCGGGAGAATGCTGTAGAACAGTTCTTCCTCATCCACCCAGTAATCGCTGGTGATGAGTGGACGCAAGATTCTCCACTGGTCATACCGCAGGTTGTCGATGACCACAAAAAACACGGGTGCTTTCGGGTCTTTTAACTCAGGAATCACGTGTTTCTTGAACAGGTTATGCGACAAGGTCGGCGCATTTTCGGGATGTTCCAGCCAGTCGATGTAGTTGCGTTCCACAAATTTTCCGAACTGGGCATTGGCTTCATTCTTCTGCATGATGAGGATTTCCTCCATGCCGCTCTCTTTTGATTTCTCCAATTCCAACTCCCAGTAAACCAGCTTTTTATAAAGGTTTTTCCATTCGTCCTCATCGAGATTATCGCCCAGCATCATGCCAATTTCACGGAATTCCTGCTGGTATTTGGACGTGGTCTTTTCGCTCACGAGGCGGGAAGTATCGAGGTTCT